>CAZSCK010000047.1:0-21632 GCA_964605385.1 uncultured Thioalkalispiraceae bacterium
GGTTGTTTAGGTTCATTAGAAACAGGCATGATGGGTGAAGAAGATGGCCACGGTGCTGAAGGCGCTTTGGACATGGAGCAGCTATTAACAGGTGTTCAAGAAGCAGCAGATTTTGTTGAACAAACAAATGTTGATGCTTTAGCAATTGCTATCGGTACTTCACATGGTGCTTACAAATTCACTAAAGAACCTACTGGCGAAGTTTTACGTATCGACCGTATTGAAGAAATTCATGCAAAACTTCCTAACACACATTTAGTTATGCACGGTTCATCTTCAGTGCCACAAGAATGGTTGAAAATCATCAACGACTTCGGTGGTGACATGAAGCAAACTTACGGCGTACCGGTTGAAGAAATCGTTAAGGGCATTAAATCAGGTGTTCGCAAGGTAAACATCGATACTGATTTACGTATGGCATCTACTGGTTCAATCCGTCGTCATATGAAAGAAAATCCTTCAAACTTTGATCCTCGTAAATTCTACAAAGAAGCTACGAATGCAATGAGAGAAATCTGTAAAGCACGTTTTGAATCATTTGGTTCAGCGGGTAATGCAGACAAAATCAAAGTTAAATCATTAGAAGAAATGATTAGCTTCTACAAATAAGAATTTATTCTTAAAGTAGTATAAGAAGGCGGGTTTTTTAACCCGCCTTTTTATTTATTACGTATTTATGTTAAAAGATACTTAGCTTAAATCGACCTGTCATTGCGAGCGCAGCGTGGCATAAAATCGTATGGAACGATTTTGAACAAGCTTTGCTTGGCCCGCAGGGCGAAGGGCAGGACGCCCGGAGTAATCTCATGATGAGAGCTCCGTAGCTGAAGATTACTTCAGTCATTTCATTCCTTCGTAATGACAAATGTTTATTGTTATCATTGGTTGAAATAATAGTAATAGGTTCAATTATGTCAGACACAATACTAGAAAAAATCATACAGGAAATAACTAATGATCCTCGTTCAGGTCAATCATTGTTATTATTTGCTTTGGTAGCAACGCTTAATGTTGAAAAGACCGGCCACATGTATATGTTAGGTAAATTAAAAGAATTTACTCCAGAAAATCGAAAACTTGCGTATGAAGTGATTGAGTTAATGGCCGTTAATGAATGTAGCCGTGAAATGTGGCAAGAAGCATTTAATAATATGGAAATAGCGATTAGAGGTTAATGATGTCTAATTCAAGCATCGATAAAATAAATGGTCAGGCGCTTTTTTTTAAAGCACTAATCGCTGTATTCTTAATTCGTTTATTTTTGTCGGCTTGGCTTCCTATGACAGGTGATGAAGCCTACTTCATCGTTTGGGGTAAAAATCTCGACTACGGTTATTATGATCACACCCCAATGGTTGGTTGGTTGCTTTCATTATTTTTAACGGTATCAGATGCAGCTTGGTGGCTTAGATTACCTTCTGTCGTTTTACCAATCTTATTATCGTATGGTATTTATCAAGCACTAAAAAGTTGTCAGCCTCAAGTTGCAGCTTGGGTGGCTTTGTGCTTTTTAGTTGCGCCAGTGAATGTTATAAATGTTTTAATTACAACAGACACCCCCTTAATAATTTTTAGTTTTGTTTCCGCATGGCTTTTATATTCTGCATTATATGAAAGTGATACGGCTAAAGAATGGAGTGTAAAGTTTTTACTCTCAGGTTTGTTTTTGGGTTTAGCCTTTTTCTCTAAATATTTTGCGATATTTTTAGGGCTAACTTATGGTATTTATATTGTTTTATTCCACAGAAATAAAAAGGGACTTTTAGGTCTATCACTTATCCTACTAATGGTTTCTCCTTTTGTTTTTCTTAATTTACTTTGGAATTATAATAATTGTTGGAATAATATTCTATTTAACTTATTTAACCGTACCGCAAGTGCGAATAATCCTGTTGTTAGTTTAGCTAAATATTTATTAATGTTAATTTATTTATTTTCTCCTCTGATAATTTTTTATGTTTTAAAAAACCGAAATAATTTTAAAAGTATTTATTCTGATAAGTTTAATAAATTTTATCTGTGGTTAGCGGTGTTCCCATTGTTTTTATTTTTACTGTTAGTGATTAGAAAACAAGTCGGTTTACATTGGGTCTTTAGCTTTTATCCTTTTGTATTTATTGCTTTTTCCGGGTTGTTAAATACAAAACAGTGGCGTTGGGTTTTCCATTTTATGTGGGTATTTAGTTTAATTCATATTTTAGCGTTGAGCAGTATTATGCTGTTGCCTGTAGAGACCTTTGCCAGTAAAAAAGAAGCGGTTGAAAATATTACAATTGGTAAATATCCAAATGAAGTTTTTTCTCAACTAGAGCAGTATGAAAAAGATTATCAATTTGCGACGATCAGTTATGGTATGTCATCAGTGGCATCATATTACACTCGTAAACACTTTATAGTTTTTGATAAAGCTTCATTTCATGCAAGAGAAGATGAGCGACTAGTTGATTATAGAAAACTAGAGGGTAAAAATATCCTTATATTTAAACGCACAGCAATAAATTTAGATAAATATAGCCGATATTTTTCTAGTAGTGAGCGCAAGTCTTTTAAAGTGAGAGAAGCGACATTTGAACTGTTATTAGGAAAGGGCTTTAATTATAAATTATACCGCGAAGAAGTATTAAAAGAAATTAACCGTGATTTTTATGAAATTCCGAGTTGGTTACCCGTAGGGCAATGTGAGTTTAAATCTAAGTATAATTTTTAGGGTAAGTAGCAGTTAAATACTACGAAGGTTCATACCTTGCGAAATGAAAAATATTTATGTCCAAAGTAGCTGCTAATAACAGGGATACCCAGGCCAATTAAATGGGCAACTTCTTCAGGGTAATAATTAAAAGTAATGTAAGGAAAGAAGTATTCAGCTAAACCTACACTAATTAACCAGACCTGAATCACTGCAAAAATATTGACAATGGTAAAGTCACGAAGCTCATCTTTAAATGGACGGCCACTTTTTTCAAAAACATAATGTTTCGATAATAAAAAAGCCGTAATCATGCCGACAAGGTATGCAAGTATAATTGCGTATCGGTAAGAAACCAGTTCACTAAAACCAATACGGCTGACAAAGTTAACTCCGGCTGAAAAGCCTCCGACGATTAGAAATTGAAAAAACTCACTGTGTTTGGCTTTGATCATAGTTTATTTACAAGTTCGACATTTCTGCTAGTCGTTTTCCTAGATCAATACTTTCTGAAATAGAACGATCTTCAGGATAATAATAAGATGTATCTGCAATGAATAAACCTTCTATTTCTGATCGCATTGGTGGTAGGTGGTGTGAAAAATCGGGTTGGCAAATCGGTTGAGCAAAAGCATAGCGCGCAACATTAATATCAATAAAATCTGAATCAGTTAACTCAGGATTAAGTTTGCTTAAATATGACTTAGCTTCATCGATAAACTGTTCATCAGACCATTTAAACTTATCTAATGATTGCGGCATATAATATGGGACATAAACCGTATGTTCAGATAAAGGACGTAAATTACTCATTTCGATTACACCCGGGATTTCGAAATTATCATCACTAATATTCAACCAGAAATTAGGTGTTACTGTTTTTTTTAGTTTAAAGAGTAAACACACGACACCAATATTCTGAACTTGTTTGTATTGAGTGAGATGTTCATCAGGTAGTTGAGGGATCATTTTTGGCAGGTACTGTAGTGGAATAGTACTAATCACCTGATCGTAATTTATTTCTTTATCTGCAAGCTTAACGCCGGTTACTATATTATTGTTATCACTAATGACTTCACTTACAGGTGTGTTAAGTAAAATTTGGCCACCTTCATTTTCAATTTCCTGTTGTAAGCGCTTAAGTAAGGTTTCAGAACCATCTTCAATGTAGCCTAATGATTCCTGAAAAATACTACGACGTGATGAACCCATGCGGCGAATTCGAGCCCAAATCCAGGCTGCAGAAAGGTTATCTGTGTAGTGATGGAATTTAAGTTTAAAGAGTCTCTCCCACAAAATTTTATAGGACTTTTCACCACCGCCTTTTTTTAACCAGTTAACCGCATCAATAGAATCAAGATCTTTCCATTGATCTTTTTTGCGTTTAGATGAAAAAAACATATGTGCGCCATAACGCAGTTTTGAGATTAAATCGAGATGAGGAAATTTAAGTAACGAAAAAGGATCACCCCATTTATGAAGTTGACCGTTGTAGTAATACCCCATTTTTGTATCAACCCAATGCAACTTGTCGCGCATGTTGAGTTCATCCATTAAATTAAATAAAGGATGATCTTGCCCACAGACAAAATGGTAGTAGCGTTCAATATCCATTCCATTAAAGTCAAAGTGAGCAGACATGCCGCCTATGCGATCATCAAATTCATAGACATCAACTTGTTTGCCTTGTTTTGTTAATTCATAGGCTGCTGCTAGTCCCATTGGGCCAGCGCCAATAACGGCAACTTTTTTCATTTTCTATTCCTAAAAATGCAGAACATATTTACTGTAGGTTTCATCAAGGTAAGTTTCTTTTAATGCTTGATCTAATGGGGTTGATTTAATTTCAAAAATATCCCACCAGGGAATAAGTTCAAATTCTTCATGAATAATAAGTGCTTTGAGTTGTGATGTTGTAAAAGGTGGGTCACGATCAACGATGGCATATATTTTTAATAAAATCCAAAACAGACTATAAGGAATATGCATGATCCAGGTACGTAAACCTAATGTTTTTTTAATGGCCTTGATAATATCAACATAGTCAATTTTTTCACGCCCGGTAATATTGAATATTTCATTATCAGGTTGTTTAAACATCGCACTTATAATGATGTTACAAAAATCACCAACATAAAGAGGTTGACGCATAAACCGACCATGCGATGGTATAGGGAAAACGGGTATCTTCGCCATAAATCGTGATAACCAGCCGAGGTGTTTACGATCAAACCAACCAAACATCAGAGTTGGGCGTAAAATACAATGTGGAATGCCACAGTTAATAATTAAATTTTCCTGATCTTCCTTTGTTTGAGTATAAAAGTCGTCTGCTTCTGATTCCAGGACGGAAGAACTGATATGAACAATATAGGGTACATTATATTTCTTAGCCGAGTGAATTACTTTTTTGGTTGAGGTTACATTGTTGCGAATAAAGGGCTCAATCGTTAAACCACCAATCTGTGCCTGCAACATAATTATCATGTCTGCATTTTTCAGACTTGTTTGCCACTCACCATCTTCTGCAAGATCAGCTTCAATCACTGTAATATCTGGATGAAGGTTCGCAAGCATTTTAGTGTTGTTTTTATGTTTATCAATCGCAACCAGATTTGTATAACCCGCCTTCATTAAAAAGACGATTAGATTTTGTCCGACCAGGCCAGCAGCACCCGGGATAATAATTTTGCTGTCTTTTGATATTTCTATAAATGAATTCATAGTGATAAATACTTAAATATTTTTTCTGGAATAGATTTAATGATGAACATGATATAACGCCAGAAGAAGGGCAGGTAAACAACTTCACGTTTTTTCTTGATAGCATTGTATATACCTTTGCTAATAACTTCCGGGTTTGCCCATAGAAATCCTTTTTTAAAGTCTTTAGTCATGGGCGTATCAACAAATCCAGGTTTAATGGTTAATACATGTACATTTGATTTTGATAGACGATTGCGTAGACCTTGTAAAAATATTGTTAATGCACCTTTAGCGGTGCCGTAAATATAATTACTTTGACGACCACGATCACCTGATGGTGATGATATAACCGCAATACTACCAGAACCTTGTTGTTCCATTTGATTAGCTAAAATTGTGAGAAGAGATATCACACTTAAACAATTTATTTGTAATTCTTTAAGCGTATTTGCATAACTTTCAATAGAAGTATTCTGATCTGACAAAGTGCCATAAGCAATAAGTACGATATCGATTGAACCCATGGTTTCAGTTACACGTGATATGAGGTCTGTATGTTGCTTATCATCGCTAAGATCGAGACATTCATAGTTAACATTTTTTGCTCCACGAACAAGCATATCCTGTTTCATTGAAGCAAGTTTGTCTTCATTTCGTGCAACTAAATATAATGAATGTTCATCTGCAGCAAACAGACGTATGGTATGTTTTGCTATTGTAGAAGTTGCGCCTAATATTAATATGTTTGACATGGGGTGTTCCTGTTTATTTTGGAGATATTCTACGCCTAAAATCAGATGAAAAATATGGATCAATATATTGTTTAAACTCTTCCCAGTTTGGATAATATTTTGTGAAAAATTCTGCACTCATACGAGCATCTTTAGCCGGATATACCGAGCCAGAAAATTTTAGCGTAATAACATCTAATTCATTTAACAGGTCTAAAGTTTTCTGACCACGATTAGGGAAATCTAAAGCTAAAGTTATGCCCGGGCGAGGAAATGAAAGCAGGCCAGGTGATTTAATATCACCAAATTCTTTTAATACACTAAGAAAAGAAGCCTGGCTGCTAGCTGAAATGAGCGTAAGCATTTCAGTCATGGCTTTTTCCCGATGTTCTTTTGGAATAACACACTGGTATTGCATAAAACCACGTTTACCATAAAGTCTGTTCCAGTTTTCAATAGCATCTAAGGGGTAGAAAAAAGGATCGTAATCAACTTTAGAATATTGTTTTATCGGTTTTTTAAAATAGAGATGATTAAAAGCATTAACAGTGTATTTATTTAAAAGAAAACCCGGAGCATTAAAGGGTACAGAGAGTTTGGATGTTTTAAATTTATGTTTTTTCTTTGCTTCACAATGATTACCACGCATAAATAAACCACGCCCTAGTTCATCACCCGTAGCAAGACAGTCGATCCATGCTACGGTATATTCCCAGTCTTTATCAGACTCATCTGACAAACGGTAAAATTCCTGTAAATTATTAAAACGAATAGTTTCTTGCTCAATATTACTACCGGGTATTTTTTTTAATGAAAATTCAACCCAGTTAATTAAACCGGTTAAACCTAGCCCGCCAATTGTTGCATTAAACAATTCAATATTTTCAGTAGGGCTACAAATTAATCGTTCACCATTTGAACGTAGTAATTCAAATTTTATAACGTAACGTCCAAACGTTCCGGCTTTGTGATGGTTTTTTCCATGTACGTCATTTGCTAGTGCACCACCGACACTAATGTATTTAGTGCCAGGGGTTACAGGTAAAAACCAGTTATGCGGAATAATAAGTTGCAGGATGTTTTCAAAAGTAACGCCCGCTTCACAGCGTAAAATGCCTTTTTCTCTATCGTATTCTATAAAATGGTCAAGGTGCTGAGTATCAAGAAGAATACCCTCTTTATTTTGACAGACATCACCATAACTTCGGCCCTGAGCATAGGCAAGAAATGAAGGCGTATCTGTTGCATCATCATTAGGTTCAGGAAATGAAAATGAATCAGGGTAAACATGATAAACATCTTGTTTATTGTCATCTATTTTTGGGTAATGCCCCCATGATTGATAATTTTTCATATTTTTTACAACGCTAAATATAAACTGACAGTAACAAAAAGAGCAACGAAATAACTGCTACGATCATGTATTGCAAAAAGAACAGGATCTTCATTCATTTCACCGCGAAAAGCGAGTAACCACATTCGGCTTATCCAGTATAAGACTGCCACGGCTACAAACCATAACCAGTCTGGCTGTGCGTACAAAGTTCCTGCCTGTAAGTCATGAGCATAAAGAACCAGAACCAATACTGAAATATAACCACTACTAATTCCAAATAAACTAATAGCAGGTAAATCGTCAACATGATAGTCACGAGATGCAGAGTTTGTTTCACCATGCTGTATGAGATTTTTTAATTCTGAGTAGCGTTTAATTAAGGCAAGCGAAAGAAAAATAAACATTGAAAATGCGAGTAACCAATGAGATAGTGGAACATCAATAGCGATAGCGCCTGCAACTATGCGAAGGGTATACAGGCTGGTTAATGTAATAACATCAAGTAAAACAAGGGGCTTTAAAAATAAAGAATATGCTGTTGTTAGAACAAGATACAATATAAGTATAGAGACAAAATCTGAACTTAATTGTAGAGCTAATATTAATGAAAAGCTCAGTAATATCGGGATAATCATGACTGCCGATTGAATAGATAAAGTTCCTGCAGCCAGGGGGCGATATTTTTTTGTTTGGTGCTTTCTGTCTGCCTCGAGATCAATAAGATCATTAATCAGATAAATAGATGATGCGGCAAAACTAAATGAAAAGAAGGCAAGTATAATAGAGTGCAGTGCCGTAGTATTAAACCAGCTATGCGAAAGAATTAGCGCAGTGAAAATGAGCAGGTTTTTAACCCACTGGTGAACTCGTATGGCTTTCAAAATAACTTTGAAAGACGTTTTGTCCTTTGTTGGAAATTCTTTTTCAATAGTCGTTATTTGTTGTGCTTTTATAGATAATTTTTCTGAGCCATTAACAACAATTGCTGCTGCAGCATGTTGCCAAACATTTAAATCAACATCAGCATTACCCGCATACACAAATCCTTTTTCACCAAACTTGTCGACCAACACTTTGGCTTTATTTTTCCCCGATAAGTTATGTGTTTCATCACTCGCGAGAATTTCATCAAATATATTCAGGTGTGCAGCAATTGCTTCGGCAATTGTTTTATTTGCCGCGGTGACTAAAATAAGCTGACGATTGTGTAACCGTTGCTGAGTTAAGTACTTTAATAAATTGGTATTAAACGGTAAGGAGCCTGGAGCCAGTTTTACATGCCTGCTGACTTTTTCTTTGAAGCCTGCTTTGCCTAAAAAGAGCCATAAAAGTAACGAAATAAGCATAAATGGTTTTTGGCTGATCAAACGAAGACAAGATTCCCACAGTGAATCGGTTTGGATTAGGGTGCCATCCAGATCAATGCAAAGTGGTAGTGAACTGTTGCTAACTGTTTCAGAATCAGATTTAGTCATAATTTTTGTTATTTTCAGGGTTAATAATTCATTTTAACTCTTTGATTTTAAAAGGCAAATAAATTATCTAAAGACTACGCCAAATGGGTCGCTAAATTTTATAGGAACATTTGAAATGGAATTCTTCTACTACGGAGGATGCCTCAATGTCTTTGCCCAGAACAGCTACTAAAATTAAAGCGCTAAAAGTGTCGCTTTTGTATCGTGATTTTCTCTTTACTTTTCTAATGCTGCTATTTTTGAGCAGTTTAATCATTTCTCAACGTGTTTCAGCATCTAATTCAAGCTTTAAAGTGTCATATTCCCATAGTGCCGGTTATGCGCACCAGCAACAACAGGTTAATTTTTCTCAGGCACAAATAGCTTTTGAAAATCAGGATTATGCTTATTCTGCTCGTTTGTTGAATTCATTGGCTGAAAACGGTCATGTGCAGGCACAGTATTTATTAGCAACACAATATGATGCTGGTTTAGGGGTGAAGAAAAATGAGTATTCTTCATTTTATTGGTACAAAAAAGCAGCTAAAGCGGGAGTTAATGTTGCCCAACATAATTTAGCCGTTGCCTATGCTCAGGGGCATGGCATTACGGCAGATTTGTCTAAAGCAATTACCTGGTGGAAACGTGCAGCAAAAGCGGGAAATGCTGATTCTCAGTATAACTTAGGTATTATTTATGCCACTGGACGGGACTCAATTAAACCGGATCTGAGAAAAGCATTGAAGTGGTGGCGCATGGCTGCGATGAATGGTGATGCGGTTGCACAGTTTAATTTAGGTGCGTTATATGCAAATGGAATTGGTATGTCCAGCCGTACCTGTGAAGCATCGCGTTGGTGGAAAAAGTCAGCAGCAAACGGTTTTGTTCAGGCAGAAATGGCGTTAGCGGTGTTAGAAACTAAACATGATTATGAGGTTTGCCGCTAAAACAGACTGAAATAAACCTCTGCGCGTTTCGTCAGTATTACCCTAACGTGCTACGCACGCTCTGGCATCGAAGGAATGCAATGACTGCGGCAATCTCCTATAGACCACCGCGTTTGTCATTGTTAATACTTAACTAAAGACTTTAGTCTTCAGGTTTCAGGTTTCCCATGTGCATCAATTAATGTTTTTGTCATAATTCTATCTGTATATGCCATCGCAATTGCAGAAAGAATAAATGTGATATGAATAATGACTTGCCATTTTATAGTGGCTTCAGACATTTGATCTGCATTAATAAAAGTCTTTAACAAGTGAATTGATGATATTCCAATTAATGCCATAGATAACTTTATTTTCATTGTTGCTGCATTAACATGAGATAACCATTCAGGTTGATCATGATGTTCTTTCAGATTTAATCGAGAAACAAACGTTTCATAGCCACCTATGATAACCATAATCAATAAATTGGCAATCATCACAACATCAATTAATCCCAAAACTATGAGCATAATCTGGCTTTCAGTAATAGTGCTTGCGATAGAAACAAGGTGAACCAGCTCCACCATAAAGTGATAAACATATACACCTTGAGCAACAATCAAACCAAGATAAAGTGGTGCTTGTAACCAGCGACTCCAGAAAATTAACTGGGCCATAATATTTAGAGTTGTCGTTCTTGTATTGTTACTTTCTGTATTCACATTAACCTCGGAAATATGTATTAAGTTTGTTTTATTTAATAAGATTATTCTTTTATTGCCATAGCAACGGTGTAGCTCGGTCCTTGCTTGAGTTTTTTATAGTTGCCAAAAACTTCAATAAAGTTACGTTTTATATATTTGCGTAAACCTGTAATGGTAACAACATATATTTTTCCACCATGTTTCATTTGTTTGTAAGCATCATATAAAAATAAGCTTAACATTTCATTTCCGACTTTTGCCGGGATGTTTGAAACCACAACATTAAATCTATGTTTATTAATTTGATCAAAGCCATTGCTTAATAACGCCTCAGCATTTTTAATTTGATTAAGCTCAGCATTGATATTGCTGTATTCAACGGCCTTAAAATCTTTATCTACCAGCGTAGTTTTTCCTTTTGGTGCAAGTTTAGCCATGGTTAATCCAATAGGACCATAACCGCAACCTAAATCTAAACAGTCATCAGCTTCATTAATCTCAAGATACTTGAGTAATAATAATGTACCATCATCAATATTACGTGGTGAAAAAATTCCCCACGTAGTATGAAATACAAAAGGAAAACCTTTTAATGTTTCACTAAAGACAATGTCTTCACGTAATTTTTTAACTTCTTTATCTGTCAGCATTTTGATGTGACCTATTTGTCTATTATATCTGCTAGTTGAACATTATGGTAAAGCAGGTGATTACCTAAATGATCATGTTTGATTCTGGATATTCCTGCATTATTTACTTTAATTCGATAAAGGCCAATCGGTGCGGCATGTAATGCATTTGCAATTATTGCACGGTTAACACCAGCGTGAGCCACAATTAATATATGTTGGCCTTTGTATTTTTCAATCATTTGTTCATAAGCATTAATCACACGCTGAATAAACTGATCCAGATCTTCAGCACCTTGTGGTCTCTTGTTTACCGGGTCGAGATAAAAATCCTGATACTCTTTTAAATTATCTTCTTTAATTTCATCAGGTGCTCGTCCTTCCCAACTCCCAAAACCCACTTCTTTAAAATCATCTTCGGTATCACAAGGAATTTTATATGTGTCCATTAGCGCTTCAGCAAAAGCCAGGCAACGTTCTAAAGGTGATGTGACTATTTGATCCCAGGGTGCATTTTCACCTACGGCATCCCACATTTGTTGCCAGCCTTTTTCACTTAACGTGTCATCAATTGAATGGCCACGAAAAGCACGTCCACCTTCAGGTTCGCCATGGCGGATTAGATCGATGATTGTTTCTGGTGTTTGCATTTGATAAATGAGAGCTCAATAATATTTATATAAACTCGTCATTGCGAGGAATTATAGAAAAAGTATTTTTCTATAATGACGTGGCAATCTCATGGTTAGTGTGATTGTTATGAGATTGCCGCAGTCACTTTGTTCCTTCGCAGTGACAGTTAGTCCGCTTTACTCAACTGCTGTTTAAGATCCTCAGCTAGCGTTAACGCATCATCAATATTTGCAGATAGCACATTAAAGTGTCCCATCTTACGTCCGGGACGCGCTTCGTATTTACCGTACAAATGAAGTTTTACGTTTGGATGATCAAGCAGTTTTTGCCACTTTGGTGTTTTTCCACCATGCCAAATGTCACCCAACATATTAATCATTACCACGGGTGATAGCAGTGTTGTATCACCTAAAGGTAAACCACAAACAGCACGGACTTGTTGTTCAAACTGATCAGTGACACACGCATCTAATGTGTAATGGCCGCTGTTATGAGGGCGAGGAGCAATTTCATTAACCAAAATTTCTCCATTGGAAATAAAAAATTCAACCGCCATGAGACCAATATAATTTAAAGCAGTGGCAATCTCTTTTGCCATATCGATAACTTTAGTTTCTAAAGCTGTATCAATGCGTGCAGGAACAACACTAACATCAAGAATACCGCTTTCATGAATATTTTCAGAAACAGGGTAGGTAATCACTTCACCTTCAGTGCCTCGCGCCAAGACAACAGAGATTTCAATATCCAAAGGCATACGCTGCTCTAAAACACAGGCTTCACCTTCTAATGTTTTCCATGCTTTCTCTATATCCGATTCTGTATTAATACCAAACTGACCCTTACCGTCATAACCAAAACGTGAAACTTTCAAGATGGCAGGTGTACCAATTTTGCTAATACTATTTTTTAGATCTTCTAATGAATTAATTACAGCAAAAGGTGCGGTATAAAAACCGTTATCTTTTAAAAAGTTTTTCTCTTGAATACGATCTTGAGCAATGGATATTGCTTTTGCGCCGGGACGAACAGGCTTTGTTTTTGCGAGCGCTTCTAAAGTTGAAGCGGGAACATTTTCAAACTCAGTTGTGATCGCATCACAGCTTTTAGCAATTTGTTCTAGGGCAGCCTGGTCTGAATAATCAGCACAAATGTGAGTGGTCGCCAACTTACCGGCAGGGCTTTCTTTATCGGGGTCAAGGACGATAACTTCGTAGCCCATAGTTCGTGCAGCAATAGTAAACATACGGCCTAATTGGCCACCACCGAGCATTCCTAGAGTTGATCCTGGGAGTATTTTCATACTTTTGGCAATTTCATGGCGCGGACTTTGGTGCGCTGTTTTTTACGGAAAGTATGAAGTTTTTTTGCATATTTCTCATCATTATTTGCCAACATGGAAACCGCAAAGAGGCCTGCATTGGCCGCACCAGGTTCACCAATGGCAAAAGTTGCAACGGGGATGCCTTTTGGCATTTGAGCAATAGAAAGTAGAGAGTCCAGCCCTTTTAAAGCGCGGGAAGTCACTGGAACACCTAAAATAGGAACAATGGTTTTAGAGGCCAACATACCCGGTAGATGCGCAGCACCGCCAGCACCTGCGATAATCACCTGAATACCGCGTTCAGCCGCTGTTTCGGCATATTCGAACAATAAATCTGGAGTACGGTGAGCAGAAACGACTTTAGACTCGAAAGGAACCCCAAAATCTTTGAGCATTTCACAAGCCTGACTCATGACTTTCCAGTCACTGTTGCTACCCATTACTACGCCGACGATTGGCTTTTTCATTTTTCTCTAAATCCTGTTTTACGCACAACGAAAGGCGAATATTACCAGTTTAGACAGTGAAAGGCATGTCTGCTTAGGCTGTTTTTACTGGTAAATAGCTAGCCGATATTGAGTTTATTAAATACAAAAAATCACATAAAACGGAGTTGTACTAGAATAAGGCAAAGGGGAGTATATACTTTAGTAAAAACCCCTTAATATCAGTTGGATACTGCCTAATTTAAGAAATTAAGCAGTAAATAATAAGAATATAAAATTAAATGGATGTGAACGATGAGTCGAGATATGCAGGAAGTAGTTGTTCGTACCTCAGTAACTTCTAATTCAATACGATATTGCTTATCTATTTTTGGTTGTATTTTAATTGCAGCCGGTTCTTCATATGTAGAAGCCAAAGATAAAGATGTAGTAAGAATTGCGATGTCTACAACGCCACTATCATCACCTTTTATTATTGCTCATGAGAAGAGCTATTTTAAAGAGCTTGGTCTTAATGTTGAGATCAAACAAATTAAAGGTGGTCACTTAGCACTAAAATCAGTTCTTGCGGGCGAAGCAGATATTGCAACTTCTTCTGAGGCAGTGGTCATGTTCAACAGCTTTAAAAGCAACGACTTTAGTATCTTTTGCACGTTTGTTACTTCTGATAATGATGTCAAAATTTTAGCGCGTAGAGATAGTGGTATTAATAATATAAGTGATTTAAAAGGAAAAAAAGTTGGGACAATTATTGGTACGTCAGCACATTTCTTTTTAAGCCATACATTGTTAATTAACGGGGTTTCTGAAAATGATGTTCATCTTTCAAAACTTAAACCGCAAGAGTCAACGAAAGTATTAGCAGAAAAGTTGTTAGATGCGATAGTGACATGGGAGCCTTATGCTTACCTTGCACAAAAACAATTAGGGGATAAGATAAAAATTATTGAACATGATCGTGTTTATGTAGAAACATTTAATGCAATTACCACCCGTGAGTATGCAAATAAAAATGAAAAAAAATTAGTAAAAATTACCCAGGCATTAATAAAAGCAATTCAGTTTATTAAAGATGAGCCGGAAATAACACAAAAAATTGTTGCAAAGGTATTAGGTAAGGAATTGCATGTCATCAGGAACATCTGGTCAGATTTTTCATTTTCTATAGGGCTGAACCAGTGGTTATTAACCAGTATGGAAACTGAAGCGAGATGGGCGATTAAACACAGATTTCTAAAAGGTGAAAAAATACCTAACTATATGGATTTTATTAATACCAGGCCGCTTAACCTTTCTGCGCCAGATAAAATAACAATTTATTAAAATAGTAATATGAAAATAAAAGCCTTGTTGCAGTTTGGGATTGTAGCTTCGATTATAATCATAACGGTTCTTGGTATGTGGATACTTTCTATTAATCAAAAGTACCTCGAAACAAAAGAAAATACCATTGTTGCTCAGGCAATTAGCGACAATGTTTTATACCTTAATTCTTTAACAAGTGATTATTTGCTTTATTATCAAGAGCGAGCTTATTTGCAATGGAAAAACACACATGCTCGTTTAACTAAAGTTCTTGAGAGCAACAGCATTGAGAATGTTAATGGCTTTATTGATATAAATATATTAAGAAAAACACATAAGCGTTCTTTTCATTTATTTGAAAGATTGCATGAAGGTAAAATCGATAAACAAAAAGAAATTTTATTATTAATTGAAGACAAAAATAAAGCACTTGCTGCACAGCTACTTACGACAACACAGCAAACATCATTGCTGGCAAAAAAATTAACAGATTCTGTCAGAATAAACAGGGAAAATATAGAACAGCAATTATATTGGTTAGCACTAGTACTATTTATTATATTTTTTGTAACATTGTCGGTTATATGGATTACGCTGGCCTATCGTGTTGTTATTCCTGTTAGGCTGTTAAAAGAACATATTAGTAAGATTGATTCCGGTAATTTAAATAAAAAATTTATCAGCAAAAATAATGATGAAATTGGTGAGCTGGCAACGTCATTTAATACGTTAACAGAAAAACTATTTACTACCACTGTTTCAAAAGAAAAGTTAATTAAAGAAATTGAAGAAAGAAAGAAAACACGAATCGAATTAGATAAACAGCAGAGATTGAATACAACGGTTCTTGAGGGCGCAGAAAATATAATTACCATACTTGATACAGAGGGATGTTTTGTCAACTTTAATCGTTCGGCAGAAAAATTAACTGGATTTTCTCGCGATGAACTAATAGGTAAACCCATATGGGATTTCGTTATTCCTGACGAAGAACAAGAAAAGGTAAGAGATGTATTTATTGCTTTATTGAAAGGAGAGTTTGCAATTGCAGGTAGCCATGAAAATTATTGGATCACAAAAAAGGGTGAATACAGATTAATTGACTGGAATAATACAGTAATACGAAATGCTGATAATGAAATAACACATGTTGTTGCAATTGGTTCTGATATTACGGAAAAAAGATTTAATGAAATTGAAAAGCAACGTTTCCAACGAGAATTAAATCAATCACGAAAAATGGAGGCATTAGGTAAACTCACCGGTGGCATCGCACATGATTTTAATAATATGCTGGGGATTATTATTGGTTATACAGATTTAGCAGTATATAAGTCAGAAAAAAATAATGAGTCAGCTTATTCTAACTACCTGAAACAAATTAAAACCGCTTCATTCCGTGCGAAAGGTCTTATTGAAAAAATGTTGTCATTTAGTCGAGTTGATCAAGCTTTAAGTCATTCGTTACAACTTGCTCCGTTGCTGGATGAAAACATACTGTTAATGAATTCAATACTTCCAAGCACTATTAATCTTGAAATTACCAAGGAAGATAATGTTCAAAATATTTTGATGGATCCGGTTCAATTTCAACAAATCATTATGAATCTTATTCTTAATGCAAAAGATGCGATGGATGGCGTTGGAAAAATTAATATTTCATTGGCTAATTATAATTCGTTAAATGAGGAATGTTCTTCCTGCCATCAAAAAATAATGGGTAACTGGGTTGAAATTATTGTTGCTGATAATGGTAGTGGAATGTCGAAAGAGATTGTAGAAAGAATATTTGAGCCATTCTTTACTACAAAAGAACTGGGGCAAGGAACTGGAATGGGTTTATCAGTTATTCATGGTATTGTAAAAGGTTATGAAGGACATATTGTTGTAGAATCGACTTTAGGGAAAGGTACGTGTTTTCGCATTTTGTTCCCAGCTCTTGATTATGAAGTTAATTCTTCTCTATCTGAAATAGAAAAAAATGAAAGTATTATACGTGGACATGGACAGCGAATACTTATTATTGATGATCAAGAATCTCTCGCTGATATTGAATATGATTTACTAACATCATATGGCTATAAGTGTACTAAAAAATATGATAGCGAAGATGCTCTCAATTTATTTTTATCGGATTCGAATGCTTTTGATTTGATAATAACAGATCAAACCATGCCAAATTTAACGGGATTGGAGTTGATTAATAACATACGGAAAAATGATATTGACATCCCTGTTATAATTGTGACGGGCTATAGTGAGAAAATAAAAGATAATAAACTTGATATGAAAAATGTAACTCTACTATTGAAACCTGTGGCAACAAAAGAACTTCTTGCTAATGTTGCCTGGGTTTTAGGTGTTTCTGAATCATAACCCCAGTGGATTATTTTTTTATCGCGGCTAATGTGTCAGCATTTATTTCATCAATTTTTTCTAGTTGACCAGTATGCAGATCATAGTAGTAACCAACCAGTATCAGCTTTCCCTTTTCAACACGTTCACGCACCCATGGATGAGTTAATAGGTTGCGTAAGGAATGATTAATGGCTGTTTTTTCACAAGCATCAATTTTTTCATCTAATGTGTTTAAATCTTTTCGCGCTAATATTTCTTTTTTTGCGGGAGCTGCGATTTGCATCCAGCGGTCAATAAAGCCATCTTTTTTAATGTTGCCATTGTTTTCCATTAAAGCACGAATACCTCCGCAGTTAGCGTGTCCAAGCACCATAACTTCTTTTACTTTAAGACAAGTCACCGCAAATTCTAAGGCTGCACTGGTACCGTGGTAGTCACCTTTTAGTTCATATGGAGGAATAAGGTTGGCAACATTACGGATAACAAATATTTCACCGGGTTCAGCATCAAACAAAATACCGGTATCAACACGGGAATCACAACATGAAACCATAGCCACATCGGGTGCTTGTTGTTGTGCCAGTTTTTCTAATTGTTCGCGGTTACGCTGGAAGTAACCACTATGAAAACGTTCATAACCTTTGAGTAATTTTTCTAGCATGTTTGTTTTTACTTTAAAATGATTCAGTTATTGTTTGAGCGTTAGGTAAGCTTAAAGCTTCATCTTTTTTACCTAGCCTGTATGCTTCAAGTAAAGCTTTTTTTAATTCTATATGATCAGAAAAATCTGTAATCTTCATATGATCTTCAGCAATAGAAAGTAGTTTTATTAGTGCTTTGTTTTCATTCCAGGCAGCTTCAAAGGCATTAACATCAAGTTGACCTTCATTATTAATAAATTCTGCGACTAAACCTTGTGCATCACTGTATTTTATTTCTGTCGCTTGCATCATTTCATATTCATAAGAATAGGCATCATGATTATTGGCTTTTGCAATCAAGGAGCATAAATTAGGAAAAGTGCCTGCCCCCTCAAGGTAGGGTTCTAACTCAACAGTCATTGAAGGCGAAAGTTCTTTGCCTTTAAATGAAAAATGAATCGAAGCTGTCAGTGTATTTTTCATGAGTTAATTCTTTATGCAGTTAACGACATAAACAGTTTAGGTAGCTGTTCTGGAAGCTTATCAACATTATCAATAACGGTGTAACCATTTTTACCAAAAATATCTGCAATATATTCATCAGCCTTTTTATCAAGACTAATGCAGTGAGTGTAAATTCCTTTGGCAGACAATTCATCAACCGCTTTATGGGTATCATTGATTAATAGTTTGTCATCACTGACATCAATATCAGCAGGCTCGCCATCGGTTAAGATCAACAGTAATTTTTTATCTGCTTGTTGTCCTTCTAAATAATGTGAGGCATGTCGAACGGCTGCTCCCATACGTGTAGAGTAACCGGGTTCTATTGCAGCAAGTCTTGATTTTACAGAGTCATCCCAATGTTCTGTGAAACCTTTTATGTGATGGTAACGAACATTATGGCGAGTATCTGAATGGAAACCGGCAATAGCAAATTTATCACCAAGCTGTTCAATCGACCAACCTAGTAAGGTGGTGGCTTCTTGGCTGAGTTCAAGAATGCTTTGTGTGCTGCCCTCGGGCACTTCATTTAATGAAGCGGATAAATCCATTAATAATAAAACAGCAAAGTCACGGCCATCATGTTTATGGCTCATGTTAATGCGTGGGTCGGGTTGTGCACCACTTTTAAAGTCAATGATTGAGCGAATTGCAATATCGAGATCTAATTCACTACCTTCTTCCTGGTAACGAATACGAACATAATTTTGTGGCTTTAATAAATCTAATAAGCGTTTTAAATAGTTCGCCAAAGCAGAATGTTTTTCTAAAATCTTATCAATGTCAGACGCGTTACCGGGTTGATGTAATGATTCATACAGTGTGACCCAGTCAGGTTTATAACTATTGGTGTTGTAATCCCACTCGTGATAATGACGTGGCGGTAAACCATCGGGTTCAATTGTTTCGAGATTTTGCGGTTCACTGGTGTCATCTTCCGCTTCATCATTTTCTTCAATAAAGAGCCACATGTGGCGATTATCATCACGGTAATCAACTTCGGTATTTTCAAAACGAACTTTAGGTAGCTGATCCGTTTGTAGGCGAGTTTTCGTGGTAAATGAAATTGCCAGTAGCAGCATTTCTTTACTGTTCGATTCCGCATTGTCTTTTAAAGCATTATGAAATTTTTCGACAAACTCAAGGATCACAGGGTTTTTGTAACCATGATTATCATCGAGTATCGCGCGTGACAACATGGCTAAACGATGACGAACGCAAGACTCATTTTCATTGTCGCAGATGCCTTCAACCGGGATTGGATGCAGAGCAAGAAAATATTTTCTTAGTCCTGGGTAGTCTCTAAGGATTAAGGCTTCAATGCGTGAGTCTTCAAATAACTCAACGGCAATACGTTGAAACGGGGATAAGTTATCTGCAATTTGTCTTGTGGTCCAACGCTTGTGGCCGGCCATGTGTGCAAGAACAATACGATAACGATCAATACCTGAGATGCCATCTTTATCATCAAATACATCGGGGACACGCATACCTAAACTGTCATAGTAAGGTTGCGGCTTACGCATCTCATCAAAACCTAATGAATAAGGTACCAGATATTCTTCTGCTTGCCACATACTACGCAGATACATATCGAGCGAACGTTCATTGTCCATATACAATGTACCGTGACGTTCACGTTGTAACATTGCTTTAGCATCGGCGGACTGTATAGTGAAATAATCACGTTGGCGTTCAGGATGGGTATTGTAATTACGAGCGCCGTATTCCATCCAGTTTTTTAAGCCTTCAAGTGAAAGCTGGCTCAGTAGGTAAGGAATTTGTTGTAGTAAATCAGGCAAGCCCGGACTAGGGAATGTTGTATGGTGACCATGAATTGATCCCGTCGTGGCATGCATCATCTCAAAAATAATTTTGATGAAATGTTTCATTTGCTCTTTGGTGCCTAAACGCCTCGCGGCTTCAGGCAAGCAATGCATAAAGGGTGGGATAGAATTACCATTCGGTGTACGTGACATATCCCAAACCGCTTGCGAAATCATGCTCAGCATTTCTTCGCCTAAGTCGTGCGCGATATTTGGCATTTCTTCAAGATAAACTAAGACAGGTTCAAAGCCACGACCGATCATGCAAACCATGGATGCGCCTTTTAAGTAATCTTCAATACCATCATTACTTAAGTTACGCAATACATCTTTCATGTAGTCGTCAAAGCAATCTTCAATTTGCTCAAAATTACATTTTAATTTTTTGCGATATTCTGGGAATTTAGTTGTAACTTCAGCCGTCATAATTTATTTTGCCACGGTAAACTTTAATTAAAGTAAATACGTGTCATTGCGAGAAAGAATTGAAAAATACTTTTTCAATTCTGACGCGGCAACCTCATGCAGGTATGCACTTACTTTGAGATTGCCACAGTCACTTTGTTTCCTCGCAATGGCAGGTGTTTTTTATTAACCAAAAATACTATCAATAGAATGAATCAAAGTATCACGAATATCTTTGTCATCCGTAATTGGAGTAACAAGAGCCATCTGGCAAGCTGATTTTGCTTCGATACCGTTGTTCATTAAGGTTGCTGCGTAAACTAATAAACGAGTAGAGATACCTTCATCAAGACCATGGCCTTTTAAGTTACGCGCAGTGTGTGCGATTTTTACTAACTTAGCAGCAGTCGCTTCATCAGCCCCTGCTTCTTTAACAACAATTGCAGTTTCTACTTTTGAATCAGGATAATCAAAATCTAAACCAGAGAAACGTTGTTTAGTTGACTGTTTAAGATCTTTCATCATGCTTTGATAACCAGGGTTATATGAAATAACTAACTGGAAATCTGGATGAGCATTAATAAGCTCACCTTTTTTATCAAGCGGTAACTGACGACGGTGATCAGTAAGAGGGTGAATAACAACAGTGGTATCTTGACGTGCTTCAACAATTTCATCTAAGTAACAAATTGCGCCAATACGTGCTGCTGTTGTTAACGGGCCATCTAACCAACGTGTGCCGTTAGCATCAAGTAAGTAACGACCGACTAAATCAGATGCTGTCATATCTTCATTACAAGCAACTGTAATTAACGGCTTGCCTAATTTATACGCCATGTGCTCAATAAAACGAGACTTACCACAACCTGTTGGGCCTTTTACGATAACAGGCATACGTGCTTTATAAGCTGCTTCATATAACGCAACTTCATCACCCATTGCTTCATAATAAGGTTCTTCAGTAATTTTATATTGTTCGATGTCTATATCGCTCATGATGCATTCCTATACTTGT
>CAZSCK010000048.1:0-11267 GCA_964605385.1 uncultured Thioalkalispiraceae bacterium
ACACCAACAGCGCATGCATCAGCAATACTTTGAATTTTCAAACCTATCATGATGACTACCTTTTACAGAATATTATCTCTAATATAAATTTAGCAAAGGTTAGGGAAAACCACTATGACCCGATCGGGTCATTTTGAAATTGTGGTAGGTATGAATGTAGCTTTCAGGGTGTTTCGTGGACTGTGCTATTCGTCATGAGGTTGCCACGCTACGCTCGCAATGACAAAGTTGCTAATTAAACATGCTTTGAATTAAGCGGCTGAAAGCGTGTGAATATTGTTGTTTTTTGATTCTACAATTTCAGTTGAATTTGAAGTTTTTAGATATTTAGCCACTGCTTGCGCGCGACTGGATACACCCATTTTTTTATAGATATTTTTCAGATGATTTTTTACAGTATTAACACTAATAAATAAATGTTCTGCAATAATAATATTTGTTTCACCTTGAATAACAAGATTTAATACCGCAGCTTCACGCTCACTGATCAAGCGATGTATCGGTGCAACACTAACTTTGCTTTCTTTATTTTCTGGTAAACATTCTACTCGACGTAATGCGGAATCAAGGTGCGGCATAATGGCGCTTAACGCCGATGTTTGGGTTTCATACATAAGATGAGAATTTAAGAACGCATAAAGCACGTTAGTATTACTACGCTTATCACGAAAACCATAAACAAGTACTGTTCGCATTGCCAGGAGTTCGGTCATAAGTTTATCTTTGGGTGAAAAATCTAAACCTAATTCCCAAAGCTTAAATTCATCCTGAAAAAACCATTTATCATCATTGTTTTCCCATTTTTTAAACAGGGCAGACATGAGTGGATTAACTTCATCACAACCGTTGGAAAGTTGTTGGTTGTGTATTTCTGGAATGCTTGAGCAAATATCAAACTGCAGTGAACCTCTATCAAAATCTCCCCATGCTGCGATTAATACATTATGCGGAATGAACTTGTTAACGTACTGCTGCTGCCATTGATAAAAATCAAAGTGTTTTCTGACGAAATTCGACTGATAGATGGTTTCGCTGAGCATATTCAAGCCCGACTCAGGTGCATTCACCATCGATTCTGTTGTTAAAACAAGCATTTCATAGTCCCTGATAAAATTTCGAAGTCACCGCTGCTCAATCTGTCCCAAAAGCACAGCTGTGTGTCTATTATACGTATTATTTGTGTAACTTTTATGACTGGCTTTGTAAGAAATATGACGTTGCTTTGTACTCAAAGAGTACATTTACTGCATTAAATCAACTGCTTACATGCTTCTTATTTTTCTTTTCAAGTTACTTTAAGCTGTGTCTATTGTGAGGGGTATGGCTGAATAAGCATATAAACAGATCACTGTATTTATGTATACGTTTAGGTAGGGTTTAGGGGTTTCCCCTAGTAAGTATCACCAGTCTTAAACACGGTCACTACGGTATTTAGGATAATAATCGAGTCCAATCCAAGTGACCAATTGCGTAGGTAATCCAAATCATATTCGATACGCTTTTGCATTTTTTCGACCGTATCTGTTTCGCCACGACAACCATTTACTTGCGCCCAACCGGTTATGCCGGGCTTCACTTTATGCCGCATCATATAACCTTTAATCATGCCGCGGTACATTTCATTATGCGCTACAGCATGTGGTCTTGGCCCTACAATGCTCATTCTGCCTTGCAAAACGTTAATGAATTGCGGTAATTCATCGAGTGAGTATTTTCTTAAAATGGCACCTAACTTTGTAACGCGAGCGTCATTTCGGGTCGCTTGCTTTATCTCATCACCATCATCACATACCGTCATTGAGCGAAACTTATAAACAACAATTTCTTCACCATCAAGTCCATAACGTTTTTGAGCAAAAAGAGCCGAACCAGGTGAGGTTAATTTAACAGCTAAGGCAATAATTAATAATATCGGCGAAATTAAAACCAGAATAAAGGCAGAAAATAAAATATCGCTAAGGCGTTTTAATACTCCATTTAAACCACTAAAGGGCGTTTCACAAAGTGCAACCAGAGGCATGTCGCCAATATTATCCATGCGAGCCTGTATTAATTCATAAACAAAAATATCGGGAGTAAAGTAAATGGATGCAGTTGTATCATGCAGCTTATCCAGTAAATCTAAAACACGTTGTTGATGACTCACTGGTATCGTTATATAAATAAGGTCAATACCATTTTTCTTAACATAATCCGGTAACTTATTCATAGCACCTAAATAAAGTACTCCCATCGGCGTATCTGTTCTTTCTTCCGGGCGATCATCAAAATAACCGGTAAGCTTTAATCCATACGCAAGGTTATTAATAATATTATTTGCGAGTTTATGAGACCCTTCATTTGCACCCACAATAACGACTTTGCGCTGATTTTCTTCGGACTTTAAACTCAGCAATAAAAGCTGTCTAAAAATAAAATTGGTAACGATAATGAGTACGGGTGTGACTACCGCCCAGGTATATAAAACATTCACATCAAACAAATCCGTGGTGCCGGTAAGGTAACCAATTAAAATGATCGCAAAAATCATTACCGCCCAGTAAATAAGCAAATTACTGCCTTGCGCCTGTGCATCTGCACTGTTTGTAGATTCGAATAAGTCTGATTCTTTAAGAATAATGAGCGAGAGTAAGAAAATAATAACAGCCATAGCGAGATAATGATCTTCAAGCAGAATGCCGCTGTAAT
Organism: uncultured Thioalkalispiraceae bacterium; assembly: GCA_964605385.1. Taxonomy (GTDB): domain Bacteria; phylum Pseudomonadota; class Gammaproteobacteria; order UBA6429; family Thiohalophilaceae; genus JAGLTQ01. The sequence goes on from CAZSCK010000048.1 coordinate 2,689, forward strand.
GCAAGATGACAATGAAAGTACCCACGGTCAATACAGGCGCGATTAACCACTGCGTTATGGAGAGTAACGTCGGTAAAAGGGTAGTATATCTTTCTGCGCTGCTTTTCATTTTTGGATTATACACTCAAACTTTATTTCGGTGGTACTATATAAGGATTACCTGAATGGGCTATTTTGCTTGTTATATGGGTGTTGTAAAATTGAAGGTTCAGTGCGGCTAAGAAGTTACCGCACTAACATGACAAAAAGATACAGGTCATTGCGAGCCATGTTTTTTATGGCGTGGCAATCTCAAGGGGATTATTACTTATCCAAACAGATTGCCGCGGTCACTTTGTTCTCTCGCAATGACGAGATATGTTGAGGAGTTTTATATAGTGAAAGGCATTATTTTGGCGGGCGGGTCCGGTACGCGCTTGCATCCATTGACACATTCTTTAAGCAAACAACTTTTACCTGTTTACGATAAACCGATGATTTATTATCCCCTGTCCGTTTTAATGCTGGCAGGCATTCAGGATATTTTAATTATTACTACGCCACATGATCAGCAATCTTTTATTAATTTATTAGGTTCCGGTAATCAATGGGGCCTCAATATTACTTATGAAGCGCAACCAAACCCAGATGGGCTGGCGCAAGCTTTTATTATTGGTGAACAATTTATTGGCAATGACAATGTTAGCTTAGTACTTGGTGATAATATTTTTTACGGCCATGGTATGGATAAATTATTAGACAATGCCATGCAGCAAGAAAAAGGCGCAACGGTCTTTGGTTACTATGTAAAAGATCCTGAGCGTTATGGTGTTGTTGATTTTGATGATAATGGTCATGCTATAGACTTAGAAGAAAAACCTGAAAATCCAAAAAGTAACTATGCCGTTACCGGTTTATATTTTTACGATAATGATGTTATTGAAATCGCAAAGAGCATTAAACCTTCTCCACGTGGTGAGCTTGAAATTACGGATGTAAATAGAGCCTACATGGAACGTGGTGATTTAAATGTTGAAGTAATGGGTCGTGGATACGCATGGTTAGATACGGGTACACATGCTTCATTATTACAGGCGTCGAACTTTATTCAGGTTATGGAAGAACGTCAGGGATTAAAAATTGCCTGCCCGGAAGAAATTGCATTTGCTAAAGGTTTTATTGATGCGAAGCAAGTTGAAACATTAGCCAGCCATCTATTAAAAAGTGGTTACGGCGAGTATTTGATGGGGTTAATTAAATAAAACCTCATCATTGCGAGCGATAGCGCGGCAATCTTTATGAGAAAATACGATGACTCCAAGAGATTACTACGAACATCCTTGTTCTTCGCCCTGGCGGGTCAAGCAAAGCTTGTTCAAAATTGTTCCATATAATTTTATGCCGCAGTCACTTTGTGACCTCGCAATGACCTAATAGTTTAAGATACCGCAATGAAAATTATTGAAACACCTTTACCTGGCGTTATTGTCATTGAACCAAAAGTCTTTGGTGATAAACGCGGATTTTTTCTCGAAACTTTTCGTCAGGATGTTCTACAACAAGCGGGCATTAATGTAACGTTTGTTCAAGACAATCACTCGCGTTCAAGCCGGGGTGTTTTGCGTGGCTTACATTACCAATTAAAACAAACTCAAGGTAAGTTAGTTCGCGTTACCAGTGGTTCTGTTTTTGATGTGGCAGTTGATGTACGCAATGGCTCACCTACATTTGGGCAATGGTATGGCACACAACTTGATGAAGAAAGTATGCGTATGATGTACGTTCCTCCAGGGTTCGCGCATGGCTTTGTTGTTCTTTCTGAAAGTACAGACTTTCTTTATAAATGTACCGAGTATTACCACCCGGAATCTGAACAAGGTATTGCATGGAATGACCCGGATATTGGTATTAAGTGGCCTATTACCAACCTTACTTCAGAAATAGCACTTTCTGAAAAAGATAAAAACAATGTGCAATTAAAAGATCAATCATCTGACAAATTACCGACTATAAAGATTTCATCCTCGATATCGAAGAAAAATAAATGAAAGTTCTAATAACAGGCGCACAAGGTCAAGTCGGTAAAGAGCTTACACAAACTGCAAATGAGAAAGGATTTGATGTTGTGGCCGCTGGTCGCGCTGAGTTAGACATCACTCAGGCACAAAGTGTTGAAAATTATATTATGCAATGTCAGCCAGACATTGTGATTAATGCTGCTGCTTTTACCGCGGTTGATAACGCCGAAACTGAACAAAATTTAGCTTTTGCTATTAATCGTGATGGCGCTAAGAACATTGCTAACGCATGTAAAAAACAAAATATCCCACTATTACATATTTCTACGGATTATGTATTTGATGGAACAAAATCAGAACCCTATAGTGAAGATGACTCTGTTTCTCCATTAGGAATATACGGTGAAAGTAAATGGCAGGGTGAAGAAGCCATTCGAAAAATTTTAAACAACTATCTTATTTTACGCGTTGCCTGGGTATTTGGTGCGCAAGGTAATAATTTTGTTAAAACCATGTTGCGTTTAGGCAACGACAGAGATGAACTTAATGTGGTTGCAGATCAGTTTGGCGGCCCTTCTCCAGCAAAAAGTATTGCACAAACTTTAATTGATTTAGTTGAGCAATATCAAAAAAATAATACCCTGGCATGGAATACATACCATTACTGTGGAAATTCAAAAACAACGTGGTATGATTTTGCCGGAGAAATATTTAAGCAGGCATTTGAACTGGGCTTGCTTGATAAAGAAGTAAAAGTAAACCCTATAACAACAGCAGAATATCCAACAGCTGCAAAACGCCCGGGCAATTCTATGTTAAATTGTACAAAACTAAAAACAACCTTTGGTATTGAAATGCCGGAATGGAAAGAAGCATTGAAACAGGTTTTAATGGAATTAAAGTGACGCATCCGCGTCATTGCGAGGAAACAAAGTGACCGCGGCAATCTCCAGAAAAGAGGTTTCATCATGAGATTGCCGCGCCATAAAAAACATGGCTCGCAATGACAGGATTTTTAAATAAATTTATTATGAAGTAATCACCAGAAAAGAGGCTTCATTATGAGATTGCCAAGCCATAAAAACACATGGCTCGCAATGACAGGTTATTTTGATATATCAAAACAACCTTAAATTACGATCATTGCAAAATAACAAAGTTTAAATAAATTATGGATTATTAAATGTCTAAAAAAGAAATCTACACTCCAAAAAATGTTCTGGTCACAGGTGGTGCTGGATTTATTGGTGCCAATTTTGTGCATTATTGGTTAAGAACCTATCCTGATAGCCGTGTAGTAGTTTTAGATGCATTAACCTATGCCGGTAACGTTGCTAATTTGGATTCTGTTAAAGAAAACCCCAACTTCCGTTTTGTACATGGAGATATTTTAGATTATGAATTATCGTTAAAATTATTGCGTGAAGAAAAAATTGATACCATTGTTCATTTTGCTGCAGAGTCTCATGTTGATCGTTCCATCACAGGCCCCGATGCCTTTATTGAAACAAATGTAAAAGGCACGCACGAATTATTAAAAGCCGCTAAAACATATTGGTTAGATGAAAATCCCGGTATGTCTCATTTATTCCAGCATGTTTCGACTGATGAAGTGTATGGCACCTTAGGGCCTAATGATCCGCCTTTCCGTGAAGACACTTCTTATGCACCCAACTCACCTTATGCTGCCAGCAAAGCCTCATCTGATTTTTTTGTTCGTTCTTACCAGGAAACCTATGGTTTAAGTACCAATATTTCAAACTGCTCAAATAACTATGGGCCTTATCAATTCCCTGAAAAACTGATACCTTTAATTATCACTAATATATTAGAAAGCAAAAAATTACCAATTTATGGTGATGGCCAGCAAATACGTGACTGGTTATATGTTGATGATCATGCTCGTGGTATTGATCTTATTATTCGCCAGGGCCGTAAAGGTGAACCCTATAACATTGGGGGCATAAATGAATGGGCGAATATTGATATTGTTAATTTAGTTTGTGATCTTGTTGATCAACGTATTAGCGATGATACTGAGTTGCAAAAACAATTTCCTAATGCTCCCGCATGCAATGGTAAGATAGCAAGAGACCTTATCACCTATGTAAAAGATCGACCTGGTCACGACAGACGGTACGCAATTGACCCGAGTAAAAGTAATAATGAAATTGGTTATCAACCAGAAGAAAGTTTTGAAACAGGTATTAAAAAAACGGTAGACTGGTATTTGAAAAATGAAAGCTGGTGGCGCGCAGTTATGTCTGGCGAATACCAGGACTGGATTAAAAAACAATATTAAAAAACTATGACAATAAAATATACAATACTTCTTGCAGATGATCACAGTATTCTTAGGGCCGGCTTGTGTTCCATTTTAAATAGCAAATCCGATTTTGATGTTGTAGCTGAAGTTGATAATGGCATGGATGCAATAAAAACAGCTCTCGCAATCAAGCCTGATCTACTGCTAACTGATTTATCCATGCCTAAAAAAAATGGTACTGAAGCTATTTGTGAAATTAAAAAAAGGTTACCCGATATTAAATGCCTGGTATTAACCATGCATACCGGTGAAGAACATATACGTATGGCGCTTAATGCAGGAGCAGATGGCTATGTATTAAAAGATGATAGCCACGAAGAACTTTTAACCGCAATTAAAACCGTACTCAGTGGAAAAACATACTTAAGCCCAAGCATTTGCGGCAATGTAGTGGATGGCTATTTAAACTCAACAGCAGCTGATAAACCCGTTTCAGCATGGGAGTTGTTAACTCGTAGAGAAAAAGAAATTATTAAATTAATTGCAGAAGGTAACCGCAGCAAGGATATTGCCGAACAACTGTCGATAAGCATTAAAACAGTTGAAAAGCATCGTTCGAATTTAATGAAAAAACTGAACTTACATAGTGTGAGTAGCTTAACTAATTACGCCATAAAAAATGGGCTCGTAAACCCAACTTAATCGTTATTCCAAAATACCTGTACAACCGTACCCGATGAAACACTCGAGTTCATTGTAAATTTCGCACCTGAATTTACGGCTCTTTCTTCCATCGTTTTTAAACCCAGGCCAGATTTTTTATTACCCAGCACTTTCTTTAAATCAAAACCACAGCCATCATCTGTTATACGCAAAAGCACTCCGCTTTCACTTTTTGTTAAATGTATAAATATATTTTTTGCATCAGAGTGTTTTGCAATATTATTCATTGATTCCTGAACAATACGATAAATAATACTTTTATTTTCATCCGGTATATCTGACTCCACAATATTAAACTGCAAATCAATATTTAAATCTGCATAAACTTTATTATATTCATTAGTAAACCACTTTAATGTCATCAATATACCGAGGTCCTCTAATATTGATGGACGTAGTTCAACTGAAATGCGTCTTAACTCAGCTAAAGCAGCGGTAGCGCTTTTAAGAACATTATTTAAAGCTATAACATTTTTTCCCGCATCAAAGTTTTCTTTAGCCCCAATAACAGCTGCTTCAACCTGGTATTTTAAAGCTGAAAGAGTCTGTCCCAAGCCATCATGTAATTCACTTGAAATACGTTTTCTTTCATCTTCCTGAGACTGAATAAGCCTGCTGGACAATTGATGTAAACGATACGCTGATAGTCTTATATAATCATTGTCATCGCTTTCAGCAGATAAGCTATTTAAATTCGATGCTGATTTATTTTTCTGTGAACTCAATACTTTTTGATTAGATATGTCTGTAACCAGCATTACTGCATAATAATTACCATTATGATGTGTACTGTCTATATCTTTGTTTGGATAATATGAAAAAAGGAATGTTTTTCCTGATTTAAAATTATTAGAAACCCACTCAGCATTTGCCTGGGTATCTAGTTGGCACCATTCATTAATCCAGTTATTAACAGAATCATGCTCAAGAGCAGGCTGAATTAAATTTAAAATATGCATGCCAGCAACTTTTTTTACATCAGCCCAGCCCCATAATTCAATTGTTTTATTTACCCGAATAACTTTTAAGGCATCATCAAGAATAATGATAGCCTGATTTTCAAGTGCATCTACACAATATTCCCAGTCATTTTTTGCCGATAAAATATTATTATTTAATTCTATCAACTCATCCTTTTTATGATCTTTGTTTGTAACATGATTGAGAATATCTTTTGAGACATCATTAAAGCTGCATGAATCAAGTTGTGCCGTTAACCCTTCCTTTAGCAATTTTAAATTTGTATCGTCCATGTACCCAACCTTGTTGTTATAAAAACTTGTTTAAGTATATACCCATAATATTGCAGTATAAATACAATCACATAAAAATAATGTGTAATTCGACTCATAAATTTAATATTAACATATTCAACCGCTTAGCGTACCGCCTACATTAGAAGCTACTAATTTACTGTGTTTTAATGCAATAACTGCAAAATACCTTTTCATTGCTATTATTACTCTGGTTTCCAGATTCCAACCGCAGGATCATCTGTTGCCACACTTTTACCCGCTGCTGCTGGCGTATTTTCCTGTTCAGGCTGCGCTTGATTTTGTGCTTTTTGACTTTTAGCCCGATCACCAGACACATGTTTAGTAAAGCCCGCTAATTGGTCAATCAATTCCTCACGCTCATCATCGGAACCAGGATAATCACCCAGCATATAACCTGAAACCGCTGCAAAATATTGCAGAGCCACCATCATATTTTCTTTTGCAGATTCATCATGTTGACAAATCACACCGTACAAATTATCAATTAATTGATCTGATAAAGTAATATCGTTACTCATTTTTTCTGCCCTTCTCGACTATTTATTGAGGCGCAGATTCTACATTCCTTTATAATAAGGTAACAGTAAAACATATCCTGACATTTCATCAGGTATATCCATTTGCCCTATTAACGAGAATATTATGAACCAACATTACGATCTTTTATCTATTGGTGCCGGTAGCGGCGGATTATCAGCCTGTGAACGCGCTGCAGAATATGGCAAGAAAACAGCCGTGATTGAAAATAAAACAGTCGGTGGCACTTGCGTAAATATCGGTTGTGTACCGAAAAAAGTGATGTGGTTTGCCTCAGAAATTGCTGGTGCACTTGATGATGCTAAAGGTTATGGTTTTGATATAAAGGTAAATGGTTTTAACTGGAAAAAATTAGTTGAAGCACGTCAAGGTTATATCAAAGGTATTACGGATTGGTATGGTAACTACCTTAAAGATTCTAAAATTGATTATATTCAGGGCACCGCTACATTTATTGATGCAAATACGCTTGATGTGAATGGCACTCAATATACAGCCGATCACATTGTTATCTCCCCTGGCGGCTACCCGATTATTCCGGATGTACCCGGCGCAGAACACGGCATTACTTCAGATGGTTTTTTTGCCTTACAAGAACAACCAAAACGTGTTGCTGTTGTGGGTGCAGGTTATATTGCAGTTGAGCTTGCTGGTGTATTAAATGGTTTAGGTTCAGAGGTTTCCATGTTACTTCGCCGTGATCATTTCCTTGGTAGTTTTGATGCTATGTTACGTGAAACATTAATGGAAGACATGGTGAACGCTGGCGTTAATATTATGTCACGTATAAATGTTGAGACTATTGAAAAAAATGCCGATGGTACGCTCACCGTGCATTGTCAGGGCGGTATTACACTGGAAAATCTGGATGCACTAATTTGGGCAATTGGTCGCGCACCGAATACTGCACCACTTAATTTAGATGCAGCTGGTATTAACTATACTGAACAAGGTTATATTCCTACCGATGAATTCCAATGCACTAATATTGATGGTGTTTATGCCGTTGGTGATGTGATTGGTGAAGCACAACTCACCCCTGTTGCGATTAATGCTGCACGTCGGTTATCTGATCGTTTATTTAACAACATGCCTGATCGTAAACTCGATTACACTAACATTCCTACTGTCATGTTTAGTCATCCACCCATTGGTACGATGGGCCTAACCGAAGAACAGGCGCGCAAAGAACACGGTGATGCAGTTAAAGTTTATCAAACCAGTTTCACCGCAATGTATCACGCACTCGTTGAACACAAGCAACAAACCGCAATGAAACTTATTTGTGTTGGTGCTGATGAAAAAGTCGTCGGACTTCATATTATCGGCAAAGGCGCAGATGAGATGCTACAAGGCTTTAGTGTTGCGATAAAAATGGGCGCAACCAAAAAAGACTTTGATAATGTTGTTGCGATTCATCCAACCAGCTCAGAAGAACTGGTGACAATGCGCTAAGATTGTTTATATGACAATACGTAACTTTGAAGACAAACAACCCAACATTCATTCATCAACATTTGTTGATGACACAGCACTGGTTTTAGGTGATGTAAAGATAGGTGAAAACTGTTCTATCTGGCCAATGACAGTAATCCGTGGTGATGTTAACACCATTCAAATTGGTAATAACACCAACGTTCAGGACAACTCTGTGCTCCATGTTACCCATGACGGCCCCTATAATCCTGGTGGCTTTGATTTAAAAATTGGCAACAATGTTACCGTTGCTCATCGCGTTATTTTACATGGTTGCCATGTAGCAGATTCATGTCTGATTGG
>CAZSCK010000048.1:11367-21530 GCA_964605385.1 uncultured Thioalkalispiraceae bacterium
ATGTTAAGTTTAAGTCGACATATCCACCGCGCCTATAACCGTGTTCGTGAAAGTAATTTTTCTTTAAATGGATTATTAGGTTTTGAATTACATCATTCTACTATTGGTATTGTCGGCACAGGCCGTATTGGTACGGCACTGGCAAAAATACTCACAGGATTTGGTAGTACTGTTATTGCTTATGATCCTGTTCCCAATGAGGAATGTATTTCACTTGACATAAATTACGTAAACTTTAAAAGCTTATGCCAGCAAGCGGATGTTATAAGCTTACATTGCCCCTTAACACCGGATACTCAACATTTAATTAACAAAACAGCCTTACAGGATATGAAACAGGGCGTCATGCTCATCAACACAAGTCGAGGTGCCGTTATTGATACCCAGGCTGTTATAGATGGTTTAAAAAATGGACATATAGGTTACCTTGGGCTTGATGTTTATGAACAGGAAGAAAATCTGTTTTTTCAGGATCTCTCTGATCAAATTATTTCTGATGATCTTTTTGAACGACTTATTACTTTGCCCAATGTATTAATTACTGGCCACCAGGGATTTTTTACCGATCAGGCATTAACAAGTATTTCTGAAATAACGTTAAATAATATTCAACGTTTTGAAAACAACACAGAATGTTTACACTGTTGTCATATTTAAAATAATGCTTCACCAGGATTTCTTTTCTTCTGATCCCTGCCATGTTGCGCAGGCATTGATAGGTAAAGTCATTCGTAGAAAATATAAGACTCAATGGCTAGCTGCTCGTATTATTGAAACTGAAGCCTATTATTTATCAGATAAAGCCAGTCATTCTTCTCTTGGTTATACCGATAAACGTAAAGCCATGTTTATGCCTGCCGCTACCCTTTATATGTATTACGCCAGGGGGCATGACTCACTCAATATTAGTTGTGGCAAAAAAGGCGATGCTGTTTTAATCAAAGCGGCTTTCCCTTATATAGATAAAATATCGCCCGAAAAAAACATAAAAATTATGCAGCAGCTTAATCCGGCTAAAGATGGTTCTGACAGAAAAATAGTAAAACTTTGTGCAGGGCAAACCTTACTATGTAAATCACTTAATTTAAAAGTAACCGAGTGGGATAAACAGCAGTTTAATAAAAAGAGTTTTTATATTCAGGATATAAATCAGCTCCCGAATAAAATAATCCAGACAACACGTTTAGGTATTCATCAAGATCGTGATGCACACTTACTCTACCGCTTCATAGATGCTGATTTTGCACAATATTGTACAAGTAACCCGTTAACAAAAAGAATAAATAAAGAAGGAGAAGATTATATTATTCTTCCCTGATTTTTTATATCATAGGTCTTTCACTAAATATAATAATACATAGAAGTATGTAAATCTAAATACCACTTCTTAGTCGTCCTATAAAAATGGAATTATATAATGACAACAAACAATCCTACTGAAAATGTTGTTTTAGAAATAGCAAAAAAATTAACACCACGTTTATTAGCGATTATTCTCATTCTAACGTTAATCGCTTTCACTTTCGTCATTTCACTTGCCTTGTATCGTGGCGGCTCGGTCAACCTAAAAGACATGTCTTTTAGCGCACCAAACAATCAAGATCAAAAAATAAGCAGTCTGAAAGAAAGCTTAAAGCGCTGTAAGATTAACGCTAAAAATATAACACAACAATTAAATGGTCATGACGAACATCCTACTAAAGAAGCACTTTTAGAATGCGAGAATAAAAATTCAAAATCACTGCAGCTTAAAGACCTCGCCCAATTTATAGGACGTACAAACTCAAATACAGAAGCCTTAGCAAAAATAAAAAACCTGGCAAAAACAGAAATTGATTATACAAAACTTAAACAAAACTATTTTTTTAAATTGTTTATTCTTGAAAGATTGATACCTCAATATGGAAAATCTATTTCTACCCACTATGACGGTGAAAATCGCAGAGATACCTATAAACTGCTACAGGAAATATTACTCGAACTCGGTTTTTATAACGATAATATTAATGGTTCACAAGTCTCAACAAAGAATGCTGTTATAGAATTTCAAAAAGCATACAATAATAAAATAGAAAACGAGATGGACATGAGTGAAACATCGATTGATGCCGTTATTCTTCAGCCATTAGGACATGTCGGCTATAGAACGTTAGAAGCATTTAGAAGCTGGTATAGAAATAATGCCGTATAAAAATATAAAAACTTAAATTATGTACGCAGTAATATTCAGAGCAGAAATAAATAAATTTGATTCGCGTTACTCAAAAATGGCGTCTCAAATGAGAGGGTTAGCAATCAATAAATATGGTTGTACTGAATTCATATCTGTTACTGAGAATACGCAAGAAGTTGCAATATCATATTGGCAAAATCAGGAGCAGATAAAATAATTAAGCTTGCAACTCTTTACGTAATTGTTCAATTACCGTTTTTGTTTCTGCTTTAACATTTCGCCAGATATAAAATGATTCTGCAGCCTGTTCAACCAACATACCCAAACCATCTAAAACTTTTTCCGCTTTATGTTTAGTTGCCCACTCCATAAAAGGAGTTGCTTTTGCACTATACATCATGTCATAACAACTGGCGTTATCATTTAATAATGTATCCGGTAATGGCGGCAAATCGCCTTGTAAACTTGCGGCGGTTGCATTGATTACAATATCAAATTTTAATTCTGCTATCGCATCATAACCACCGCCTTTAACGTTGCCAGCATCGGAAAAATATTCTGCAAGATCTTTAGCGCGATCAGGCGTGCGGTTCGCTATAAATAACGAAGAAGAATTTTGTTTTAATAAAGGGATAAGTACACCACGAGCCGCACCGCCTGCCCCCATGAGTAATATTTTTTTATTTTTTAACTCGATGCCATTATTAACTATTAGATCATTTACTAAACCAACACCATCGGTATTGTCACCAAACAATTTATCATCTTCTATTTTGATTGTATTCACTGCGCCCGCACGTTCTGCACGTTCACTGCGTTCACTAACGAGTTCCCACGCTTCCTGTTTAAACGGTACGGTAATATTTAAGCCTTTACCACCTATTGCAGCAAAGTTACCAACCGCTTGTTTAAAGCCACCAAGATCAACATGGATTGCGGTATATAAAATAGACTGCTGAGTTTGTTCAGCAAAAAGAGTATGTATAGAGGGAGACATACTGTGCGAGACAGGATTACCCATCACCGCATAATCATCAATCTTTTTACCAAAGTCGAAAATATCTTTCATAAATTAATAGCCAATAAAGAAGTAAAAGCTGTCATTGCGAGGAAACACTTAAAAACAAGTGTTTTTAAGTGTTGACGCGGCAATCTCAAGTTTATAATGCTTCATCATGAGATTGCCGCAATCATTTTATTCCTTCGCAATGACCGGTAACATTAAATTTTTGGTGATTCCTCAGGCTTCGAGCCATGAATTAACTAAAAATACCTTTTAATATGAAGAAGAATAAAATTGACATCAGTGCACCAGCCGGTAACGTAACAATCCAGGAAAGGAAAATAGTACGCACCACTGTTAAATTAAGTGCACCAATACCTCGCGCTAAGCCAACACCCAACACTGCACCCACTAAAGTATGCGTAGTGGAAATGGGAAGGCCGGTACCCGAAGCAAATACAACTGTTGTAGCCGCGGCTAAGGTTGCAGCGAAACCACGACTTGGCGTCAGTTCAGTAATGTTCTTACCAATAGTTGCCATAACACGCTGACCATACATTAATAAACCGGCAACAATACCTGCGCCACCTAAAATTAAAACCCAAACAGGTAATATTGACTTTTGTGCTATCTCACCACCACTTTGTACGATACTAACAATTGCAGCAACCGGACCTATTGCATTAGCAACATCATTCGAACCATGCGCAAACGCCATGGCACAAGCGGTAACAACCATGAGCACACCAAAGACACGCTCTACATTGGCAAAATGGAAATCTTTGTCTGCTTCAGGATCAATTTTAAGTTTACGAATAGAGACCATACTTATAAGCATAATGACAATACCAAAAGCTAAAGCATACCCATAACTTTCAATAGGCGTTAACTCTAGCCCAACATGCTTTAAACCTTTAAAGAAAGTCACTAAAGCAATAATGAAACCGGTCAACAACACATAATACGGAACGATTTTTTTCGCAGCTTCAAACGGATCATCTCGATTAAGTATTAACTTTTGTACCGATCGAAATAACCAATATGATACGGCACCCGCTAAGGCAGGAGAAATTACCCAGCTCATTACAATCGTGCCAACTTTGCCCCAGTGCACTGCATCAATACCAATGCCCACAGCAGCAAAACCAACAATCGCGCCAACAATGGTATGCGTTGTTGAAACAGGCCAGCCAAATTTTGAAGCAACCAATAACCAAATACCGGCGGCAAGCAATGAAGCTAACATGCCATAAACTAATAATTCAGGTGTTGCTGACAGCATCTCAGCATCAATGATGCCTTTACGAATAGTTTTAGTTACTTGCCCACCCGCTAAGAATGCACCCGCGAATTCAAAAATGGCTGCGATAAGAACAGCTTGCTTAATGGTGATAGCACCTGAACCTACTGATGTACCCATTGCATTAGCAACATCATTTGCACCAATACCCCAAGCCATAAATAAACCAAAAATACATGCCAATATAAGGAAGATGGTTCCATATGAAGTAATTAATTCCACAACAACTCTCCCTTAACGCGCTAACATAAGCTCTAAACGACTGCCGACTCGTTGCGATAAATCTGCTAAGTCACCAATCCCATCAATAACGCGATACATAAACATCACGTCTACCGGTGGTAAGTCCATTTCCTTTTTGAAGAGTGCAGCACGCACTTTTACTTGAATCTTATCCGTGTCTGATTCGATATCATCTAACGTCTTAATCATTTCTTGAACTAACTTTACTTCACGACCACTGAAACCTGTTTCAACCAATTCATCGAGTTCATTGATTGCTTTTTGTGCTTGCTTTGAGGCATCAATACAACGTTTTACAAAATCAATAAGCTTTTCACTGACTTCTTTTGGGAAGGTCATTTTGCGACCGATAATAATGCCCGCGATGTCTTTAGATTTATTGGCAATTTTATCTTGCATAGTCAGTACTTCGAGTAAGTCTCGACGTGAGACCGGCATGAATAAGCTTTTAGGCAAATGTAAGCGTAACTTTTTCTTAAGCTTGTCTGCTTCATTTTCTAATTTGGCAATTTTCTTTTGTTGTTCTTTCGCCTTAGTCCAATCTTCTTTTAAAACGGCTTTAAAAAAGGGAACAAGTTCAATAATACATTCTTGAACACTGGACATATGAGATTGCAAAGGAGCGACGGGAGATGAACCGAAAAGGCTCGAAATGGTTGTGCGTGCCATACATTATCCTCTTGTTTTGATACTGCCTTCAGCATCAATTTATAGTCTTCGTATGGCGCGAAGTATACTAAAGAGCCCACACAATAAAAAACACTTTGTTACAGTTTTATGTCAATTAATTATGTGGTGAAAAAGGTAAAAATATGTTGGTTCCCTACCCTTTAAGGGGACGAGCCCATGGACAGGCGAAGGTAGAACAATGCATTAGGGCAGGACGCCCGTAAGTAGAATAACGCAGGAGCAGTTATCGAGGAGCAATTGTCGAGGGCTTGGGAAAGGGAATTAACGTTTGCCCGGTAGCCTGAATGTAGCGCAGCGAAATCCGGGGTTGATGCTTAAGTTACTCCCGGATTCCATTTGATTTCATCCAGGCTACTGCTTCTTTTCCGTGTCCTCTGAATGTTATCTTTACGCGCCTTCTTTTAACCACTTAGCTGCAGACTTGGCAAAATAGGTCAAAATTCCATCTGCACCTGCGCGTTTAAAGGCCAATAAAGATTCCATCACCACGTCCTGCTCATCTAACCAACCATTTTGAGCGGCTGCTTTTAACATCGCATATTCGCCACTAACCTGGTAAACATAAGTTGGCGCACCAAACTCATCTTTTATTCGACGCACAATATCGAGATAAGGCATGCCCGGCTTAATCATCACCATATCCGCACCTTCATCTAAATCCAGGCTAACTTCCCAAAGTGCTTCATCGCTATTAGCGGGATCCATTTGATAGCTATTTTTATTACCTTTGCCCAAATTACCAGACGAACCCACCGCATCGCGGAACGGGCCGTAAAAACTGGAGGCATACTTAGCCGAATAAGCCAGAATACGGGTATGGATAAAACCCGCTTTTTCTAATGCATCACGGATCTGTCCAATACGGCCATCCATCATATCTGATGGTGCCACTACGTCTGCGCCAGCTTTGGCGTGCGATAAGGCCTGCTTGACCAAAACCTCCACGGTTTCATCATTCAGTACATAACCCGACTCATCAATCAGACCATCCTGACCATGAGTAGTAAATGGGTCGAGCGCAACATCGGTGATCACACCTAAACCAGGGTACATTTCTTTTAATGCCCGCACTGCACGTTGCGCAAGGCCATCCGGGTTATACGCTTCTGCCGCATCCAGGGATTTGGCTTCTACAGGTGTTACAGGGAAAATAGCAATGGCAGGAATGCCTAAAGCAACAATTTCTTTGGCATCTTTCATCAGCTCATCAATAGAGAGCCGCTCAACACCGGGCATTGAGCCCACTTTTTCACGTTGACCTTTACCTTCAAGTACAAAAACAGGGAATATTAAGTCATCAACGCTCAGGGCATTTTCCCGCATTAAACGGCGAGAAAAATCATCACGACGCATACGGCGCATACGTACTCGGGAAAAATGACCACGTCCAGTTTCAGTTGATGGCACAATAAACTCCTGATTAAACTAATTTAATTTTTGTTTGTCGTAATATTATCTTTGCTACTATATATTACCAGAGACATTTTCACGAATACTACAAAGTTTGAAATTGGAGCATATTATGCCAGCGACTCAGAACATGATAAATAATGGATTATTTATATTAATTTTTAGCCTGCTATTTACCTCAACTGGCTATGCCGCAGCTAATCCCGGCATTCAAGCTCCAGATAAACTACTCCAACAAGCAACCACCAAAATGTTGCGCTCTATCAACGAGAATCGCACTGAAATTAATCAATCCCCTGATAAGCTGAAATCACTGGTTGAAGAAATTATTCTGCCTCATCTTGATTTCATTGCTGCCTCTAAAATGGTCATGGGCAAATACTGGCGTCGTGCTGAAAAAGCACAAAAAATTAAATTTATTCGTCAATTTCGTCTATTGCTTTTACGCTTTTATTCCTCTGCATTAGCAGAGTACTTGAATGGCAAAGATAAAGTCTTAAATGAAAACCTTATTCATTATTTCCCCATCAATCTTAAAGATGGTGAAACCGCACTGACGGTTAGAGCAGAGATAAAACCTGAATCAGGGCAGCCGATTCCTATGCGCTACCGCATGCATTTAACTAAAAAAGGCTGGAAGATTTACGATGTTTCCGTTGAAGGTATCAGCATGATCACCACCTATAAAAATAATTTTGCATCACAATTTAAAACCGAAGGTATTGATGCCTTAATTGCTTCGCTGGAAGAAAAAAACAAACAAATGCTCGCCAATAACACACACAAATAGATAGCACTGTTATGACGAAAAAATCAGAACAGGATTGGCAAGGATGCCTTTCCTCTGAGCAATACAAAGTAATGCGCCAACACGATACCGAACATCCCTTTTCAGGGAAATATACAGACTGCAAAACAGAAGGAACCTATGTCTGTGCAGGCTGTGGTGAAGAGCTGTTTGCATCTGATACAAAATTTGATTCTGGTACCGGCTGGCCCAGTTATTTTCAGGCAATTAACAAAATCGCGATTGAAGAAACCCAGGATAGCAGCTTAGGTATGACCCACGTTGAAGTGCATTGCAGTAATTGTGGCTCGCACCTAGGCCATGTTTTCCCCGATGGCCCACAGCCAACCGGCTTGCGCTACTGTATTAATTCTATCTCGCTTGATTTAAAGGAAAAAGAGTAACTTTATTGCTATATATTAATAACACTGAACTTCATTACAAAAAGGACTTTAATCTCTTATGTTGGAGAAATAATGAAAATGAAAATAAAGCATATTGAGGGTGGCGTAATAATTATCATCATGTCATTTGTTATACTCTCACCATTGTCCGTTATAAAGCTCGCGGAGAAAAAGTTAACGTCGATATAACCGGCCCACTAAAACCTTTTTATGAAAAAGGTAAAAACTTTACAACACACGTTTCGGGCAAATGAACATGGCTTGTGTCGTTTATCATGACCAATTTTCCGGACAACATTTACGTGGACAAATCCTCAGTCAGGGGCACAGCAATGGCTTTCCGGAATATCGCCTGGGAAGTGGCAAAGTAACCGGCCTGCATAGTCACATGGAAGAGTGCTTCCGTTCATTCCGGGCAGACCCATTTGACAGGGGCTCAGATGAATTAATCAATCTTGAACTTTATCTGCATTCACGTGGTAACGGCTTAGCCATTGAAGCGCCAGCAGTTAGACATTAGGCCAATAAAGGCCTATTCGCTGCAATATTGAAGCATTTAGCAACAATTAGTCACTCAACAGCCTATATTAGATGTCAAACAACCAAAATGTTACCATTGTTTCCTTAATATGCATTTTTTAAAATAGAGTGCCACCTAATTAACTAATTCAAACAACACCTGACATTAAGCTGATTATCCATCCGCAACTTAAGCATGCCTAGTGTCATTTATTAGTTAAAAATTATCCGTGTTGAGGCCTTTTAATGACACCTCCTGTAATCGAGTTAAAACAAAAACAATTTATTGAAAATAAATCTGAAACTGTTCGTTTTCAGGTTTATACCGAACGCCAATTCGATAAAATTACAGCTTTAGAAAATCTCAGCGATGAACAGCGTTTTGAAATGCGTGTTGTTGCCAATGTTTTACCTTTCCGTATTAATCAATATGTTATCAACGAACTCATTGACTGGAATAATGTGCCTGCGGATCCAATGTTCCAACTGACCTTTCCACAAAAAGGCATGTTGGCAGACAAAGACTTTGAACAAATGGCTGCAGTATTACGAAGTGGTGCGGACAAAAAAGAAATCACCCGCGCTGCTAATAAAATTCGTCAACACCTTAATCCGCACCCTGCTGGACAACAGCTGCTTAACGTACCTAAGTTAGAAGAAGAAACTCTCGAAGGTGTGCAACATAAGTACCGCGAGACAGTTTTATTTTTCCCTGGCCAGGGGCAAGTTTGTCATAGCTACTGCACTTTTTGTTTTCGCTGGGCACAGTTTATTGGCGACAAAGAACTTCGCTTCTCTGCAAAAGAAGCAGACCACTTGCATCGCTATTTAGCGAAACATAAAAACATCAGTGATTTATTGGTCACCGGTGGCGACCCCATGGTGATGAAAACCAATCACCTTGTGAGTTATTTAGAGCCCTTACTAGAATCTAAATTTGATCATATTCAAACTATTCGTATTGGTACTAAGTCACTTACATTTTGGCCACAACGTTATGTGACTGATAAAGATGCAGATGAACTGATCACATTATTCAGCAAGTTGGTTAAAGCCGGTAAACACGTTGCATTAATGGCACACTTTAATCACTGGCGCGAAATGGATACCCCCATGGTTAAACGCGCCATTCAACGCATTAAAGATGCCGATGTGACTATTCGTACCCAGGCACCGCTACTTAACAACATTAATAATGATGCAGAAGTGTGGGCTAAAATGTGGCGCATGCAAGTCAAACTCGGCCTAATCCCTTATTACATGTTTATAGAAAGAGACACTGGCGCGAAACGTTATTTTGAAATTCCGTTAGAACGTGCATGGCACGTTTATCGTGAAGCAATGAAACAGGTTTCAGGGCTGGCACGTACTGCACGTGGCCCATCTATGAGTGCAGGACCAGGTAAAGTTGAAGTTCAGGGCATCACAGAAATCAAAGGTGAAAAAGTTTTTGTTTTACGTTTTATACAAGCGCGCAATCCAGATTGGGTGCAGCAACCTTTCTTTGCAAAATTTGATGAAAAAGCCACCTGGTTAGATCAGCTTAAACCTGCTTTTGGTGAAGAGAAGTTTTTTTATGAAGATGAATATGAGGCGATGTGTAAAGGTGAGATAAGCCCTCGCACCGTTTAACG
>CAZSCK010000049.1:0-20482 GCA_964605385.1 uncultured Thioalkalispiraceae bacterium
GCATATAGCTCCCTTTTACCTTTTCAATTAATGGTGATGATGACCACCAGGCCCATGAACATGGCCATGCTCGATTTCTTCAGCTGATGCTTCACGAATATCTGCAATTTTCACATCAAAATTTAACGCGATTCCGGCTAACGGATGGTTACCATCAACCGTAATATCATCACCTTCAATTTTAGTAACAGTCACAGTTAGCATGTCACCTTCAGGGCTTTCAGCATGAAATTGAGTGCCTTCTTCAATAGGATGCTCTTTATCAAACATATCGCGAGGAACAACCTGCATCATAGAATCATCACGTTCGCCGTAGCCATCAGCCGGTTCAATATGTGCGCTGAATGCATCACCTGCTGATTTACCTTCTAAGTGACCTTCAAGCCCCGGAATAATACCACCAGCACCATGCATATAGAGAAAGCTGCCATCTTGAGACTCATCAAGAATTTCACCTTGATCATTTTTTAATGTGTAGTTAAGCGTTACAACACTATTTTTGCTAATTTGCATGTGAAAACCTTTATATTTTGGATGAAATACTGAGAATTATTAGATAAGAGACTATATCAGATATTTTTGAGCAGTAGGTAGCTGTTGTCGTGTTAATATAGCCCCTGATAAAGGGCAATCACTCCATGAATAATAAGTCACCCCAGGATAATATTTTTTCAACACCGCTATCAGAAATCGTTGACTTTGTTTTTGATGAAACTGTGGTGGATGTTTTTCCTGACATGATTAACCGTTCCGTTCCTGGTTACGGCACAATTATTAACCTTATCGGTATTGTCGCCCAACAATATGCAAAACCCCATACCCGTTTATATGATTTAGGTTGTTCGTTAGGGGCCGCGAGTTTATCCATGCGTCATCGTTTAACTCAGGAAGGCTGTGAAATTATTTCTGTTGATAATGCTGAAGCAATGATTGAGCGCTTTGATAAAATATTGCAACGAGATAATAGTCAAACGCCAGTGCAAACATTATGTGCAAATATTAATGATGTGGAAATATCAAATGCTTCTGTTGTGGTAATGAATTTTACATTACAGTTTATTCCTTTAGAACTGCGGAAAACAATTTTGGATAAAATTTATAATGGCTTAAATGATGGCGCTTGTTTAATTTTATCTGAAAAATTGTCTTTTCCTGATACCGATGAAAATGAAACTCAAATTGAACTTCATCATGCCTTTAAAAAAGCAAATGGCTACAGCGATTTGGAAATAGCACAAAAACGTAGCGCGTTAGAAAATGTACTTATCCCTGAAACAACAGAGACGCATATACAACGTTTAAAAGAAACTGGTTTTACCCAGGTTTTCCCATACTTCCAGTGTTTTAACTTTGCTTCCTTTATTGCGATTAAATAATATGATTGATTACAGCAAATTATATAAAGCACTTGAAAGTAGTGATGCCAGTAAATGGTTAGAGACATTAGCTGACAGTGTAGAACGTGCGTTTAATTCTCCTCGACATGGTGAGCTTGATAAATGGCTGGCGATGTTAGATAACTTACCTGATATTAAACCATCTTCACTTGAGTTAAATACTGAAGTACGTATTGGTAATACTTCTGACTGTGATGAAAATAGTCGAGAGTTACTCGAACAGGATTTGCGCATGTTGATGCCATGGCGCAAAGGCCCCTTGTCAATATTTGGAATTAATATTAATACTGAGTGGCACTCTGACTGGAAATGGGATCGTGTCAGACCACATATCAAATCATTAAAAGGTAAAAACGTTTTAGATATTGGCTGTGGTAATGGTTATTACGCACTGCGTAGTTATGGACAAGGTGCAGATTTAGTTATGGGTGTCGATCCCGGCCAAAAATATATTATGCAGTTTTATGCTTTAAAGAAATATCTTGGTGATATTCCAGTTCATCTTTTACCTTTAGGGATTGAAGATATTCCACCATCATTAAAAGCATTTGATACGGTTTTTTCGATGGGGATTTTATATCACCGTCGTTCACCGTTGGAACATTTATATGAACTTCGTGACTGTTTAAAGCCGGGAGGTGAACTGGTATTGGAAACGTTGGTTATAGAAGGTGATGTTAATTCAGTATTACTACCAACCGATCGTTATCAACAAATGCGTAATGTTTGGTTTTTACCAAGCTGTGATGCTTTAGTGTTATGGCTACAACGTTGTGGTTTTAAAAATGTACGTGTTGTTGATGTAACAAAGACAAGTACTGATGAGCAACGTGCAACAGACTGGATGACCTTTGATTCGCTGGAAAAGTTTTTAGACCCTAGTGACCCAACAAAAACAATTGAAGGTTATCCGGGGCCGATGCGGGCTGTTGTTTTAGCGAATGCACCGAAATGATAACAAAAGACCAAGCCTTATCCGGTAGAGCAGAATCAATACCGTTACCCGCAAAACATTTTGTTAATCAAAACGTTCTTATAAAACCTTATCCTGAGAATATGCAACAAGCGATGTTTGGCTTAGGTTGTTTTTGGGGGGCTGAACGAAAATTTTGGGAAACAGAAGGTGTCTTTATTACCCTGGTAGGTTATGCCGCGGGTTATACGCCTAATCCGACTTATCAGGAAGTTTGCTCGGGTATGACGGGGCACAATGAAGTGGTTTATATTATTTATGATCCGACTAAAGTGAGTTATGAAACCTTATTGAAAGTATTCTGGGAATCACACAATCCAACTCAAGGTATGCGCCAGGGTAATGATAGAGGTACACAATATCGCTCAGGTATTTATACTTATTCAAATGAGCAAAAATCTTTGGCACTCAAAACACGTGAACAATATGAAAAGGTTTTACTTGCTGCCGGTTTAACTGAGATCACGAGTGAAATTATTGATGCGACAGAATTTTATCCTGCGGAAGAGTACCATCAACAATACCTGGCAAAAAACCCCACGGGCTATTGTGGTTTAGGTGGAACAGGAATTCCTCTAATAGAAGAATAATATAAGTTTATCCTAATTTTGTAATGTAATAATAAGTTGCCGTTTATGAGTCGCGGTACGATGTTCCCATAAGTAAATATCTTGCCACGTACCTAATACACAGCGGCCGTTTGATATAGGAATAGTCAGACTGTTCTGGGTCAAAATGGTGCGTATATGGGCCGGCATATCATCAGGACCTTCCATATCATGCTGGTAGACAGGATCGCCATCGGGAGCGATACGTGCCATAAAATTTTCTAGATCTATTCTAACGGTAGGATCTGCATTTTCGCAGAGGATAAGAGATGCGCTGGTATGTTGCAAAAATAAATGGCACAAGCCTGTGTGAATATTATTTTCGAGGATAACTTTTTGAATCTTGTCAGTGATATTATAAGTTCCCCTGCCTTTTGTTTCTATATTTAATATTTTCTGTTTCATACATTGCATTTTACATCAAAAAGTTATGTGTAACCTTTGTTAACAAAGAAAAACTTTTTTTAAACCATGAATCCTTATAACTTTAATTTTAATTATGTTTGTGTGATGTAGGTCATGTTTTAGAGGTGAAATTAGTTAAAGTTAACAACAACTTATAAATATAATGTGAATTAGTTTAACAAATGTTTGCAGTCTTCAATGCATAAGAGGGATATAATTGTTTTGATAATTTAATTGAGATTTTACAGCATGCCAAGCGAGTTACTTAAAACTATTTTCTTACAGAATAAAGTAGGTTTTCGTAGCATAGATATTCCTTCTGCAAAAAATAATAATACTGCCAACGTACTTAAACAATCTGAAATCGATTACTCAATTTTAACTTGCGGTAGTGAAATTTTTATTGCTTTGAATCCAGCAACACGTAAATTTGATTTATCTCAACTCAATAAAGTTACCGGTAAAAAACTATCTTATATAGAAAAGAAAGAAGAAAATAAATTAAACATTAATCTGTTAAAGGCTATGCCGCAGAATTTGAAAACAGGGGTTCATGTTTTTATTGATGAAGCCCTCGAATATCAGGATAAATTATTTGTTTTCGATAAAAATGAAAAACAGGCTTATGCTATTGATATAAAACAATTACAAAAATTATCTAGTGATAAACTAATAGGAATATCTTTTTCGGAAGAAATAAAAATAAAAATGAATATAAAAGAAACGCTGAGTTTTAAAGAACGGGTTAAAGCATTACATTCATTACCACCAATGCCTGAAACGGCGAGTCAGATTTTAACATTGCGATCTATCCCCGATGTAAAGGTTGAGCAAATTGTCGAGGTTATTGAAAAAGATCCTATTCTTGTTGCTCAAATTGTAAGTTATGCAAACTCTGCTTTTTTTGGTCAGGCAGGTTCAGTTAAGTCTTTAAAAGATGCTGTTTTCAGAGTATTAGGTGTAGATGCAGTAATGAATATGGCATTGGCTTTATCGGTGGGCTCTACCTTTAAAATTCCAAAAGTCGGCCCGGTAGGGGCGAAGGCTATTTGGAGATCATCGGTATATGCTGCATCATTAATGCAGCGTTTAAGTATGTTAATGCCCTGGGGAAAACGTCCAAATCCGGGTACTGCATATCTGGTTGGACTATTAAATGATATTGGTTTGCTTGTTTTAGGTCATTTGTTTACCGAAGAGTACATAGAGCTTAACAATTACCTGGAACAAAATGAAAATATAAATGTATTGGAAGCAGAACAACATGTATTCGGCATTAGTCATTTAGAAGTAGGAAAAATGGTTATGCGTATGTGGAATATGCCGGATGAACTCATTACGGTTGCTACGTATTTTAATGACAAAGATAGTTCTAACGAACATGAAAAATACATTGAATTATTAACTGTTGTTAAAACATTATTGGTTCCGCATGGACTTGCTTTTGGCAATAGTTCTGAAGAGTTACCGCTCGATTTATTAGAAGCCCTGAGTCTCGATGAAGAAGACGTTATTATTGCCGCAGATGAAGTGCTTTCAGAAGCTGAAATTATTAAAAATTTAGTTAAACAAATGTGTGCTTAACCTGTAAATATTCACTTTTATTATCTATATTTAGGTAATGAAAGATGAGCAGTTAATAATTCATGATTCAAACTCTAACGCGCAAAGTTTCAGGCTCACAAAGTCTAACTTTCAATTGTCCGAACCCCTATGGAAGCGTGTGCCAACGCGCGATCATACAGGAAAACCCTATACTGATTTCATGATGCTTATTCCCGGTTTGAAAAACTTTGAGCCGATTCATTTGCGCGAGACCATTCATAAACTGGAAGCAGTTTTAAAACGGTATGAAAACGATATTATTCTTGCAGACTTAAATCTTAAAATAAATATTTTATGGGTAACTTTGCAGCCGCATATTGGTTTAAGTAGTGAAATTGCGGCATTAATTCATCATGTTGTGCCACAAGCAAAATTAGTTTCACAACACGCTGTTTCTGCTTAGAAATGAGTTAGTCTCGTAAAAAATGCAGAATATTTTCTTTTTCCCGAATAGTGTCGTCATAGCCTAATTTAATCAGAGCGTTACAGTATCCCTTCTCAAATAATAAATAACTCATAAAGCTACTGTCTGTTTTTGAATATGCACCAATACCGCGCAATAAGGTTTTTATTGACCAGGGTAATTCATGCGCATGATCTGCTGCCATTTTTCCTATGTCATCACTGGGAGAAATCACCTGTACTTCAACCTGACGTAAGGTAACACCATGTTTTTCACGGTCTTGATCGCCAATGAGCTTTACGGTTTTATTAATGCGCTGTAAGCGTTCTATATCGGCATCAAGACTATCAAGAAAAATACTATTTAAGGTGTGTCCTGCAATTTCACCAAGGCTAGGTGGTTTAGGGTTTGATACACGCTCTAATTTGTATTCAGTTTGGTGGTTACCAATCACTAAAACACGATCAGCTCCGAGATGTAATGCAGGACTAATCGGTGCTGTTTGTCGGATCGAGCCATCACTAAAAAATTCACGATTAAGCTTTACCGGCGAGAATAAAAAAGGGATAGCGGATGATGCCATTAAATGATCAACGGTAATTCGGGTTGGTAAGCCAATGCGTTGCGCACGTTTCCAACTGTTAATGGATGAATGGCCATGATAAAAAGCCACCGACTGGTGACTTGAATAGCCGGTGGCATTAATGCTTAATGCATGTAGCATATTCGTATCAATAGCATGTTGAAGAATGCTGCTATCGATATATTTTTCTAATAATTTTCTTAATGGCGTTCGATCAAGTAAATATATTGGAGTATGTTTTCCTAAGCCACCTAGTATCATCGAAAGTAACCAGTGGCCACCTGTTTTTATTATTCCAATAGCATCCGTTCTGAATATTTGCTCAGATGTGAAGTTAGACCAGACAAAATGCATTCTGCGAACAGAGTTTTTAAAATGTTCACTTTTTGCCGCTAATGATGCAGCATTAATTGCGCCGGCAGAAGTGCCACAAATGATTGTAAAAGGGCAAGGTGCACCGACCGGTACCATTTCTGCTATAGCCTTTAATACGCCTATTTGGTAGGCTGCTCGAGCCCCACCGCCGGTCATAACGATGGCCAATTTTGGCTTAACTTTATCTGCGCTCAAAAAATGTTCCTTATTAGTATTGTTTATTTTTTGTTATTTATTACTATTCAGTATAGAACACAGTTTATGATAGTTTAAGGTTTAATTAGGCATTAATTAAATGAGGAATTAGAAGGTTGAGTAACCAAAGTAGTGATGTAAAAAGTAATAAGCCTGTTTATTCAGGAAATTCAATCATGGTGCGCCCTAATGGCCCATTGATTTGTAAAGGTGACACAGAGATAATATTACAAAATGCTGAGGGTGAGCTGATATTAAAAGATAAAGAGTTCGCCTTATGCCGTTGCGGCTTATCGAAGAAAAAACCTTTTTGCGATGGAACACATAAAACAGAATGTGTAAAAATAGCCCAATCATTTAACGATAACCGTGAAGAAATCATAAATAATATTGCGGCAGATCTGGTTATCACGGTTAAAAATAATTCAATGTATAGTATTAAAGGACCTGTTACTATTTTTAGTCGAGATGGATTATCTAAAACAACACGAACAAAAGCAGCTTTATGTCGTTGTGGACATTCTGAAAACAAACCGTTTTGTGATGCAAAACATAATAAATATGGCTTTAATGCCTAAGTAGATATAGATATGACACCACTTCAACGTTATCAATCGGACATACAAAAAAGAAGAATTAAAACAGATGATAAACAGTGGCAAGCTGTACAACGTACCCAACGCTTATTTTCTGAGTTAAATATTGCTGCACAGAATAAAACAGCTTTTTTTGCAACGCTATTTAATAAAAATAAAGCGTCTGTTCGAGGGCTTTATCTTTGGGGCGGAACAGGAAGAGGAAAAACATATTTAGTTGATAGTTTTTATGAATGTTTGCCGGGAACAAAAAAACACCGGGTACACTTCCATCGTTTTATGCTTGAGATTCATCAGCAACTAGCTGCATTGCCTAAGTCACCTAATCCTCTGGATATTATTGCTGCTCAACTTGCTGGGAAAATGAAAGTGCTATGCCTGGATGAATTTCATGTACATGATATTGCAGATGCGATGTTATTAGCAGGATTACTCAAAGCAATGTTTAAGCAGGGCATTACCCTGGTTGCAACCTCTAATATAGCAATATACGATTTATATAAAAATGGATTGCAACGAGAACGCTTTATGTATGCGATTGAGTTGTTAAGTAAATATACAGAAGAATTTGATTTGGGTGATGGCACTGATTATCGTTTTAATATTTTAGATCAAAGTGAACATTTTTATGTGATAGATGAAATAAAAACAAAAGAAAAAGGCGAAGACTTTTTATCTTATACATTTACTGAACTTGCACCGTGCCAACCTAAAAGTAATCGAAGTATTGAAGTTAATAATCGTAAAATAAAATATATTCTATGTGCAGATGATATTATTTGGTTTGATTTTGATGAGCTCTGTAAGACAAACCGTTCTGCGCATGATTATATTGAAATTGCTGAACGTTTCCATACCGTATTGGTAAGTAATATTCATGAGTTTAATGAGGAAGATGATGCAGCGGCAAAACGTTTTATTCATTTTATTGATGCCATTTATGACCACAATGTTAAGTTTCTGGCATCTGCCACAGCTATGCCGAGCGAACTATATCATGGTCGCCGTATGACTTTTGCTTTTGATAGAACGATTAGTCGGCTAACTGAAATGGGAACAGAACAATATTTGAAACTGGCGCATAACCCCACCGGAACAATAAGAACGCTGAGTTTATAAACTATTTTTAAATGCTATGACAGAACATAACTTTAACTCTATTGCGACCATCCATTCCTGTTACAAAGAAAAATTTGGCATTCCCAGGCAACCCGGGCTTGTTGCCAGCCCTGCAATAATTGAAATTGATGCAGCTTATTCACAAGACGAAGCCTTTCGTGAACTTGAGACGTTTTCACATATTTGGGTGATTTTTGTGTTTCATGGCGTTAGTAATGAAAAATGGAAGCCAACTGTACGACCACCACGTTTAGGAGGGAATCAACGTATTGGTGTTTTTGCCAGCCGCTCTATGTTTCGCCCCAACCCGATTGGTTTATCTGTGGTTGAATTAAAAAACATAGAACGAAAAGGGGGTAAAATAATATTAAACATAATTGGTGGAGATTTTCTTGATGCAACTCCAGTACTTGATATTAAACCCTACATACCTTATGCCGATTCAATCAATACGCTAAAAGCGGGTTATGCAACAAAGAAACCGGAAATAAAGTTTGCAGTGGTATTTTCTGAACAAGTTAAAAATGAGATTAAAAGAGCTAAAATAAAACATCCGGAGTTTGATGTTATTATTACCGAAATATTACAGATTGATCCCCGTCCTGCTTATCAGGATAAAAAACAAATAAAAAATGAATTTGCAATGAAGTTATATAATTATGATTTGAAATGGCAGGTTGATAAAAAACAGATTATTGTGACCGAACTAACTTTGCTGGCTTGAATCTATGAGCGATATCTTTAATTCTTCTGCGGAATACAAAAACAGATTTAACAACGGTTTAATTAAACTTGCGCAAGATGGTGGGTTGGGCACATTTATTCTAGCCATGGCGAATGCAACGTTTGATCAGGAAATATATCAGGAAACAAAAACATTATTACAAGAGAATTTTGTAAAATTGCAATTAAAGTATGTTGAGTGCTTTACTCAAGGTAAAAAGGTTAATGAAGTAGACGAAGATTTACTGGTTTTTCTTAAAATGATCTGCGTTGGTTTTAATAGGTTACAAACTACTGTCTTTCGAGATGAGTCTGATTGGGAGTTGCAGTTTAACCACGTTAGAGGATTTCGACCGAACCGGATTACGCAACAACAAATTGACAGCTTATTTTTAAAGTTTTCTTCCAACGTGTTTAATTTTAATAAACCATTCCTGGCTAAAGAACGTTTGTGGGAAGGTGAATATAAAAATAAACAATTGTCACTCTATTATAATAAGTATCCGTTTGCGCATTATCATACTTTACTGGTTCCAGAACGTGAAAAACAACTTCCTCAATTTCTTGAGTTAACGCAGCATAATACGATGTGGGAGTTTCTTGAATCGATAGGGAAAAACGTGAAAGGTGTTGCTGCAGGATATAATTCACGTGGCGCATTTTCATCCGTTAATCATCTTCACTTCCAATTATTTATTCGTGAAAAAGAATTGCCAGTAACAGCAAAAAAATGGCAGCATAATGGTGGTGCTGAAGCTTATCCAGCAGCTTGTCATGTTTTTAGCAGCACTAAAGAAAGTGGGGAGTTTATTGAGCATTTACATAAGACTAATACGGCTTATAACTTACTCTATTTTCCTGGAAGCATGTATTGTTTTCCTCGAAAAATGCAAGGCTCTTATACTCATGCTGAATGGACAGCTGGATTCTCATGGTATGAGCTTGCTGGAGGAATTTTGACAGCAAACCAGGATAGTTATGCCGCTTTAACGAAAAGTGATATCAATACTGAATTTAGGCTGCTTAGCCTGAATTAAATTAAGCCTGATGCTAAATCAGAATAGCGGTTTAGTCTTACAGCCCTTATAATTGATGCGAAAAATAAGCTGGGTAAATTAAAGGAAACGAAGCATTTGTACCAATTAGCAGAACAGTATCTTAAAGTATTTTCGAATATTAAAGATAAATCCATATTTACACAAAGTCTTATTGGTCTTGAGAAAGAAACTCTGCGCGTGAGTCATGAAGGTGGTTTGACGCAAACAGCCCATCCGGCTGCACTTGGCTCGGCATTAACCCATCCTCACATAACAACCGATTACTCTGAAGCTTTACTTGAAATAGTTACGCCGCCTTCACAAGATATTCCTACCGTGTTGAAATTTTTAAGTGATACTCAAACTTTCATATATAACCAACTGGATGATGAGTTGCTTTGGGCAACCAGCATGCCTTGTGTTGTTGCAGGTGAAACCAGTATTCCTTTAGCCAAATATGGTTCATCAAATTCCGGTTTAATGAAAACAGTTTACCGCCGTGGTTTAGGTCATCGTTATGGTCGGGTCATGCAGGTTATTGCTGGCGTGCATTTTAACTTTTCATTTTCTGAAAGTTTTTGGCCTGTGTTTCTGGAAATTAATGATAAAAATAATAAAATGGCACAACAGGAATTAATTTCTGAGAAATATTTTTCTTTGTTACGTAACTTGCAACGTTTTGGCTGGTTGATTCCTTATTTATTTGGGGCTTCACCCGCTGTTTGTAAATCTTTTTTACAAGATAAAGAAACAACATTATTACCCTTTAATGATACTACTTACTATGAACCTTTCGCGACTTCATTACGTATGGGAGACATTGGTTATCAAAATAACAAAGAAAGTGAAGTGGGTGTTGTTGCGGACTATAACTCATTGAATAGTTATATTCAGAGTTTGCAACATGCAGTTGAAACCCCTTGCCCTGAATATAAAAAAATTGGTTTAGAGGTTGATGGCGTATATCAACAATTGAGTGCCAATATTTTACAAATTGAAAATGAATATTACAGCACGGTCAGACCAAAACAAATAACCAATAAATATGAAATGCCAATAGAAGCATTAAGAGCGCGAGGTGTGCAATATGTTGAGTTACGTTCACTCGATGTTAATGCTTCACATCCATTAGGCATTAATGAAGAACAACTTTATTTTCTGGAAACCTTTATGTTGTTTTGTCTCTCGCATGAAAGCCCGTCTATTGATGAGAAAGAACAAAAAGAAATTGATCGCAATGAAATGCTTACCGCACACCAGGGACGTGATCCTGACTTAAAATTAAAACGTAATGGTAAAGATATCTCAATTAAAGAATGGGGTGGTGAAATTCTTGATGTGATGCAAGGCTTTGCCTCATTGCTTGATGAGGTTCATGGCAGCAGTAATTATTCAAACAGCTTAAATAAACAAAAGCAGGCTGTGGCTGATCCGCAAAATACGCCTTCAGCAAAAATGTTAGATGAAATGAGAGAAAAAGGTGAAGGTTTTTATCAATATGCCATGCGTATGTCGACACAACATCACGAAGCTTTTATTAAAGAAAAATTAAGCGCTGAGCAATCTCGGTTTTATGAGAATTTAACGACCTCCTCATTGGCACAGCAGAAACAGCTCGAAGAGAGTGATGTGCTGCCTTTTGCAACCTTTCTTGAGCACTACTTTACAAAATCTCTTTAAGAATGAACTCCTTTTCAAAGCCCTTGTCTTAGACCATATCAGAAACATTGTGCCTACAGCTTAGGTAAATAATGCAGGACAAAATATGAATAACTTACGATTTTTAAACACTTTTTTTTCAAAAAAATTAACTTTGTTGGGCTTATTAGGGCTTCTTTTATTATCTCCCCTTGCTTCGGCAGAAATAAAAGGCTTTGAAGATTTTGAGGGCAAACCCCAGCTGCTTGAGAATTATCTTGGTAAAGGTAAATGGACCATTGTTATGATATGGGCCTCAGATTGTCACATTTGTAATCGTGAAGCACATCAATATGTTGATTTTCATATGATTCATTCTGATACCGATGCCACTGTTTTAGGTCTTTCACTTGATGGCAAAAGTCGAAAAAAAGCGGCAGAGAAATTCATAAAAAGGCATTCAGTTGATTTTCCTAACCTTATCGCTGAGCCAGAATATGTATCTGCACTTTATAAAGATTTAACCGGACAATATTTTGCGGGTACACCGTCTTTTCTAATCTATTCCCCGGACGGTGAGCTAAAAGCAGCACAAGCTGGAGCAGTGCCAACCAGCTTAATTGAAGATTTCATTAAGAAGAATCCAGTTAAAAAGGTAGTAGATAAATAACTTAAAAGGTAAAATTCGGCTATACGCTTATTTATAGTCGGAGAATAGTATGTCAGATAGTATGGTTGTTTTAGTTAATGGTGAAGCCTTGTTTGAATATGATCGAACAAAACCATTACCTGAAAATCAACGTCAATACCTTGATCGTATGGATTTACAGATGGATGAAGGCATAACATTAGGCAATGAAGCTATTGCAAATCCCGATCAACAACAACGCGCTCAATTTGTTGCTTTTACTTTAGTCACGGCGATTCAACAAGACAATGAGGCGGTTATTGCAGCAATGAATTCTTATCTTGCTGTTCGTTATCCCGATTTAAAACAAGTTAAAGCGGATACGGATCAAAATAGTAAAAAAGTGATGTTTGATTTGATTTTTGATGAAGAACATAAAAATCAGGTTAAGGTATCATTTAACGCTTGAGTAAACTCCCAACATAGTACGTGCGCTATTAATATCTGATTCTAGTTCATCCAGTTTATCGAGATCATCCCGGGATTTAATCCCTATTTTTTGGAATGCTGGATACTGTGACCAGTCCGGTAATGTGCAGGGGTGGTCAGTTCCACGATAAGTATTTAAGCTTGCAATGATTACAATATCAGCAAGATCAAGCTTAGGAGAGCCTGATCTGAACTGATGCTCATAGTGAATGGCGGCATCAATAATATTCTTAGGGAATGACCAGGAGGTTAAAATCATTTGACCTACCCGGGTATGTACTTTTCCCATTATTTCAACCAGTAATCCAGGTTCTTTTTGGATCTCCGGAAATGATTCAATACATTTAGCCATGGGCAGGTAACCAATGTTATGCACCAGACCGGCAAGTAAAGCATCGTCGGGATTAAGTTTGCTATAGTTGGTTGCAATAGCATAGGCATGAGCAGAGACTTCTATACTATGATTTTGCAGTTTATTAAAAAAAAGCTTTAATATGCCCCTGGGCTGATTAAACATTTGTGTAATAGCATGGCTGGTGACTAAAGTTTTTACTAACTGTAATCCCATTCGTGATACGGCATATTGTAGATTTGTAATTTCATGATCTCCCCGATACAGAGCATTATTTGCCACTTTTAATACGCGCGCGGTTAGAGATGGATCTCGTATGATTATTTTCGCAATATTACCGATATTTGAAGATGGATCATCTACGATTTTTTTTACTTGCAGGAAAACATCAGGCATCGAGGGTAAAACCAACTGGTTGGTTTTAATTTTTTCTTCCAGTGCTTGGAGGATTTTTTGTTCTAAATCCATATTTGTCCTGTAATCCGAATAAACTATGAGATAACTATACCGCTATATCATGATTTGTTCCATAATATGTCCTGTTTGAAAAATAGTTAAATTCAATTTTTTAATTTAGGGGCTTCAAATGAAATCTTTTTTACTAGATCTGCGACCAATGCGGATTTTTTTAATATCAGTGGTATTGATTTCAATGATATTTAAACCAGCACCTGGCACAGAGTTGGTTTATGAAGGCTGGGCTGTTTTTACAACCTTATTACTGCCTGTATTTTCACCAATTCTACTGATGTTACTGTGGCTGGATAGTTTGATTGCAAAATTATGGTCAACGCAAACAGAAGGTAAAGAACAAAAACGTTATAAAATGATTTTGCGTATCAATTTAAGTTTAAGTTTTATCTTTATTTTTGTCTGGTTATCTTATTTTCAAGCTCTGGCGGTATAGCAATGGCTTTACTTATTCAATTTACTGAGAGCGGTGCGGGAATAAAACTCTCTCTTGAAAAACAACGCACAACGATTGGGCGTGGTGCAAGTAATGATATTAGTTTAGATGATGAACTTGTAAGTAAAGAACATGCTGTTCTTGAAATTATCAGTACAGAAGAAGGCGTCACTTTTCTAATTCAGGATTTAAATAGCACAAACTATACTTTTGTTAATGATTCACCGGTTGATTTACATAAACTTAAAGACGGTGATTTGATTCGTATTGGTATGAGTGATTTTCGGTTTATTTCACAAGATCCAGATTCAATGGATGAAACATCGCAGTTATATAAAACGTGGATACCAGGTGTTTTTTATACTGGTAAGAAAAATAAAAAAGCTAAAAAAAAGTCGAGCAAGAAAAAAACTAAAAAATAACGGCGTTATATCACTAACTATGTTCGTTAATAAAATCTTCAATAAATGATGCAGATTGTGCGCCACTGAAACGCGCTTTTTCTTCTCCATTTTGAATGAATAAAATAGTTGGAAAACCTCGCACCTGATACTGGCCCGCTATTTTCATATTTTTTCCTTCATCAACTTCAATTTTTGCCAGAGATATGTCAGCGTTATAATTTTCAATGACTTTTTTTAATATAGGCGCAATGACTGTACAGGGTGGACACCAGTCAGCCCATAAATCGACGAGTATCGGGTGTTGATGAGAAGCTTCGATAACGTCTTTATTAAAAGTTTCGACTGTAGTATCAAAAATAGTATTCATTATGTCTATGTACCGGAGAAGTTCTAAATTCGAATGGAGTATATTTGTATTTGGTATCTATGTAAACTTTCAGGAGATTTAAAAAATGAAGTACGGGTTTATCATTATTTTATGTTTAACTTTTTTTCAGGCGCAAGCAACGGTCGGTTATAAAGTTGGTAATACAGCACCGGAATTTAAGTTAAAAACCTTAGCAGGCACAACGCATTCATTATCTTTATTACGAAAAAAAGGCAATGTTCTTTTAGTTTTTTGGGCTGTTGAATGCGTTTATTGTTACGCACATATTAAAGAGTTTAACCGTGCGCATGATGAATTTAAAGGTAAGCTGACAATAGCGGCAATTAATATTGGTGGTGAATATCCAGTAGAAGTTGCTGAATATGTAAAAGATAATGAGTTAAAATATTTAGTTTTAAGTGAACGCTTAAATAATTTAGATGTTGCTGAGAGTTACCATGTTTTGGGAACACCAACACTGGTTTTAGTTTCAGCTAAAGGCAAGGTGCTTTTTTATGGGCATCGTATGCCGGATTTAAGCAAATGGCTAAAGTAAACTTTATTTTAAATGAGAAGCGATTATTTTGACAGGTGTTCGGTACCGGGAGTGATGTACTGCAATACTGCTTTAGAAAGTTCAACCGGATCAAACTTAGGCAGATAATGATCTGCACCAACCTGTTTGCCTAGTGCAATGTTAGTATCGGCAGATAAAGATGAATGCATTAATACCGGAATACCTTTAAAACGGTTATCTGATTTAATTTTCTTCGTTAAAACGTAACCATCCATACCGGGCATTTCAACATCGGTAAGAATGAGCTTCAGGTAGTCTTTGGTTTCAATTCCCATAGATTCTGCGCGAGTGGCAATCTCTTGCAGTTTTTCCCATGCATCATCACCATTTTTGGCACTGATATAGTTGATGTCCATTTTCTGTAATGTTTTTTCAATTTGTTTGCGGGCAACAACTGAATCATCGGCAAATAACATAAAAGATTCAAAGTCGGTTTTTTTGATGGTCGCAAAAGCACTCTCATCATCATCCAGCCCTGCAGTTTCACTCAGCACTTTTTCAACATCGAGTATCATCGCGATACGTCCATCTTTGAGTTCAGTGACTGCGGTTACAAGCCCACCCATTTGATGCGCCATCATCGGAGGGGGAACGCGGATATCATTCCATTCCATACGAATAATCTGTTCAACTGATTTAACTAACATTCCCGTCGTGCTTTTATTAAACTCAGTAATAATGAGCTTATCTGCGGGTTCCTCAGCATCCATACCGGTGAAGTTGGCGAGATCGATCACGGGCAACATGGTACCGCGTAGACTAACCATGCCGACCACGCCTGGTGGCATATCGGGGGCGCGAGTAATTTCCGGTACTTGAATAACTTCTCGAATTTTAAATACATTAAGGCCAAAAACTTCTTCTCGTCCGGTATTCTTATCCAGCCCAAGGCTAAATAATAAGATTTCTAAACGGTTAGCACCTGCAAGTTGGGTACGTTCATCGACGGATTGTATAAAGTTAGTCATAATGTTTTTTCTACTGAAGGTTAGTTAAGGTAATATCCACTAATTGCTAATTTAGTCTCAATTTATAGTTTATTTAGCGACAAATGAGAGAGAAACTTTAGTAAAATTAGAAATTACACAGATTATTTACATAAAATTAGCATGAGGATTGTGTATTTGCTTTTTGTTAATATTAAGAATGACTTTTTAGTAAAAATGACAGACGTCAGTAGGAGAAATTATGTCGAATGAATTTGAGAAAATTGACCATGTAGTAGGTGAGGGTAAAGAAGCAACAGCTGGCAGCCCCATTGTTGTGCACTACACAGGTTGGTTGTTTGATGCCGATAAAGAGAACAATAAAGGTGACATGTTTGACAGCTCGTTAGCTAGAAACGATCCTTTTTCATTCAACCTCGGAGCAGGTCAGGTCATTAAAGGCTGGGATCAGGGGTTTGAAGGCATGAAAGTGGGCGGTAAACGTACGTTAATCATTCCTGCTGATATGGGGTATGGTGCGGCTGGAGCTGGTGGTGTGATTCCGTCAAATGCAACTTTAGTGTTTGATATCGAGCTGCTGGACGTACAGGGTTAAATAGTGTCCAGGGATACCTGGAATAAAAAAGGGCTGATAAATCAGCCCTTTTTTAAATGTGATTTAAATATTAAGTACGTTTGCGGCGAGTTGCAAAATTCACCTTAATATCACGACCAAAGAACTCAGAACCATCAAGATCAGAAATTGCTGCTTTAGCGCCTTTTTTGTCCATCTCAACAAAGGCAAAACCTTTTGGACGACGAGTTGCACGATCTGTCATCACGCGTACACCGTGTACATCACCATACTCTTCAAAAAGTTCACGTAAATCACCAGCATTTGCTTTGAATGCAAGGTTGCCAATAAAGACAGAAGCTTCATTTGATGTTGAAAAAGTAATTTCCATTGGGCTAGCAACAAGAATGCCGGCAATAAATGCGCTAATTAACACAGAGTAGGTTAATAAACGAGCAGGATCAGCTTGAGCGAGTTCGTTAAGATTTAAGTAAGGGAAAAGAAAGTAACCGGCAACAGAAAGAATAAGCGCGATAATAAGGGATTTAATTATATTTTTAAACGTAGGTAATGCTATTTTCATTTTAAGTTCACTTAATTGATAAGATTAAAAAAGGTACATCAGGAGCGATGTCTCCTTGCATGTACAACAGTGCTCATTGTATCAGACTGAATATAGGCATGGCGATAGTCTGTTAATTAAAGTGGACCATTATGGTTTAATGTTATAAAAAATTATTGAATAGTTTAGCGCGTGACGAGAAAGGAACCATGACCGAATTTGAATTTGATCTTCATTTATCAGCAGAAGAATATCTTCAATATTATGAAGGTGTGGCAAAAGCTATTCAGGTGCGTAGTCGATGTGGTAAAACAATTCAATTCTCCGCCGATAAAATGCGGGAGTTTGTTTTAAAAGATGGTGTGCATGGCATTTTCGTTATGCGACTGGATAATAAGAATAAATTTTTGTCGGTTAAAAAAATAGGCTGATTTATAGCATAATGCTGAATGGTTAAAATTTTATTTGTTCGCCGTAGGCACGAGTTGTAGCGCACCTTCATGAAATTATATTAGAGGGTATCATTCATACGCAGAGTCAGAAAAAACTACTGCGGTTGATATTTACACTGCATTCGAATAAATTCGAACCTACAAGAGAAAGGAAGATAAAGAAAAGGAGCTCTTTTAATGTTAAAACCAGTTTTTATTGCTCATCGTGGTTATGCCTCTGCATTTCCTGAAAACACCTTAATTGCGCTTGATGCCGCACGGCAGGCGGGTGCAAAGTTTGTTGAAGTTGATATCCAGTTAAGCGCAGATCGGGTGCCGGTTTTATTTCATGACCGGGATCTACAGCGGCTTTGCCAGCAGACGGGCGCAATTCATGATTATGCCTTTTCTGAATTAGAAAACTTTAACGTTACCGATGCAGAAAAGTTTTCTGATAAGTACGCGAATAATAAAATAATAACATTACAGGTATTTATCGATTATTTAAAATTGCACCCTGAGTTAAATGCCTTTATTGAATTAAAACGTTTGATGATTGAAAAGTTTAGTGAAGAAAAAGTATTAGAAATAATATTGCCTATGTTTAACGGCATGAAAGAACAAATAAGTTTTATTTCTTATAATCAGTCTATTTTAAAAACTATTCATAATAGTACTAACTATGCAACCGGCATAGTGGTTGATGATTGGGCTGAATATAACAATGATGTTGACTGGGATTCTGAATGGGTGTTTTGTTCATCCGATGGTTTGCCAGAAGATAATGCTGAGTTGGAAATAAAATCAAAAATCGCTGTGTTTGAAGTAGGCAATATTAGTTTGGCAAAACATTTATTAGCAAAAGGAATTTATCACCTTGAAACTTTTCGGATTAAAGAAATGTTACAAGCCTTCCCTGATGAGAATAAAAATTGAAAAAACTTGATGTTGTTGTTATCGGCGCAGGTATTCATGGTGCAGGTGTTGCCCAGGCTGCCGCTGCTGCGGGTTATTCTGTTCTAGTTTTAGAAAAAAATGAAATTGCCGCCGGAACCTCAAGCAAATCAAGTAAACTTATTCACGGTGGATTACGTTATCTTGAAAGCTATCAATTTTCACTGGTCAGAAAATCACTTAAAGAACGCGCCATTTTATGTCGCTTAGCTCCGGGCTTAGTAAAGTTACAGCCCTTCTATATTCCCATTTACAAAACAACAACACGCAGGCCATGGCAAATTCAGCTAGGATTAAGTTTGTATGCTTTTTTAGGCGGTTTACATAAAGATAATTTATTTAAACGTGTTAAACGTAAAAATAGTAAAATGCTGGATCAGTTGAAACAAACAAACCTGCAAAAGGTTTACCAATACCATGATGGTCAAACTAATGATGTGAATTTAACTAAAGCGGTTATGTTCAGTGCAAAAGAATTAGGTGTTGAACTAAAATGTCCGGCAAGTGTTGTTTCAATCGTTAAAAATGAGAAAAGTTTTAAGATAACCTGCAAAGAAGGAAATAAAGAAAAAAGTATTCAGGCAAAAATTATTGTCAACGCAACAGGCCCCTGGGTAAATGAACTGCATGAATTGATTACCCCTAAAGTTAATTCATTAGAGGTTGACCTGGTTCAGGGTACACATATTATTATAGATACTCCTGCGCCTTCAGGAGTCTATTATCTCGAAGCCGAAGACAAACGTGCTGTGTTTGTTATGCCTTATGAGTTTGAGGGTGAGCTAAAAACAATGGTAGGCACAACTGAAAAAATTTTTCAGGGAAAAGCGGATGACGTTAAGCCCGGTGATGAAGAAGTTGAGTATTTGTTAAACATATATAAATCATATTTTCCTAAGTACAACAAAGTTAATGTTATATATAAGTTTGCCGGTTTAAGAGTTTTACCAAAAGATGATGGAAGTATGTTTGCACGACCAAGAGATACCATCTTACATTGGGCAATGCCAAATTTATTAACCTTATACGGCGGCAAACTTACCGCATACCGTTCAACCTCTGAATTGGTTATTAAAAAAATAAAACCATTTTTAGATAAAAGGCAGCGAGTTGCACACACTGATCAGTTATATTTGTCAGTAGAAAGATGATGTCAAGAAGACTATATGGAAATTAAAATAGTTAAAGTTAATTACAATAATAATAAACAAGCAAGTGAATTAATTTATTTGTTAAATGCTTATGCTTCCGATCCCATGGGAGGTGGAAAACCGCTTGAGAAATATGTAACAGAAAATCTGGTGAACGAGTTATCAAAATTACCACATGCTTTTAGTGTTATAAGTTATGTAAATAATCAACCTGTGGGTTTAATTAATTGTTTTGAGGCTTTTTCTACTTTTTCATGCAAGCCTTTAGTAAACATACATGATGTGATGGTGCTCAAAGAATTTAGGGGGAACGACATCAGTCAAAAAATGTTAGAAAGGGTTGAAGAGATCGCATCGGCTAAGGGCTGCTGTAAACTCACCTTAGAAGTTCTAAGTGAAAATAAAATTGCAAAGTCTTCATATGAGAAATATGGTTTTAGCAGTTATGAACTAGATCCCAAAAAAGGCCGAGCTCAGTTCTGGCAAAAATTAATATGATAGAT
>CAZSCK010000050.1:0-20213 GCA_964605385.1 uncultured Thioalkalispiraceae bacterium
TCAGTACTTGATGTAATACGTGGTATTGCAGAACAAACCAACTTGTTAGCACTTAATGCCGCAATTGAAGCAGCCAGAGCGGGTGAGCAAGGTCGGGGTTTTGCCGTTGTTGCCGATGAGGTACGTACTCTTGCAAGTCGAACTCAGGAATCGACTCAGGAAATTCAAACCATGATTGAAAGTTTACAGCAAGGTTCAAGAAATGCTGTAAAAGCGATGGAGTCGAGTCAAAATGAGAGCCAACAAAGCGTAGAGCAGGCGCTAAAAGCACAAGGTTCCCTGGATGCGATTACCGATGCGGTTACGACAATTAGTACTATGAATATTCAAATCGCAAATGCAGCAAAAGAACAAAGTAGTGTGTCGGAAGAGATTAATCAGAATATAGTAAATATTAGTCAGGTCGTTGAGCAAACAGCGGAAGGTGCACAACAAACATTGACGGCGAGTAATGAATTGGCAAATCTTGCAAATGAACTACAAAGTTTAGTTGCTCAGTTTAAAACTTAAGAAGATTTCTTTTTTGCTTTTCTTATTTCTCTTTCTTGTATGGCGCTAATAATATGTAAGCGCCATAAAAGTCTAATGACACCATATCCTAAAGCGCCAAAAACAAGCCCACTGACAGTGCAGCCTAATAAAAAGGGTTGCCATATTGCCTCAAGTTCTGTCGCTATCCATTCCCAACTAAGTTCAATATTAAACGCATGTTCAGGTGTACCTAAAATCCAGGTGCCGACTTTATAGGCAAAGTAAAAAATAGGAGGCATGGTTATGGGGTTTGTTATCCATACTAATCCAACAGAAATCGGTAAGTTACAACGCAGATAAATTGCAACGGCTGCAGCCATTATCATTTGAGTTGGAAGAGGAACAAAAGCCATAAATAGACCAACAAAAAATGCCATTGAAACTGAGCGTCGATTAAGATGAAGCAAGTTTGGATCATGTAATAATGTTCCAAAAACTTTATTCAATTGTTTGTTGTTACGGATTTTTTTATGATCCGGCATATAGCGTTTAATGAACTTCTTTGGCATGCTGCTTTCTATTTGGTTGAAATCTGTTAATCTTAAATTAGCAATATATTAGCAATATAAACGAAAGATTTATACCTATGGACAGGTGAGCTTGATGATATCAGGGATTTTATCATTTCTTTTTGGAATACTTTTACTGCAACAGTTTAGCTTTTTGCCAGATATCTTCTGGTGTTGGCTATTAATCTCTATTTTCAGCTTCCCATTTATACCTGGACATTTTCGTAGTACAAAAATTGTTCTTTTATTTATGATCGGCTTTCTATGGGCTTTATTGCGTGCGCACTGGGTATTAGATGTTGTTTTGCCAACAGAGCTACAAGGCAAAGATATTTTAGTGACCGGCGTTATTGCCAGTATTCCGCTGGAAGATAAACGTAAACGCCGTTTTGAATTTGATATTGAAACCCTGGAATATAATAAACAACAACTTCCCTCTATTGGTAAAGTTCGCATTAGTTGGTATGGAAAACGTGGGCAAGCTAACAATAACTCTTATAAAAATAAAATAAGAGTCAAAGCAGGGCAACGCTGGCAATTCTGGTTACGCTTGAAACAACCGCATGGTTTTATGAACCCCGGTGGTTTTGACTATGAAGGTTGGCTTTATCAAAAGAAGATAAGAGCAACAGGTTATGTGCGTATTAATGCCAAAAAGAAACAGTTCGCGAAAAAACTGGATGACGAAGCAACGGGCTATAGCATGCTTATTTTACGCCAGACCTTGTATGACCGTTTAAAATTAATAACTTCGGAAACAGACTATGGTGGTATTTTAGTCGCACTTGCTATGGGCGAACGAACAGGGATTACGCAAGAGCAGTGGCAAGTATTTCGTGCTACGGGTACTAGTCATCTTGTTGCTATATCCGGCTTACATATAGGATTGCTGGCCGGTTTTATTTTTTTCATTATGCGTCGTTTATGGCCGTATTGTGGCTCCGCCGCACTGACCTTAGCTGCTCCGCGTGCGGCAGCATTAAGCGCTTTAGCTGTTGCTGCTTTTTATGCTGCGTTATCCGGTTTTGCTGTTCCGTCTCAACGTGCCTTGATAATGCTAAGTATTGTTATGCTTTCAATATTTTGGCGGCATAAAGTACAAAGCTCACAAGTATTAAGCCTCGCATTATTGAGTGTGTTGTTGCTTGATCCTGTTGCCGTTTTATCTGCTGGGTTTTGGCTATCTTTTGCTGCAGTGGCGATTATTGGGCTTGCCGCATTTGGCCGTTTAACAGTTGATAAAGGTTGGCGAATTTGGGGACGGTTACAGTGGCGTATTAGCCTGGCTTTGATCCCTTTACTGATTTTTCTTTTTCAACAAGCCTCACTCGTTTCTCCGCTAGCAAATTTATTCGCCATTCCTTTAGTGAGTTTTTTAGTTGTTCCTTTGGTTTTGCTGGCAACATCAATAGTCTCGTTCGTTCCTGATTTAGCCGCATTGATGTATTCCCTGGCCGATACCACCTTAAGTATTTTGTGGTGGTTTTTGGCCTATCTGGCGGATACGCCACTGAGTCAATGGTATGGCGTAAAGCCCAATATATTATCGTTATGTTTGGCGAGTTTAGGTTTTGTTCTATTGTTAACACCAAAAGGCTGGCCGGCTAAATATTTAGGTTTGTTTCTCATCATTCCCTTATTATGGCCGAACACTCAATCTCCAAGTGAGGGCGAGGTTGAAGTGACATTATTGGATGTAGGTCAGGGTTTAGCCGCCGTTGTGCAAACCAAGCAGCATACGTTGGTATTTGATACTGGTCCAAAATTTAGTCAAAGCTTTGATACTGGAGCTGCGGTGGTTATCCCCTTTCTTAGACAAAAAAACATTAAAAAGCTCGATATGTTGATTGTTAGCCATAAAGACAATGACCATAGTGGTGGCTTGAAGTCGATTCAAAGAGAGATAGAGAGCGATAAATTAGTTAGCAGTTATGCCGTAAAGGGCAGTGAACCGTGCTTTTCCGGTCAAAATTGGCGATGGGATGGCGTTTTATTTGAAATGCTTAATCCTGATGAATTTATTCGCTATAAAAAGCGTAATAATGCCTCATGTGTTTTGCGTATTAGCGCAGGAAAAGAGTCATTATTATTGAGTGCCGATATTGAAAAACGGACTGAAAAACAGCTGGTGAAATATCGGTATGAGCAACTTAAGTCAACTTACCTGGTAGCACCACATCATGGCAGCAAAACCTCGTCATCTCAGGCCTTTTTAGATGCGGTCGATCCAGACTATATATTGGTACCTGTCGGCTTTAAAAACCGTTATCGCATGCCCCATATGACTGTTATACAGCGGTATAGAGACATGAATATCCCCATTATTGAAACATTCAAATCAGGTGCGATTTCGGTGTTATTTGGTCAAAGAAACAGCAGTAAAATACCTGAGCAATACCGTAAAGATAGCCAAAAGTACTGGAACAGTCGCCATTAATTGCTGTGAACGATACCCTTTCCGCGCACCGTCGTCTCTGATAAAGTGAGCACCAGTTTTACCACCTATTATCTGTAGTATAAGGAATCCAAAAGTGTTTGAAATGATTCAACATGGCGGCTGGTTGATGTTGCCCATTCTTGCGAGTTCAGTCATTGCTTTGGCAATTGTGGCGGAACGGTTCTGGTCTTTACAAGCTAAAAAAGTCACCCCCCCGAGTTTAGTTGCTCAGGTCTGGCAGTGGCATAAAGCGCAAACTTTAACCGATGAGCACATTGTTGCACTGGGAAATAACTCTCCTTTAGGAAAAATTCTTGCGGCAGGTTTAATTAACCGTAATCACCCGCGTGAGATTATGAAAGAAAGTATTGAAGAAGTGGGGCATCAGGTTATCCATGAACTTGAACGCTACCTTAATACCTTAGGTACGATTGCTTCGATAAC
This sequence comes from uncultured Thioalkalispiraceae bacterium, assembly GCA_964605385.1. Lineage (GTDB taxonomy): Bacteria > Pseudomonadota > Gammaproteobacteria > UBA6429 > Thiohalophilaceae > JAGLTQ01. The sequence continues at coordinate 3,922 of CAZSCK010000050.1, forward strand.
ACCATTGATGGGCTTGTTAGGTACGGTTATCGGTATGATAAAAGTATTCGCTGCTATTACGACGCAAGGCGTAGGTAATCCAACCGTCTTGGCCGGTGGTATTTCAGAAGCTTTAATAACAACAGCTGCTGGTTTATCTGTTGCTATACCCACTTTGATTTTTTATCGTTTCTTCCGTGGCCGTGTTGATGAACTGGTTCTGAAAATGGAAGAGGAGGCGCTAAAAATTGTTGATGTTATGCATGGTGATCGTGTGCAGCAGGACAAAAAATAATGTTGCGTACGAAACGTGATACCGAACTCGAATTAAATATAACGCCCTTAATTGATGTTGTCTTTTTACTGTTGATCTTTTTTATGGTATCAACCACTTTTCAACGTGAATCTGAAATTACGATTGAACTGCCTGAATCATCTGGTGATATTGCAGAATCTGATAAAAAAGTTATTGAAATCAGTATTGATAACCAAGGTCGTTATTTTGTAAATCAACGACAACTTAAAGCAACCGATATCAAAACACTAAAAAAAGCGATTTCCATTACCCGTGGTGATGCTAAAAAACCTAAACTTATTATTAGTGCTGATAAAATGACACCGCATCAGGCAGTGGTGCGAGCAATGGATGCCGCCCGGCAACTTGGTTTAGTTCATTTAACCTTTGCAACAAAACAAGTTAACAAGAATTAATAAAATATGAACCAGCAATCTCAAAGTAACGATGCTGCTATAATTTATCGTCGTTTATTAAAATATTCCTTACCTTATTGGAAGGTTTTTATTTTAGCAATTATCGGCATGATTATTTATGCCGCAACCGAGGTATCTTTTGCGCAAATTTTAGAGCCCATGATGGATGGTGGTTTTGTTGAAAAAGATCCGGACTCTATGTTTTGGGTGCCGGTAATTCTGGTTTTGATTTTTTCTGTTCGTATTGTGGGTACATTTTTATCAGAGTATGGCATGGCCGTGATCGCACGTAGTGTGATTCGGGATTTACGCGCTAAAGTTTTTAATAAAATCACTGTTTTACCAACATCTTATTTTGATAAAACATCTTCCGGTTCGATTTTATCAAAAATGGTCTATGATATTGAGCAGATTGCTGCAGCCACCTCTAGTGTTGTATTGGTTTTAATTAGAGATGGAATTACTGTAATTGGATTGTTTGCATGGATGTTGTATCGCAATCCTTTGCTTACTTTAATTTTATTTGTTATCGCCCCATTTGTTATTGCAATCGTTTATATTATTAGTAAACGGTTTCGTACGATTGGTACGCGTATTCAAAATTCAATGGGAAGTGTTACTGATATTACTGAAGAAGCCATTAAAGCTAATCAGGAAATAAAAATATTTGGTGGCCAGGAATTTGAGACGAAACGTTTTTTGGATATTAATCAATACAATCGCCGTCAACATTTAAAGTTAGTTGCAACAAATGCCATAAGTAGTCCTACTATCCAGCTTATAGTTGCAATTGCTTTTGCAATAATGATTTATTTAGCAACAAACCCGGAATTTATACCTGATATGACAGCAGGTAAATTCGTTTCATTTTTAATGGGGATGGTCATGCTATTGCAACATGCAAAGCGTTTAACCACTATTAATATGACTTTGCAAAGAGGTATTGCGGCTGCTGAAAGCGTATTTAGTTTTATTGATGTTGAAGATGAAATTGATCAAGGTTCAACTGAAATTGAAAAAACCAAAGGTGAAGTTGAGTTTAAGAATGTTGATTTTACATATAACAATGAGTCTGACAAAGTATTATCAGGTATAACACTAACAATCAAAGCAGGAGAAACTGTGGCTTTTGTTGGTCGTTCCGGTGCAGGAAAATCTACCTTAGTGAGTTTGTTACCTCGTTTTTATGATAGAACAAGTGGTGAGATAAAGATTGATGGTTGTAATGTAGAAACGCTAACGTTAAAAAACCTGAGAAGTCATATTGCTTTAGTTAACCAGAATGTCACTTTATTTAATGATACCGTTGCACATAATATCGCCTATAGTGATTTGGATAATGTTGATGAGAGTAAACTCATTGCTGCGGCTAAAGCTGCTCATGCACTGGAATTTATTGAAAAGTTAAGTGATGGCATGAATACTATTGTCGGTGAAGATGGTGTTCTGTTATCAGGTGGTCAGCGTCAGCGTATTGCTATTGCAAGGGCGATTTTCAAAGATGCCCCCATTTTAATTTTAGATGAAGCAACATCAGCATTAGATACTGAATCAGAACGACATATACAAGTTGCACTTGATGAACTTATAAAAACACGAACAACTCTTGTTATCGCACATCGATTATCAACTATTGAAGGGGCAGATAAAATTGTTGTTTTGGATCAAGGTAAGATTGTTGAAATGGGTACACATCAGGAACTTATAACTAAAGATAGTCATTATGCTGCTCTTCATAAGTTACAATTTAAGAGTGAAAAATAAGTTGAACCGAGTAGTAATTGGTTAATAAAAATAATTATGCTAATAAAAAAAATACAAAAATCATGGTATAAAAAAAGTGGCTTAACGGCATTTTTACAACCGTTATCCTGGTTGTTTTGTTTGTTAGTACAAATTAGACGTATATTATATCGTATAAAAGTGTTACGCACTGTTCGACTTGATGTGCCCGTTATTATTGTTGGTAACTTAACCGTTGGTGGTACAGGCAAGACTCCTATGGTTATCGAACTTGCCAATTTATTAAAAAAATATGGTTATCGTCCCGGTGTAATTAGTCGCGGCTATGGTGGTAAAGCACGCACCTGGCCACAACAAGTACGCTGGGATGGTGATCCTACTATGGTAGGTGACGAAGCTATTCTTATTGCCAGGCGCACACGCTGTCCAATGGCAGTAGGGCCGGATCGTGTTGCTTCAGCACAAGCACTACTTAAATATACCGATTGTAATGTCATTATTAGTGATGATGGTTTACAGCACTATGCACTTGGCCGTGATATTGAAATAGCCGTTATAGATGGCACAAGACGTTATGGTAATGGGAAATGTTTACCCGCTGGGCCACTACGTGAACCTCTTAAACGTCTTGACCAGGTCAACTTTAAAATAACAAATGGTGTCGCAGGCCCGGATGAATTTGCCATGACTTATAAGGCAGAAAAACTTTGTCGAGCAGATGATCCTGAAGTTACACTTGATATATCATCATTAAAAAATCAAACAGTTCATGCCATCGCGGGAATTGGTAATCCTCAACGATTTTTTGATAATCTAAAATTAAGTGGCCTGGATATTATTGAACATGCTTTTCCTGATCACTATCCATTCAAAAAATCAGATCTGGATTTTGGTGAAATACAACCGATTGTGATCACCGAAAAAGATGCCGTAAAGTGCCAACGTTTTTACCTACACAATGTCTGGTATCAGCCAATAAAAGCAATATTAGATAATCAATTCACTGAACAATTATTAGTTATGCTTGAGAGAATCAATGGACAAAAAACTACTTGATATTCTGGCCTGTCCTGTATGCAAAGGACCGTTAGTTTATTTAAAAAAGAAAAATGAACTTGTTTGCAAGGGAGATAGGCTTGCCTATCCTATTCGTGAAGATATTCCTGTTATGCTGGAAGAAGAAGCAAGACAAATACCCGCAGATGAAGAAATTAGTCAATAGATAAAAATAAGTATCGGCTATTGTGAGCGATAGTTGTGATTTATAATGAGACCTTTGCACGGATAGCGAGAAGTTAGAGAATAAGGCAAAATCGATGAAAAAGCGGAATGTACGATAAGTACATGAGCATTTTGAAGAGGTTTTAACGCAATTATCTAGCTTCGTAGCATTCGTGAAAAGGTTTCAAGTTATTAAATCAAGTGAAAGAAACACCTCACTTAATTCTTTTTTATCTCTGGAAAGTATAGGAATGCAAAATGTTTCAGGCACACGACGGTGTGCATTTCCGTGTTGATTATTTTGAATGTTATCCTCAAAGTATTGAAGTACTAATGATGGCCCATCCTCCAATACTTCAACAACCTGGCACTCTTTATTATTATGGCAAAGCTTTATGCCAATCATTCCTCTGAGTTGTTTTAAACTTATTACTATTTCAGACATTGTTAATTTTTCCTGAAAAATTAAATATCATCAATATTCTTTACTATATTTAGTATATAGGAGTTTTGCGCGTTTAAAGTATAGATTTACTTTAAAAAAATGAAATTAATTTTTAAATACAGATGTTTTATGGGAATGTTTTTACTGAATATTATTGATTTAAGCCAGTATTTATTGATCTGTATTAATAACCAAAAATAGTATGTATGCGATAATAAATAGCAAGAATTGACGTGTTTATTAACAATTCCAGGAGGTGTTTATACTATGAATATCGAATCAGAAGCACTCAGAATTCAGGGATTTGTCGATAAAGGCAATTACCATGCGGCTATTAATATTTCTATTTCTGCTTTAAATGAATGTCGCAGGATCGAAGATCAGGCTGGTGTCGATAAGTTTATTGGTATTATTAGAGGCATCGTCAATACCATGGGTGAAGACTTTGGCAGTAAGTCCTGAGTACTTTTGAGCAGTAAGAAAATCAGGCCTGCATTCTGACAGGTAGCCGTTTTGCTCCCCAGTTGCCGGGCATTGCTTCAAATACGCCTGCTACTTTGGTGCCACATGATTTACAACAACCTTTGGCATCTAAATTCCATTTTCCTAATTCATACCAGTCACGTTCTATCAGTAATTCTCCACACTGGTGACACCATGTGCTATCAGCATCTTTATTGTGTACGTTACCTACATAAGCATATCGTATACCTGCTTTCATCGCGATATTTCTGGCCATGGTTAAAGTCGAAGAGGGGGTAGAAGGTATATCCATCATTTTAAAATCTGGATGAAATGCACTAAAGTGCATTGGCATATCGGGCCCCAGATTTTCCACTACCCACTCACACATTTTGCTGAGTTCTTTTTCTGAATCATTTTCACCAGGAATGATTAATGTTGTGGTTTCAAGCCAGCAATCTGTTTCATGTTTGATATATTTTAATGTATCCAGTACAGGTTCAAGATGGCTTCCTGTAATTTTGTGATAAAACCGCTCAGTAAATGCTTTTAAATCTACGTTGGCTGCATCCATCCATTGATAAAATTCTGCACGCGGTTCAGGACTGACATAACCTGCGGTTACAGCAACTGTTTTAATATCTTTTTCCCGACAAGCTTTTGCAACATCAATGGCATATTCATGAAATATAACGGGATCATTATAGGTAAAAGCCACACTTCGACACTCATACTCTGCTGCGATTTTTGCGATCATTTCAGGAGTTGCTGCGTCAGCTAAAGTATCCATTTCACGTGACTTACTAATATCCCAGTTCTGACAAAATTTACAGGCTAAATTACATCCTGCTGTTCCAAATGAAAACACGGGTGTACCGGGTAAAAAATGATTTAGTGGTTTCTTTTCAATTGGATCGATACAAAAACCACTCGAACGTCCGTAAGTGGTTAATACTATTTCGTTATTTTGATTAGCGCGCACAAAACACAAGCCTTGTTGTCCCTCGTGTAACTTACATTCTCTTGGACATAGATCGCACTGTACTCGACCATCATTGAGCAAATGCCAGTATTTTGTTTTAACAACTGAAGGATCAGACATCACAACACCTAACTTAACGTTACATATACTAACTACATAGTGGCAGAAGAACACTATTTCAATATTTTATGATTGCAAGTATGGAAAATGCCTCTATTATAAGAGTAGGTCATAAAACACTGATTCGCTATATTATAAGGAGTGTTTGTTATGAATCAGATTAGGGAACCGGCAGTAGCAGGACTATTTTATCCTGCAGATAAACAACTGCTGAAAGATGATATTCAGCAATATCTGAATCAGGTACATGTCGGGCTGAAAACAAGTACTAATGCGGTTAAGGTAATTGTTGTTCCACATGCAGGTTATGTTTATTCTGGTCCGATAGCCGCTTCTGCCTACAAACAAATTATTCCGATTAGAGATAAAATAAATCGGGTTGTTTTACTGGGTCCATCCCATCGTGTCGCTTTTAATGGTTTGGCTGTTCCTGAGTCTGATATATTTAATACACCTCTCGGGGACATTCAAATCGATCAAGAAGGTATTCAACGATTAGCTGATCTTCCCCAGGTAATTGCTTCTGATCAGGCACATCGAGAAGAACACAGTCTTGAAGTGCAATTACCATTTTTACAGGAAATACTCGGTGAGTTTTCTCTTATTCCACTCGTGGTAGGTGAAGCTAATCGACATGAAGTTGCTGAGGTAATAAACCGATTATGGGGTGATGAGCATACACTAATTATTATTAGTACTGATCTAAGCCATTACCATAATTACAATGAAGCGAAACGTCTTGATCGTCTAACCAGTGATGCTATTCAAAATTTAAAACCGGATCTTATTGGTTATGAAGATGCCTGTGGGCGTAATGGGTTAAAAGGGATGATGACAGTGGCTGAAGAAAAAAATCTTTCTGTTGATATTCTTGATTTGAGAAATTCAGGTGACACGGCAGGTGATAAAAATCGTGTTGTAGGCTATGGTGCATATGCCTTCCATTAAATTAACGACTGAAGATCAGAAAGTCTGCCTTCAGATAGCTCGTCAATCTATTAAGCATGGTTTACAAAAAGGCAGTGCAATACTGGTTTCCACCAGCGATTATTCAAGTGACTTACAACAAAACCTCGCCACCTTTGTCACCCTGCATAAAAATGGAGAGTTACGAGGATGTATTGGTGCGCTGCAAGCTTACCAACCACTAATCAATGATATTGCTGAACATGCTTATTCTGCTGCATTTCAGGATCCTCGGTTTCCTGCTTTACAGGACAATGAGTATGAACAACTTGATGTTGAAATTTCTGTACTTGGTAAACCGGAACCAGTGATATTTGAATCTGAAGAAGATTTACTAGAACAAATTCGTCCAAACATTGATGGCTTAATTCTAGAGTATGGAATAAATCGAGGCACATTTTTACCAAGTGTATGGGAGCAATTGCCTGAGCGAGAAGAATTTTTAAATCATTTAAAAATGAAAGCAGGGTTATCATCTCAGTGGTGGGACGATGCAGTAAAAATAAGTCGTTACGAAACATTTTCTTTTTAAATTTATTTTCTTACACCATTAAAGGTTAAGGTACAGTGGACAAACTATTAAGTTGGCGTTAATCTAATTAGAAATTGTTGCGCACTGTAGTGAGAAAAAATCATGTTCATCATCAGCCAACATAGTATATTACAAAAAGCATTGAGTTTGATCTTTGGCTTATTGCTGTTTTCCATAACATCCACCACACATGCTTCGGTTGAATCTACTCAGAAAACAGATGCCGACATGAACTTTCGTCTGGACAAGGTAGTTGAACAGCCTACTAAGCGTACAGACTCCAATTCCACTGCTGACCACTCTAAATTTGAAGAGCTGAAAGCGTCTTTTCCAAATGGTGGCCCTGAGGTTACTAAAGCTTGTCTAAAGTGTCATACCGAGGCAGGTCATCAGTTTATGAAAAATATACACTGGACCTGGACTTACGAGAATAAGAAAACAGGCCAGCTTCTGGGTAAGAAATATCTGGTTAATACTTTCTGTACAAATTCTCGTGGTAATGAAGGTATGTGTGCGCAATGTCATGCCGGTTATGGTTGGAAGGATGAAACCTTTGATTTTACCAATGAGAATAATATTGATTGTGTGGTTTGTCATGACCGTACGGGTACTTACTATAAAACACCTCCGAGTAAAGGCAACAAAGCTTGCTCGATAATGTTTGAAGGTAAGCAGCCGATCCAGTGGAGCAAGGTGGCACAGAATGTTGGGTTGCCCGCTCGTGAAAATTGTGGCGGTTGCCACTTCTATGGTGGTGGCGGTGATGGTGTAAAACATGGTGATCTGGATTCATCACTCATTCATCCGGATAAAAAACTGGATGTACATATGAATGAGAGTGGCGCTAACTTTCCCTGCACCGAATGCCATGTCACAAAAAAGCATGTGTGGGCAGGTAGCCGCTATGATGTGATCGCTAAAGATACTGAAGGTACAGGTAAACCAGGGCAACGTCGCGACGTTGCAACTTGTGAATCATGCCACAGTGCCACACCTCATCCCATCAACAGTCTGGCCAACATTAAACTAAATAATCACGTCGATAGGGTTGCCTGCCAAACTTGTCACATTCCAACTATTGCCCGTGGTGGCGTTGCCACTAAGGTCGACTGGGACTGGCGCACTGCTGGCAAGACTAAAAATGGTGAAGGTTACAAGGAGAAGAACTACACCCAGGGCAATGGTGAACATCGCGCCACTTATAAATCAATTAAGGGCAGCTTTAAATATGGTGAAAATCTGGTGCCTCATTATGGCTGGTTTAATGGTCAGATGATTTATACCACCATCGACACAAAGTTTGATCCATCCAGTGGCCCAGTGGATATTAATCGTTATACCGGTTCTGCTAATGATCCAAATTCGCGTATTTGGCCCTTTAAGCAGATGCATACTTTCCAACCCTATGACAAAGGCAACAACACACTGGTTTACATGCACCTGTGGGGTGAGGATAAGGATGCTTATTGGGGCAACTATGATTTCGGTAAAGCTATCAAAAAAGGCATGGAAAAAAATAATCTACCTTATAGTGGAGAGTATGGTTTTGTTGAAACTTATTCTTACTGGCCCATCACCCACATGGTAGCCCCTAAAGAAGATGCTCTTACGTGTGGTGAATGTCATGCTAAAGAGGGGCGGTTAAAAGATCTGCAAGGTTTTTATCTGCCTGGGCGAGGTGATAATTATTGGCTGGATCTTATCGGATTGCTGGCTGTTGCCGCCACCTTGTTTGGGGTTTTTGGACATGGCCTGATTCGATTTGTTTTCAATAAAGCGAGGAAACAATCATGACACTACGGCGCATCATGCTTTTTACTCGTTTCGAGCGTTTTTGGCACTGGTCACAGATGATATTAATTATGGTATTGCTATTCACCGGTTTTGGAATTCATGGTTTCTATTCTGTGCTGGATTTCAAAACATTGGTTGGCCTGCATACGATTAGTGCAATGGCACTTTTGCTCTTATGGATCTTTTCTATCTTCTGGCATTTAACAACCGGTACCTGGCGTCATTATGTACCCACCAGTAATGGATTGTTAAAGGTGGCAAAATTCTATGCCTACGGAATTTTTAAGGGAGAACGTCATCCTTACCGCAAGGCTTACTGGCGCAAACATAATCCGCTTCAGGCGTTATCTTACCTAGCACTTAAACTATTCTTGTTCCCTGCAATCTGGATCAGCGGTCTGCTTTATCTGCTGTATTCATTATGGGGTGGTGCAGCTTCCGGGGAGGCGTTGGTATGGGTCGCCATGTTTCACACTGCAGTTGCTTTTGCCGTTGTGATGTTTGTGATAATACATGTCTACTTGCTGACCACGGGTGATTCATTCAAAGAACATGTTATGCCAATGATTAACGGGTTTGATGAAGTCGAACTGTCAGCAGAAGAAGAGGCTTATCTTGAGAAAGATGAACCGGATCATATCAGGTGATATTTATTTTATGTTTTTAAACTCGGCTTCTTTAAAGCCGACGAGCAAGGTTTTATTTTTTTCTACAACCGGACGTTTAATCAGGGTAGGGTTAGCTAATAGTAATTTACTAGCTTGTTGATTTGTTGAAATAGCTTTGTCTTTATCAGAAAGGTTGCGCCAGGTAGTACTGCGTTTATTAACAATGGCTTCCCAACCTAGTTGTTCAAGCCAACCACTGAGTTGTTTTTTATCCAAACCATCCTGACGGAAGTCATGGAATTGATATTTAACTCCATGATCTTCCAACCAGTGACGAGCTTTCTTTACGGTATCGCAATTTTTGATGCCATAAAGTGTCAGCATGTTTTTGATTTAGCTAAGCCTTAAGGTATAACTAAAACTAGATGCCACGTAATAATTCGTTGATACCAACTTTACTTAACGTTTTTGCATCTACTTTCTTCACGATGACTGCACAGTACAAGCTGTAAGAGCCATCTTTAGACGGTAAGTTACCTGAAACAACAACAGAACCTGCAGGGATACGACCATAGGTTACTTCGCCAGTTTCACGATCATAAATTTTTGTACTTTGACCAATGTAAACCCCCATAGAAATAACTGAACCTTCTTCAACAATAACACCTTCAACGACTTCTGAACGTGCACCAATGAAACAGTTGTCTTCAATAATAGTTGGTGAAGCTTGTAATGGTTCAAGTACACCACCAATGCCTACACCGCCTGAAAGGTGAACATTTTTACCAATTTGTGCACATGATCCAACTGTTGACCATGTGTCTACCATTGTGCCGCTATCAACATAAGCACCAATATTGACATATGAAGGCATGAGGATAACGCCCGGAGAAATATAAGCACCTTTACGAACTGTTGCAGGAGGAACAACACGTACGCCAGCTTCACGGAAATCACGTGAATTGAAGTCGGCGTATTTAGATTCCACTTTATCAAAATAGTTAGTGAAACCGCCTTTCATAAATTCGTTATCATTAATACGGAATGAAAGTAATACCGCTTTTTTCAACCATTCGTTTACAACCCAATCACCGTCTTTCTTTTCAGCAACACGAAGTGCGCCAGTATCAAGTTGGATGATGGTTTCAGTAACCGCTTCCTTAACAATAGTATCAACACTGCGAGGTGTGATATCTGCACGGTTTTCAAAGGCATTTTCAATAATTGTTTGTAAATCGTTGCTCATGATTTTTTTCTCGTATTAAATTCGGTTTGGACGCTTTGGATGTTCGTAAAGCGGGCTATTTTATAGGTGCGGCCTTTTATATGCCAGTTTTTGGTCATTTTATTATGAAAATAGCTTATATTTATCTGTCATTGTGAGCGAAGTGTGGCAATCTCAAGAAAAGAGTGGGTATTCAAGAGATTACTGCGGTCACTTTGTTTCCTCACAATGACAGGGTTATTTTAGCTTTCTAAAAACCGTCTAATTCTCTGCGCTGCTTCAATACATTCATCATAAGAGGCCACCAGCGCCATACGAACATGCTGATTCCCTGGGTTAATGCCATTCGCTTCTCGAGATAAATAACTGCCTGGGAGGACGGAGATATTTTGTTCTGCGAATAATTTTTGTGCGAAGTCCTCATCTGTAAAATTGGTCTTTAGTGATAAATCAGCCCAGAGATAAAAACTGGCACCGGGTTTTTTTACATCAAGCACAGGCTCTAAAATTTCCAGTACATCTGTAAATTTTTTCTGATACAAAGCACGGTTTTCCTCAACGTGTTTTTCATCTTGCCAGGCTTTGATACTGGCTTTTTGGTGATGCAGGGGCATAGCACAACCATGATAAGTTCGATATTTAAGAAACTTTGCCAATATGTCTTTATCACCCGCAACAAAGCCTGAACGTAAACCGGGAAGATTAGAGCGTTTGGATAAACTATGAAAAACCACGCAGCGTGAATAATCTGTCTTGCCCATTTCTGCTGCAGCTTCGAGTAAACCAACGGGTGGATTACTTTCATCAAAATATATTTCTGAATAACATTCATCCGAGGCAATAATAAAGTCATGTTGTTCAGCAAGATTAATAAGTTTTTGCAATGTGGCTTTATCTATAACCGCACCGGTTGGGTTACCGGGGGAGCAAATATAAAGTAACTGACAACCTGCCCATGCTTCATCACTAATAGAATCAAAGTCGGGTAAGTAATTATTGTCCGATGTTGTATTTATATAATAAGGTTCAGCACCCGAGAGATAAGCTGCACCTTCATAAATTTGATAAAAAGGATTCGGCATCACAATCAATGGATTCTTGTCACGATCCACCACAGCTTGAGCAAAAGCAAATAACGCTTCACGGGTACCATTCACAGGAATGACATGCTGCTCAGGATTTAAACTATCTGCGGGTAAATTAAAACGCTGTGTTAACCAATCTGTAATGGCCTGGCGTAATTCAGAAATGCCTTTGGTTAACGGATAAGCAGAAACACCACTGAGCTGTTGTTGTAGCTCCTGCATTACAAATGCAGGGGCTTTGTGTTTGGGTTCACCAATTGAGAGTGCGATATGCTCAAGCTCTGGATTTGGAGTGACAGCACTTTTTAATGCAGAGAGTTTTTCAAACGGGTAGGGGTGTAGTTTATCGAGTTCAGGGTTCATAATAGCGCTTTATGTAGTAATTAGTTTGAGACGGTATGAATAATAAAAAAGACAGTATAAGCCAGACAGGTTTTATCGCCAAATACAATCAGCATTCGATGTTGCCCGTAGTCGGTTTACTCTTTGCCTCAACCATGTGGGGGCTTATCTGGTATCCACTACGGTTGTTAGAAAATAATGGAATGAGTGGCCTTTGGGCATCTGCATTGATGTATTGCGGCACGTTGATTGTTGCAATTCCGGTTTTGTATAAAGGTTGGCGTGAATGGAAGCAACATCCGTTTTTATTTTTCTTTATGGCCATCGCAACGGGTTGGACTAATATTGCGTTTATTCTCGCTGTGCTGGATGGCAATGTAGTACGCGTACTTTTACTTTTTTACCTGTCTCCATTATGGGCAACCTTATTAGGTGTTATCTTTTTAGGAGAACACCTTTCACGACGGGCCCTGGGTATTTTAGCTATCGCTATGGTCGGCGCAGTGATTATGCTGTGGCATGAATCACTTGGATTTCCTGCCCCTAAAGATACTGCCGATTGGTTGGCTTTGTCGGCAGGTATTGCTTTTGCGATAACGAATGTTTTAATTCATAAATTAAACCATGCTTCAGTTATGGTGAAAACGGCCACAGGCTGGTTAGGTGTTTTATTTTTAGCGTTTATCCTGATTATTTTTACAGAGCAAAAATTAGCGGTATCAACAGAAGTGATTGCCGGTGCCTGGATCCTGGGTGCGGTTGCCATGACCATGATGAATATAGCTGTTGTTTATGGTGTAACAAATATGCCGGTGCATCGTTCAGCCATTATTTTATTATTTGAAATTGTGGTTGGTGCAGTGTCTTCAATATTACTCACCAATGAAGTGATTGAGTTACGTGAATGGATAGGGGGATTGTTGGTTATGCTAGCAGCTTACCTTACTGCAAGCCGTCAACATGACGATGAAGCTGTTTTATGAGTGAAAAAATTATTCTTAATTTACATCATGCCAGTTTAATTGTTGAGAATTTAAACATTGCATTGGCTTTTTATCATGAAGTGTTAGGGCTTGAAGTTGATGAAACTCGACCTGATCTCGGCTACCCGGGGGCATGGTTAATTTTGCCCGGCCAGCAACAAATTCATTTAATGGAACTGGATAATCCTGATAAAAATAGCAAGCGACCAGAACATGGTGGGCGAGATCATCATGTAGCTTTTGCGGTAAGCTCAATTGAACAAATAGCAAAGTCTTTAAATCAACTGGAAATGCCTTTTACCAAAAGTAAATCCGGGCGTAAGGCGCTATTTTGTCGTGATCCAGATGGCAATGCACTGGAATTTATTCAACAGTAATGTAGGTCGGCCTTTAGGCCGACGCTGCGGCAAACTATTCGCACTAAACTATTTATAAAGCCTTGTTAATTTGCAAAAGCTGCTATCGCATCTTTTATAGTAATCATCAGTGTCATATCGTTAGTCGGCGATTCATAAAAACCATTCGTTGTATAAAATTGTTTTGCTTCTTCTGATAGCGCATGAACAAGTAGCGCACGTATCCCGGTTTGCTGTGAGACATTTATTGTTCGGAGAATGGCATCTTTTAATAAACCTTTGCCTATGGATTGATGTTGGTATTGAGAGTCTACCGCTAAACGTCCAAGGATCATGACAGGTATCGGATCGGGCATATTACGACGTACTTTATTCGGGCTTGATTCATGCTCTATTGCACCAGCAGATAAACAGTAATAACCAATAATAGTATTCGTCTCATTAGTGACGACAAAAGTTCGAGATGCACCCGATACTTCATTTTTTAAAGCCCGTTTTTTTAACCATTCATTAAGTGTGTTATTACCACAGTCAAAGCTAGCGAAATTTTGCTTGTTATTTAATGAACTAGGCTGGTTTATTCTTGCCATGGTGCCGTCGATTTCATTAGCTTATTCAAGCCAGGGTTATTTTTAACCGGCGCTTTTAATAACTTATCGAATGCCTTGAAGGCGGAGCCATCAAGTTTAAAGAGTGTTTGATTAAGCAAGATATTTTCAGCCTCACGACATGCGGTTTCCAGCATGAAATCAGAGCGGTTTTTGTCAAGAATCTTACAGGCGCGATCAATCAAATCGCGTTGATTCGGTCTGGCACGCAAGTTTATTGCTGCATTTCGGGTGCTGAGAGTTGCCATGGGTATCTCCTTAATAGCGTATATCTGATTGATATACATAGGGTAGATGATATTTAACTGTATATCAACTAGATATACAGTTAAGTTATGCTTTTTAAGTATAATCAATATGGTTATTTGTAAACCAATGGTTTACACTGTGTTAGCGTAACTATAAGGTGAGGTTAACAAAATGAACAGACAACCAACTCATCCCGGTGCAATATTACGTGAAGATGTATTGCCAACATTATCCATAACTCGAACAGCTTTTGCGGAGTCTATCCAGATGTCTCGTACCATGCTGTATGCGATATTAAATGAAGAAAAGCCAGTAACACCTGAAACCGCAATTAAGCTAAGTATTGCTCTGGGTAACTCTCCGGAAATGTGGCTCAACATGCAAATGAAATATGATATATGGGAAAAGCGGAAAACGATGAAGTCGGTATTAAAACGTATTAAGCGGGTAGCAAAGTTCGCGGCTTAAGTGCGGTTGTATAATGCTGTGTATAAATTAGAGTAGGGTTATTAAATATATAACGTAAGAAGATTGACAGTGAGCCCACTCTTGAAGAAGCTCTCTTTCCGTTAATTTGTTTTATTGGGTAAGTGATTAATAATTTTTAGTGAATTAAGTCAAAATTGTATGGAAACATGCATTTTAGTATTTAGTAAGTAAAGGTAAATTGTATGAGTGATGACAATGAGACTATTGCAGAAACATCGGACTCAGTATCGACTATAAATGATCCTCATTTAATCGAAAACAATAAATCAAGCAGTTTTGCTTTTGACTCTCTTGAGTCGGTTAGAAAAAAACTACTTGATTTAAGTGGACGAAATACCTTATTAAATTATAAGCACCCTAAGTCAAGCTGTGTTCGATTAATTGATGAGTTACCCGACCAAATATATGAAATTTTAGATTCTGGCAAAACATTTTCTTTCATTCCTGTTCCCGAACCAACTGAATTAGAACTAATTGAGGCTGGTTATATTGAGATAAATCCTGAGACAAAAGAAAGAGTAGAACAAGATTACCCAACTGCGGAACAATGGGCAAAACACAAAGGTTTTGATACACATTACGACTTACCACCAGCAGAAAAATTAAATGATGGTGATAAAAAACATTATGATACAAATTTACAAACATTATTATATGCGCCTGAATTAGAGTCACGACTTAGAAGTATTCGTAGTAAATCTGAAACAGCGATTGAAGAGAGTGGTGGAAATATCCTCTACTTAGCATTAGGTTTTCTTCAATGGTATGAAAATCGTGAATCTGATGTGGCTCGAGTTGCGCCATTATTTACACTTCCTGTTCGTCTTGAAAAATCAAAACTTGATAAGGTTCTAGGTGTATATCGATATACATTAACTTTAAAAGATGATGGATTATTAAGTAATGTAACTTTGCGTGAGAAACTATCAAATGACTTTGATATGGCGCTTCCGCTTATAGACGATGATGAAACACCCGAAAATTATTTTAAAAAAATACAAAATACAATCTTAAAATCTCAGCCGCGATGGTCACTACGTCGACAAGCTACATTAGTTTTACTTAATTTTTCTAAGCAGGCTATGTATCAGGATTTAAACCCAAAAAATTGGCCTAAAGACAAACGTATTGACAAACATGAATTAATTAAGATGTTTTTTAGTACAGAAGAAAATAATGAAAGTGCAGGCCTATCATTTGAAACAGAACATCCAATAGATACAATAGATGATATTCATGAAAAATTCCCATTAATTTATGATGCGGATAGTTCGCAACATAGTGCTTTAATTGATGCGGTTAATGGCCAGAATCTCGTTATTGAAGGACCTCCTGGTTCAGGGAAATCACAAACAATCACTAATCTAATTGCTGCATGTATTGCTAATGGTC
>CAZSCK010000051.1:0-11870 GCA_964605385.1 uncultured Thioalkalispiraceae bacterium
CCTCACCCCAACCCTCTCCCCAAAGGGGAGAGGGGGTTAACGGGACAGCAGTGATGTCAAATACTTAACTTAAAAGCCAAAAACCAGACGATTATATCGATCTTTGAAAGAAAAACCCGTTAAAATACGCGTATTCAAACTATAGGGATTGATATCAAACAATGTCAGCTAAAAAACTTATTTTACCCATCAGCATTGGTGCTATCAGCCTTGTTGTTGGTTTATGGTTAAGCCAGCAAATGCTAATGAATAATAATGATACGCGCATACCCAAAAGCCTCGATGCCACTGTTCTCCCTAATGCCCGTCCACTGCTTGGATTCAGCCTGATCGATCAGAATAATCAAACATTTAGTCCGACACAACTCAAAGGACAATGGAGTTTTTTATTTTTTGGTTTTACTAACTGTCCGGATGTTTGCCCAACAACTTTAAAAGTGATGCAAGCCATGTGGAAAACTTTGCCCACTAAAATGGGGGATCCAGGTCACCCCAAACTTTATTTTGTATCTGTTGACCCTGACCGCGATAAACCTGAAACATTAAAACAATATATTCAATATTATAATACTGAGTTTAATGGGGTGACAGGTAAACTTGATGAACTGGATAAGCTTACCAACCAGATTGGTATTCTTTATGGCTACGATGACAAAGATGATGACAAAGATGAGGAATATATTGTAAACCACAGTGCTCAACTCATACTGGTCGATCCAAAAGGACGTATGCGCGCGGTTATCTCACCGCCACATATTACTAAAACGATTGCCGCCAACTTTCAAATCATCCGAACTTTTTATGGAGATGAGTAATGTCTTTACTTAAAACAATAAGCGGAATATTTTTTATTAGTCTATTTTCAATCAGCACCGTGAATGCCGCGAGTGCAATAAAGATCGAAAATGCATGGAGCCCTGAAGCACCACCGGTCGTAAAAGTCATGGCGGGTTATATGAAAATAGCTAATCTCAGCACTAAAGACATAAAAATAAAATCGACTAAAAGTGATTTATTTAAAAAAGTTGAAATTCATCTTACTGAAATGAAAGATGGTATGATGCGAATGATTAAGCAGAAGAACTTGAATATTAAAGCTAAAGGCCATATAGAGTTAAAACCAGGTGGTTTACACATGATGTTAATCGGAAAATTAAAATCCGTTAAATCAGGTTCATTTATACCAGTAACAATATCTTTTGATAATGGTGAAACAATTAATATTAATTTGAAAGTAAAAAATGACAACCAGCCTCAAATGAAGTGTGGTAGTGGAAAATGTGGCTCCATGTAATATAGAACAAGGTGGTGACATTAATTTATACTGGTCATTGCGAGCGATAGCGCGGCAATCTTTTTGAGTTATAATATTTATCATTTAGATTGCCGCGCTATCGCTCGCAATGACCTATTTTATTTACCGGAGTAAAAAATTGAAACTAAGCGCACGCTTTTTTATTGCTTTGCAACATATTATACCGCAACACCTTCTTTCTAAAATGATGTGGAAACTTACGCGTTGCGAATATAGATGGTTTTTAAAATTAATTCTGCCATTCTTTATTCGTCAATTTAAAGTCAACATGGATGAAGCTAAAAATCCTGATTGGAAAAGTTATTCAAGTTTTAATGCTTTTTTCACTCGCGAATTAAAAGAAGATGCACGTGAAATTTGTGCAGATGAAAAAATGATTGCTTCACCAGTTGATGGTGCGGTTAGTCAGTTAGGACAAATTAATACCGATTTTATATTTCAGGCCAAAGGACATGCTTATTCACTAACCCAATTACTTGGTGATAGGGAGGACCTGGGGAAAATTTTTAAAAATGGTCAGTTCAATACCATTTATCTTTCACCTAAAGATTATCACCGTATTCACATGCCACTTGATGGCACTTTAAAAGAAATGATTCATGTTCCCGGTGAACTGTTTAGTGTAAACCCAACTACAGTTGAAAATGTTCCTGCATTATTCGCACGCAATGAACGGGTGATTTGTTTGTTTGATACTTCAGCGGGTCCTATGGCGATGGTTTTAGTTGGCGCAATTTTTGTTGGCAGTATTGAAACCGTTTGGCATGGTGAAGTAACGCCTCCACGAGTTAAGGACATTCGTAGCTGGAAGTATGATAAAGAAGCTCTCAGTTATACTAAAGGCCAGGAAATGGGACGCTTTAACATGGGTTCTACAGTCATTTTACTTCATGCTAATAAAAAAATGGATTGGGATAAAGAGCTTCATACAGAACAACCTGTACGGTTGGGTGAGGCGATTGGAAATATTAAATGAAATTGTAGGTCGGCCTTCAGGCCGACCTACAAAAAATAAATTTTTTAAGCTCGATCAAACGGAAACGTTAACACTTCATTAATATGCTCCGCACCTGTTAACACCATCAACAAACGTTCTAATCCTATCGCAACACCCGCGCATTCAGGCAAGCCATGTTTTAGTGCTGAAATTAAATGATAATCTGCAGGAATACCCTGTTGAGCATTTTCTTTTCGTTGAACTTGATCTTGATGAAAACGTTCTGCCTGTTCTTCAGCATCACTCAACTCATGGAACCCATTCGCTAGTTCTATACCATTAATATAAAGCTCAAAACGTTCAGCGACATCCGGTGAACCTTTTCTTATTTTAGCGAGTGCAGCCTGGCTGGCTGGATAGTCATAAATAAAAACGGGACAATTTAAAGGTAAGTTTTTTTCAATTACCTGGCTCATTAACAGATCTAACCACGTATTACGCGGCACATCATCCATTCCTACGGCATCAATGCCCGCTTTCACTATTGCTTGTTTTAATTCTTCCATCGTTGCATTAAAGGGATCAATCTCTGCAAATTTTATCATTGCATCCTGGTAAGAAAAAAACTGACTACGCTCTAACTTTAAAAAATCCTCTGTAATAAAACGAAGTAAAGCATTTACTTCGCCCATTAGAGCATGATGATCAAAATCAATTCGATACCATTCTAATAATGTAAATTCAGGATTATGTTTTTTCCCCTGTTCATCCTGACGAAATGCAGGACTGATTTGATAAATAGAACCATACCCTGCTGCCAATAAACGTTTCATCGCAAATTCAGGAGACGTGTTTAAAAAGGACGGCTGGATTTTATGCTGAAAATTTTCGTGTTGCTCGGTAACAAAACTTTCAATCGTTGGCTCAGTATTACCCGCTTGTGAAAGAACCGGAGTTTGCACCTCGAGAATATCTTTTTCTGCAAAAAAAGCCCGCAACTTAGAAAGCAAACGGGCTTTTGTTTTTAACATCTCTAAACTGGCTGTTGGTTGCCAATCACTCATATTGTTCTCAACTAAATTATAAAGTCACTATACGATTTTTTATATTATCTTTTAATCAATAACTAAATGGGTTTTATTAGCACCGCATCAGACTAAAGTCTGACCTATAAAGAGAAAAAATTCAGTGCTAAATTAAGAAAATCTATTTACGCGAAATAGTTTTTGTTCTAGCAAGGCATAAAGGATTTTAAAAAACGGAGTTGGCAACAAGCCAATGAGTATTTTTAAAATCCTTTATAACGCCGCTAGAACGGAAAATATGAAGCGTAAATTTATTTTTTGACGCGGCCGACGTATTCGCCTGTGCGTGTATCCACTTTAATGATCTCTCCTTCATTTATAAACAAAGGAACACGAACAACTGCTCCAGTACTAAGCGTTGCTGGTTTACCACCACCACCACTGGTATCTCCACGTAAACCCGGATCGGTTTCGGTAACTTCCAGCTCAACAAAGTTTGGCGGAGTAATTGCAATCGGTACATCGTTCCACAAGGTCACTTCATACATGTCTTGCTCTTTAAGCCATTTTACATTTTCACCAACAGCCGTTTCGTCTGCACCGACTTGCTCAAAGGTTTTTGTATCCATGAAGTACCATGCTTCACCATCGTTATATAAATACTGTAAATCTGTTTCCATAACATCAGCCGCTTCAACAGATTCACCGGATTTAAAGGTTTTTTCCATCACCCGTCCGGTTTTAAGGTTACGCAATTTAACACGGTTAAATGCTTGCCCTTTACCTGGCTTAACAAGTTCATTTTCAATAATGCTGCACGGATATCCGTCAATCATTAATTTCAGGCCATTTTTGAATTCGCTGGTGCTGTAGGTTGCCATACTGGTTAAACTCTCCGGAATTAAATTGCTGCTAGCACATATAATGCATAATATACCCCTATGATACCGCGAACCGCCCCTTCTTGTCAGTCTGATGGTACTGAGTTGCCTAAATGGCAAGCAGCTTTAGCCAACGTTTTTCGAGAACCTGCTGAGTTACTTCAGTATTTAAATTTACCAGGTTCATTATTGAACGGGGCGAATGCAGCCAGCTCATCTTTTACCCTGCGCGCTCCACGAGGATATTGCCAGCGTATCGAAAAAGGTAATCCTAATGATCCTTTGCTACGACAAATATTGCCGTTAGATGCAGAACTCATTGAAGATCAACACTTTAAACTTGATCCGGTTGGTGATTTAGCTGCAATGGAAGTCCCCGGACTTCTGCACAAATACCATGGCCGGGTCTTAATCATTACCACGGCCGCTTGTGCTGTGCATTGCCGTTACTGTTTTCGCCGTCATTTTCCTTATCAGGAAAACCGTGCAGAACAAAACTGGCAAACAGCAATTGATTATATTTGCGCTAATTCAGATATTCATGAAGTCATTTTAAGTGGTGGCGACCCATTAAGTTTAACCGAATCGAAACTTAAAGATTTAACCGACAAACTGCTTAATATTCCCCATATCAAAACCTTGCGCTTGCACACACGCCAGCCCATTGTTTTACCTGAACGTATTAATAATGAATTCTTAAGCTGGCTGGATTCTTTACCGTGGAAAATTGTCATGGTTTTACATTGTAACCATGCGAATGAAATTGATGCCGCTGTCGCCTCCGCTTTAGAACAGTTACAACAACATCAGGTGACTTTACTCAATCAGTCCGTATTACTGGCAGGAGTAAATGATGACGCTGAAGTACTGATTAACCTGAGCAAAAAACTTTTTTCACATCATGTTTTACCGTATTACTTGCACCAACTAGATAAAGTTCAGGGCGCGAAACATTTTGCTGTTAATGATGAAAAAGCACTGCAATTACTCAACGAAATACGTCAACGTTTACCCGGATATCTTGTACCAAAACTGGTTGAGGAAAATGCCGGAGAAAAATCTAAAACAGCTATTATTTAACGTAAATGCAGCTTTATTATCAATATTTAACCTCGATTTGTTGCAGATGCTCTTAAAATTAGCGAATCTCACCTGTTATCGCTAAAAACACCACAAATACCACGAAAATAGTCATAAACAACAACTTTATGCCATAATTAACACAAGTTGAGCCTGTTCTGGATTAAAAGCTGGTTCTCTACTTGTTAAAGTAGTTAATACAAGCAAAAACATGGGGTTAGATTAACGTGGGCAAAATTATTGGCCTTGATGTGCCAAACCGAACACGACCAGATAAAACAGCTTTTAATATTCGTCCGCGTAAACTGGCCAGCTGGATTAATGCCCTACCGCGTGCAAATTTAGGCGAAACTGCCAAACAAATTTATACCGTATTGCAGCAAACAAACCAGCTTGCTTATCCTTATCAGGATCGTATTCGTTTTCTCGAAACGTTACGAGAACCCATTGAATATGTGACCAGCTCAATGAAAAAACATTTCATTGGTGTCAGTTTACCTTTGCCCGAAAAAAGCCAGAAAATTGCGACGATCACCAAAGAACTATTTTCCAACATGGCAACCGGATACAAAATTGCGCTGGAAGATATGCTAGCCAACAACTTAATTATTTTTGATAAGAAACCGTTGGCAATGCTAACGCATCGAAGTATTAATTATATGGGGCAGAATTTTTTAACCTGCTATCAATCTTATTCACCTTTTTCTATAAATCACTGGGCAGAATTACATAAGCTCTATGCTTTTGCCGAAAAAAGAAAATTATTAAAAAATAAAATTCGTGATGAACAACATGCTTATGTCGAAAAAACATCCGTCACAACCGAATATGCACGAATTTTATTATTATCTCTCGCCTCGCCCTATAACTTACGGCAGGGAGAATCGGGCAAAATTTATGGCGCATTAGAACGCTGGTTAAGCCAGCCTATTATTCGTCCCTTAACGGAAGATGACAAAAACAGCGATAAATTTATTGATAATCTCTCACGAGCCCAGGCACCCACAGCCCTGTCTCTCGCTTTAACAAAAGAGATTACTGATGCCAGTCAATTAAGAATTATTGAGACCCATGCCATTGCTGAAAAACTCAAGTACGAACTTAAAAATAGTGAAGATGTCGGACTTTCAACAATCACCAACATTGATACCATGCGCCCCGATTTGTCACACGATTTGCTTCAGCGATTACTTATTGCCTGGGGTATGGCGAGTAAGCGACACTTCCCAAGAACAGATAAAAATGAACAAGTTAAAATTACGATAGGCTTAAGCGCTGCACATCAATTTATCACGCAAAAAGCCCAGGCAATGGATAATAGTAAATACTCCAATAAGTTTAATGATCGCGCACATTTTGAAAGTACCGAAATAAAAATCAATTTAAAAGATCCCGGTACCAAATTAGATGATGTATGGGGGCTCATTTACCCGGCAGAATTAACGGGCCTTGAACCCTTAGTGGAGCAAGAACTGAGCTTACAGGACAATACCCAGCTTAATTTTAAGCTCAATCCTGTTAACACTGAAGCAAAACAATACCAAACCGACAATTGGCTCATCATTAACGAAAGCGCCAGGGGTATGATGATTAATAACAAGGGTGAGTTTAAAAATAAAGCTCAAGTTGGCGAGCTTGTTAGCATACACCGGCAAGCGAATGGCCATGTAGAAAGATGGAGCATCGGAGTTATTCGCTGGTTGAAATCTAACTATAATAAAAGTCTGCAAATGGGCATCGAAACGCTTAATCCTAATAGTGCAGCAATCGGTATTCGGGCAGCCAGTACACCTAATGCCCCTTTACAGCGAACTCTAATGCTACCCGAGCTAATAAACCTTAAACAACCTGCTTGTTTAATTACTGCCCCGGTTCCGTGGCGAGAAGGCCATAAAATTATAATAAATATGCTGGGTAAAGAAATTCAGGCCACATTAGGTAAATCGATACAAAATACCGGATTATTTGCTCAATTTCAGTTTGAAATTAACCCACAAAATACTCCCGTAGAGAAAGTTACAAAAATAGAAAAAGAACAAGATTTTAGTCAGATATGGTCTTCAATATAAAACAAACTTTTAGCAAAATTGATTTAAGACCAGGATTTGCATGCCGATACATTTTATAAGCATAATACTTGCTTAAGTGCGTATATACGTAAAAATAAGGAAATCAAGTGAGCAACGAAAAACTGCTACGGCTATTAACCATATTTGACTCTTCTGAAGAAGCTGAAGTCTTAATTAATGTCTTACGAAAAGCGGGTTACATTATTCGGGATATTCGCGTTGAAGATGACGAAGATATGGAAACCGCTATTGAAGAAAATCCCCTGGATATCATTCTTGCCAAACAAACCACGCCTATTTTTAATGCCATGCAAGCTGTAAAACTCATCGTCACATCCGGACGAGATATTCCACTTATTGTTATTACGCCCAAAAATCAGGAAGCCACTGCGCTTGAAGCTTTAAATGTGGGAGCACGCGATGCGGTTGCCAGCGACCAGGGTGACAAACTTAAATTTATCGTACAACGTGAATTATCTGACTTAAAAGCACGTCGCTCTTTAAGACAAAATGAAAAGCTTCTACATGAAACCGAAAAACGGACACGAAACTTAATTGATAATTCTCGTGATGCAATCGCCTATGTACATGACGGCGCGCATATTTATGCTAACAACGCCTATTTAAAAATGTTTGGTTATACTGATCTTGAAGATATAGAAGGCATGCCAATACTGGATATGGTCAGAAGTGATCAACATGTGAAATTAAAAGAATTTTTACGCGGTTACGCAAAAGGTCAAATTACAGACGACACGCTTGATGTTGTTGGACAGCATACTGAAGGAAAAATATTTAACATCACCATGGAATTCTCCAACGCAAGTATGGAAGGAGAATCATGTAGTCAAATTATCATTCGTGATCAGGCGCAAAGTAAAGAGCTCGAAAAACAACTTAATGTTCTAAGCAAACAAGACTTGTTAACCGGCTTATATAATCATACCTATTTCATAGAACAAGCCGACAAAATGATTTCACGTGCAGTTGATGGGCAAGCTAAAGGTTCGCTACTTTATATCATGCTCGATCGTTATGAAGAAATTAAAAGTAACGTTGGCATATCAGGTCGAGACCATGTACTAACAGATGTGGCAACTCTACTTAAAGAAAAAGTTTCTAATCTTGGATTACTTGCACGTTTTGAAGGTGCAATCTTTACCTTGTTATTAAATAATGCAGACCAGGCACAGACAGAAAAAGTTGCTGGTGGTATTTGTAAGCTGGTTCATAACCATATTTCCGAAGTAAATAAAAAATCAATCACCACCACCACCAGTATCGGCATCACCAGTATTAATGAAACAACCAGTAATTTACATGACTGCCTGACACGAGCAGAAAAAGGGGCTTTGGCAGCAGAAAAAGCAGGCGGTAATCAATTTAGTATATTTAATCCTGCTATCGAAGAGCTTGCTGAAAAAGAACAAACCAGTATTTGGGCAAGTAAAATTAAAATTGCCCTTAAAGAAAACAGATTCCACTTACTTTATCAACCCATTGTAAGTTTACGCGGTGAAGCAGGTGCTCATTATGAAGTTCTGGTAAGAATGACTGATGATGGTAAAGAAGTATTACCTGCAGATTTTTTACCTGCTGCAGAAGAAGTGGGGCTCATTAATTACGTTGATCGCTGGATTATTGCCCATGTATTTATGCTACTTGCGGAACGAATGAAGCACGGCACAAGCACACGTTTCTTTATCAAACTCTCGGCAGGTTCATTAGCCGATATTGAATTCTTACCCTGGGTCACCGAACGCATTAAATCATTACGACTTGATGCAGATAGTTTGGTATTTACACTGAACGAAGCAACTGCACTTAATTATCTTAAGCAGGCAAAAGTAACATTCCAGGGATTGCGCTCAATTAATTGCAGGGTTGGTCTGGAAAACTTTGGTACTGAACAAAATATGTTTCAGTCATTGAAACATCTTGATATTAATTATCTCAAGATTGATGCATCCCTGGCATTAAACTTAAAAGACAGCATTGAGAATCAGGAAAAATTAAAAGAGATCGCTGAAGAAGCAAATGAAAAAGGCATTATGGCTATTGCCGCCTTTGTTGAAGATGCCAATAGCATGGCATTATTGTGGCAAAGTAGTGTTGCCTTTATTCAGGGGCATTTCTTGCAGCAGCCGGACTCCGAACTAAAATACGACTTCGACGAGTAAAGGTAGCGAATCCTACGATGCTAGATAACGGCGTTGAAAACCAACTCAAAATGCTCATTTACTGCGTGTAAATTCCGCTTTCTCGTTAATTTTCGCCTTGTTCTCTAGCAGCGTAGAATCTGCTTAAAGATTTTCTTTCGCTCTCTCAAAATCTGTGCAGAGAAAAATCAAAATATCTAAGAACTACGTCATTGCGAGCGATAGCGTGGCAATCTCCAGAAAAAATACTCGCACCAACAGATTGCCGCGCTACGCTCGCAATGACATTATTCCCTAATCTAGTACATGCGATACTAAACCATCTGCTAGCTTAGGTTCAAACCAGGTTGATTTTGGTGGCATAACTTCATTGGCATCTGCGACATCCATTAACTGCAAAAGGCTTGTTGGGTATATTGCAAAAGCAACTTGCATTTCACCTGAATCAACACGTTTTTCCAGTTCTTCCAAACCCCGTATACCACCAACAAAATCAATTCGTTTATCGCGACGAGGATCGCTCACACCTAACAAAGGTTCGATTAAATTGTTTTGTAATAAACTGATATCTAAAGAAGCAACAGGATTATTTTTCGGAATAAGATCAGCATTAATTTGTAACTTATACCATTGACCTTTTAGGTACATTGAAAACTCTGTACATTTTTGTGGTTTATATAAAGCATCTACAGCTTCTATTGAAAAACTCTTTTTAATTTTTGTAATTAATTTATTTTCAGACAAACCATTAAGATCTTTAATTACTCGATTGTAATCAAGAATCTGCATTTGATTATCCGGGAAAATTACTGATAAAAAATAATCATGTGCGGCATTTCCTGTATCGCTATTACCTTCATTACGTGAAGCGGCAATACGTGAAGCAGAAGCTGAGCGATGGTGTCCATCAGCAATATACAAACAACCCATAGCATCAAAGGTTGAAGTTAAAGTATTAATGTCTTCATCATTTTCTACAATCCAAATAGTATGTTTCACCCCATCATCTGCGGTTAAATCATAGGTTGGTGTTGTTTTAGAAACTTTTTCTGTTATGTCTTCAATAATTTTATTATTTCGGTAAGTTAAGAAAACAGGTCCTGTCTGAGCATTCAAGGCATCAATTTGACGAACACGATCATCTTCCTTATCGGGCCGTGTATATTCATGCTTACGTATTCGGTTTGTATCATAATCTGCGACTGAAGCTGTAACGACTAAACCGGTTTGCTGGTGCTCCCCCATAACTAAACGGTAAACGTAGTAACATGCTTTTTCATCTCGCATTAAGACTTTATCATTGATTAGCTTCTGTAAATTTTCAGCACCTTTAGCATAAACTTCTGCTGCATAAGGATCGGTACCTTCAGGTAAATCAATTTCCGGTTTTGAAATGTGTAAAAAACTCAAAGGATGACCTTTAACACGTTCACGTGCTTCAGCAGTATTTAAAACATCATAAGGCGGTGCAACTACATTGGCTGCTTTATCTGTAACAGGACGCAAACCACGAAAAGGTTGAACTAACGGCATTTTATAATCCTTTTTTATATTTCTATTCAACACCATGTTTTTTAATAACATGAATTCTTTTATTTAAGGGTGGATGACTACTGAAAATATTTTTAATACTTCCCATATTATCCACCAAACCTTCTAACACAACAGATGACATACCAAATGAAGTTATCTGTTTTAAAAATAAAGGGTGCTGCTTGTCTTTAGATAAACGCTGCAAAGCAGAAATCATTTTTTCTCCGCCATTCAATGAAGCACTTTTTATATCCGCAGAAAATTCACGCTGGCGACTAAACCACATAACAATGAAATGAGGAACTAATCCCATCAACAACATACAAACCCAATATACACAAAGATATGCAACGCCACCCTGACTACGCTGACGAAAAATAAATGAATCAATAACCAGGCCAAATAGTCGCGCAGGTAATACCGTTAAACTAACAACCATACCTTGTGCCATTGCCAGTGATACCATATCTCCATTTTCGATATGAGCAAGCTCATGCCCAATCACAGCTTCAAGTTCATCTTGATCTAAACTTTCCAACAGACCACTGCTAACCGCAAACATTGCATGCTGTTGCCCCCAACCTGTTGTAAAGGCATTCAAATCCGAGGCATAAAAAACGCCAATCTGAGGCATAACAATACCCAATTGGCAAGATTGCCTTTGTACAGAAGTAAAAAGCCATTTTTCTAAATACGTAGAGGGTTGATTGATCAAGGTAACGCCAAGCATAAAACGCGCAATCATTTCAGAAAAAAGAAATGAGCTAACCGCACCTAATACAGAAATAAACACAATCAGGCCAATAAACCCAGCAACATCAATGCCAATCAGTGTTAAAAAATACTTCAAATCCAGAAAATACAACGCCAA
>CAZSCK010000051.1:11970-19656 GCA_964605385.1 uncultured Thioalkalispiraceae bacterium
CATCAATGCCAATCAGTGTTAAAAAATACTTCAAATCCAGAAAATACAACGCCAAACCCAGGTTAAGCAACAATGCCAACAGGGTCACGAAAACCAGATAAATTGTAGTCTTTTTGTTCATCATTTCACTGTATCGAACCATATTTTGTGGCAGATCACATATAATGTTATCGATGTATATTTTAAAGAATACCCTGTTTTACCTTTAAAATCATAGCTGTATAGTAAAGCAATTGCATATTTACTTTTAAGGGTATAAAAAACTTCGGATACTAAGCTCTCAGGCATGATAAAATATGTCGCTTAAAATAATAATTAAGCAGCCGTAACGGGTTATTAATTGGGAAACCTTAAATGGTTAACTTACGAAAAGTATTAACATATTACTTATCCCCCCAAGCAAGGTTAAAAACCTTTCTTCTTGGCCTCTTAGTACCTAAGCATTTCCCTATTGCTTATAAGCTTGCCGTAATTATGACATTACTCATTAGCAGCGGCATGATTCTCCTCGGTCTGGTTATTGTAAACAATCAAACCAACTTACTTCAAAAACAAATGAACCACTTTGCTGATACCGTTGTTGAACAGCTTGCGGATAATTCAAAAGAACTGGTAATGTCTGATGACATACTTAGCCTAATGGTTGTTATTAGTAACCTTGGGGCTCAAGACAATATTTTAGGTGCAGTAATTTATTCTGATGATGGGCAAATCCTCGCATCATCCGGCGTTATCCCCAGTGATGAAATATATCGCCTGTATAACAGAGCAAAAGAAGATGAAAATAAAAAAGATCACTTTCAGTTGCAATGGATGACCAACACCACTAATGGTCAAACAGTAAGTGCTACCTCATATATAACTCCTATAAAATTTCAAAACATTGTTGCAGGACATGCCTTAATTACCTTTAGCATGGCTGAAATTGACCAAACCATTTTAGAGATGATTCACGCTATTGTTGCTGCAACCATTATTATGATTTTATTAGGCGTTTTTGTTTCTCTGCATATGGGACGTCGCATATCAAAACCGATACATAACTTAATGGACGCGAGTCGTGAAATCTCAAGCGGAAATTATCAATATCAAATTAAAGAACGCCGTAATGATGAGCTTGGAAACTTAACCGAAGCACTAAATCGTATGGCAAATGGTCTGCTTGAAAAAACACAGGTTGAAAATGCTTTCTCTCGTTATGTATCGAAAAGTATAGCTAAAGAAATCATGAGCAACCTTGAGCATATTCAGTTAGGTGGTCACCATGTCGAAGGCAGCGTTATTTTTGCCGATATCGTTGGCTTTACCGAGTTGTCAGAAAAACATTCAGCTGAAAAAATTGCTAACGTCTTAAATGATTATTTTTCCTACATTTCACTGGCTAGTAAAATGTATCTGGGCACCATCGATAAATACATGGGTGACTGTGCCATGATAGTGTTTGGTGTGCCTGAAGAAGACAAACTACACAAATTACATGCTGTATATTGTGCCGTTATGATTAAAAAACTTGTTGGAAAAATTAATATTATTCGCAGGAACACAAACCAACTTGCCGTTTCTTTCCGCATAGGTATCAACAGTGGTTCAATGCTTGCAGGTAATTTAGGTTCCACAGAAAGAATGCAGTACACCGTTGTAGGTGAATCAGTTAATCTTGCTTCACGTTTGCAACATATTGCTGAGAAAGATCAAATCATCATAAGCAGTGAATTTTATAATGATCCGGATATTCAATGGCGATTAACCGCTAAAAAACATAAATCTATTCACCTTCGAGGCATCAAGGAAGAAGTCTCTACCTATGTCGTGACTGATGTTATTGCGCTTTATCAAGATAAAATAGATGAACAAATTGATGAGATTTTACAAATCAAACCTGCCGCCTGATGAACAAACAATTTCTTTTAATACTTCTGTCTTTATCCTTTAGTGGCTGTTCCCTTCTTTATTCATATAGTGACAACCTGCCGCAACGTCTGGATCAATGGGTTTCAGAAAAAAAATACAACGTTGCTTTAAACACCATCGATTACATTAAACCAGACCACAAAGATTACCGTACCATTCAAGTAAAAAAGAAACTCATAAAAAAACAAATGAACGCTTACGAAAGTACAGCAATCGAAAAATCCACTCTACTTGCGAGCAAGGGAAACTGGATTAAAGCATTAAAATTATTAGAAGAAGTCGCCGACAACATTATTGACGAAGAAAACATAAAAAAACATCAGGCTTATCTTTTAAGTAAACGTCATGCAGTGATCAGTGCTTATGAAAAGGATATTTTATATAATCAGGCAACAAATCTAGCAGCTGAAATGGAACTTTATAGGGAAATTAAAAAAACTGTTACTACAGATGAAAAAAACCAACTTAATATTTCTGAGTTTGATGACTTGCGAGAAAAAACAACTATAAGACTAGCAACACTGAGCGAACAACAATTCAAAAACAGACAATACAATAACGCTCTTAATACAATTAGTTTTGCGCTAAAACTAAACCCAAATAATGAAATTGTTATACGTCTAAAAATAATAAATAAACGCATCAAAGAAGCTACTAAGCTTCAGAAAGAATCTTATCTTAAAGAAGCAAAAGCATTATTAAGTAAGTTATCTCAAGGTTATAGTCACGCAATATTAAATAAAACAAAAACAACAATAATCTGGTTAAATAAAAACAAGGATAACAATAAGTCTTATCAAAACCTTATTAACAAGCTTGAGAAACATCTTGCGACAGGCATTAAACAACGCTTTGAAGCCGCCAGGAATTTATATAGCAAGGGAAAAACACAAGAAGCCTTGAGTATTTGGTTAGAGCTAAAAGAGTTAGATCCTGATAATGCTCAATTACAGTCGCATATTGAACGTGCAAAGAAAGTTTTACTTAAACTTAAGAGGTTGAGTAATAAGCCGAAGAAATAATGGCCGAATGGCCGACTAGTTCGTCATTCCGAGCTGGAGCCGGAATCCATTTGTTTTGCGATTTATGAGATTTTGAAGAAATAGATGAATTAAGGGTGTTTTTCGTGCAAGGTCTCTAATTGAGATGTAACTAGCAACAACTCCAAAGGCAAATGTTACTGTAGCCTTAAGTCCAGATCATATGGTCGCACGACCTTTTGGACGTGCGACTAGATGATTTATGGCGTCTTAGGAGTCGTATACTTAACTTCTTTCTGGAATGCTTCCCAAGTGGTGTCATAGCCCACATGAAATGCGCCTTCTGTAATAGCCTTCTGGGTAGTTGTTAGAAAGCGTGATTTGCCTTCAGGTACTTTTGGTCTGGTTGATGGTCCGTGTCCGCTCATAAATCACCTTTTACTAAAAATATCACGATAGCCACTACAGAAATTTGCAGCTAGAAACTATCTTGCAATAACGGGTACTTTACATCTTTTGACACAGAAATATAACAGGATATATATAAAATATTTTTAACGGGTCATTATTTTTATCTGATAAAAGTGGTTTCCACAAAAATATTCACGGTTTCGGCCAGATATAATATCCAGACACGCAGTGACATCAAAATATGTCGGCCTGAAGAGCCGAGCTACAAAAACAGAGAATGGAATAGCAATGTTATCAGACTGATACCCTCTAATTTTTAATTTATAGTGGGGCACTATGAGTCTGAGCTACAAATAAACAAATGGATTCCTGATCGGAGTCCGGAATAACGAACAAAAACCTGGATTCCGGCTCAAGGCCGGAATGACGAAGGGGTTATTCTTCTTTTCTTAAGACATCCACATCTCGTAAAGAAGGCGGCAACTTCTTACCACGTTGCCCACGTTCACCTTCATAAGGCTCCATATCAGCGGACTTCAACACTTTCGTCATCTTAGTCGAACGAATAAATAGATTATCATTCTCATTGATAACCGTCATTGCAGAAGCAAACTCTTCACCCGTTTTTAATTTAGCAGAAGGTATATTAATGATCTTAATACCTTTGCCTTTTGGCATTTGTGGCAACTCAGCAATATGATGGAAGAGTAAATGACCATCACTTGAGGTCATGGCAACCCAATCTGTTTCCATGTCATTAACGGCAACAGGCGGTAGTATTTTTGCGCCTAGAGGTACTTTAACAATACCTTTACCTTTTTTGTTCTTAGTGATGAAATCTTCCATCTTGCCAATGAAGCCATAACCATGACTTGTAGCTAACAAGAACAGTTGTTCGTTATCACCCGTCATCACACCACAGAAGGTTGCGCCTGGGGGTGCATTTAAACGACCGACTAATGGCTCGCCTAAGCCTCGTGCTGACGGTAAAGTGTGTATTGGTAAAGCATATGTTCGACCAGTTGAATCAATTGCAACAACCTGCTCATTTGTCTTCGCTCTTGTATAAGAGAGCAACCTGTCACCCGCTTTGAACGGCATCGTTTCTGGATCAACTTCATGACCTTTTGCTGCTCTTATCCAGCCATTTTCTGATAAAACAACAGTAACCGGATCAGAAGCAATTAAATCTGTTTCTGCCATGGCTTGTGCAATTTCGCGCTCTTTAATTGGTGAACGACGGATATCACCATGTTCTACAGCAATTTCTTCTAATTCTGTACGAATTAACGTTTTCATTTTTGTTTTCGAAGCAAGAACAGATTCAATTTCATCACGTTCGAGTGCTAATCCTTTTTTCTCTTTCTTCATCGTCATTTCTTCTAGCCTGGCTAAATGACGGAGTTTTAAATCAAGAATGGCTTCTGCTTGAATATCTGAAAGCTTGAAGCGCTTCATTAAGACTGGTTTAGGTTTATCATTCTGACGAATAATTTGAATGACTTCGTCTATGTTTAAATAAGCCTTGATCAAGCCATCTAAAATATGAATACGCGCTAAAATTTTCTCTAAACGAAAATTTAAACGTTTAGTTACCGTACTTGTTCTGAAGGTTAACCATTCAGTTAAAATCGTATGTAAATTCTTAACTCCGGGTCGTTCATTCAAACCAATCATGTTCATATTGACACGATAAGTACGCTCGAGATCTGTGGTAGCAAATAAGTGCGTCATTAACTCATCAATATCGGTGTCTTTAGACTTAGGCACAATCACGAGGCGTGTTGGATTTTCATGATCAGATTCATCACGTAAATCTACAACCAAGGGTAATTTCTTGGCATTCATTTGCGCTGCGATTTGTTCTAGAACTTTTGCTGGTGATGTTTGATGCGGTAAAGCCGTGACAATAATATCGCAGCCTTCTTTTTCATACTTCGAACGCATACGGATAGTGCCCTTACCCGTTTTATAAATGGCTTTAATATCTGCACGTGGTGAAATAATTTCAGCATCGGTCGGATAGTCTGGCCCTTTAACGAACTTCATTAATTCGGCAAGTGTTGCTTTAGGACTCTTTAATAAGTGAATACAAGCATGTAACACTTCACGCATGTTATGCGGTGGAATATCGGTGGTCATACCAACAGCAATACCCATGGTGCCATTCAGCAGTATATGAGGCACACGTGCAGGTAAAATTTCGGGTTCTTTTAACGAGCCATCAAAGTTTGGCAACCAGTTAACCGTGCCTAAGCCTAATTCAGAAAGTAATAAATCGGCATCTTTTGATAAACGTGATTCGGTATAACGCATGGCGGCGAATGATTTAGGATCATCCGGTGAACCCCAGTTACCCTGGCCTTGCAATAACGGATAGCGGTAAGAGAAAGGTTGTGCCATTAATACCATGGCTTCATAACACGCTGAATCGCCATGTGGATGGTACTTACCCAGTACATCACCAACAGTACGTGCCGATTTTTTGAATTTTGTTCCTGCTTTTAAACCGAGTTCTGACATCGCAAAAATAATACGACGTTGCACAGGTTTAAGACCATCACCAATATGCGGTAAAGCACGATCTAAAATAACGTACATCGAATAATCAAGGTAGGCTTTTTCAGTAAATTCTTTTAATTCAACATTCTCTATGCCATCAAAGCTTGCAGAGGTATTGTCAGACATGATGTATTTCCAAAATAAAGTTTAATTCAAATAAATATTTGTGAAGCTTACTAAATATCAGCAAGATCACCTTTGTCTTCTAACCATGAACGGCGATCAGCTGCGCGTTTTTTCGATAGCAACATATCAACCATTTCCCGGGTTTGCTTTTCATTACCCATGGTTAAACGAGCCAAACGACGGGTATCTGGATCCATAGTGGATTCACGTAACTGCAACGGATTCATTTCACCCAGACCTTTGAAACGCATGACGTTGATCTTGCCTTTAATTTTTTCGGCAGCGATGCGATCTAATATGCCTTTTTGCTCTGCTTCATCCGTGGCATAAAAAACTTGCTTACCTACATCAATACGAAACAACGGCGGCAATGCAGCATAAATATAACCCGCTTCAACTAAAGGTTTGTAATGCTTAAGGAACATGGCAATTAATAATGTTGCGATGTGTAAACCATCGGAATCGGCATCGGCAAGGATAATAATTTTTTTATAACGTAACTTCTTTATGTTATCCGAACCAGGATCAACACCAATAGCAATTGAAATGTTATGCACTTCTTGTGAACTTAAAACTTCAGTAGACTCTACTTCCCATGTATTTAAAATTTTACCGCGTAAAGGCATGATGGCCTGGAAAACACGATCACGCGCTTGCTTGGCTGAACCACCCGCCGAGTCTCCTTCCACTAAAAACAATTCACCGACATCAGGATCTTGTGAAGAACAATCGGATAACTTACCAGGCAATGCGGGGCCTGAGGTGATTTTCTTACGAATAACTTTACGACCGGCACGCATTCTATTTTGTGCATTATTAATCGCAAGCTCAGCAATTTCTTCTGCTTGCTCAACATTTTGACTTAGCCAAAGTGTGAAAGCATCTTTAACAATACCTGAAACAAATGCACTGCATTCTCGTGATGATAAACGTTCTTTTGTTTGCCCTGAGAATTGTGGATCTAATAATTTAACCGAAAGGATGTAACTGACTTTATCCCAAACATCTTCAGGTGATAACTTCACACCGCGTGGAATAAGGTTACGGAATTCACAAAATTCACGCATGGCTTCGGTTAAGCCAGTACGTAAACCATTTACATGCGTACCACCTAGAGAGGTAGGAATTAAATTAACATAACTCTCAGTAATTGATTTTGGATCTTCAGGTACCCAGACAAGTGCCCAGTCAACGGACTCTGAATTACCTGACATTTCACCAATAAAAGGAGGTCGAGGTATCGACTCCGTTTTCTTACCCAACTCATCCATCAAGTAAGCTTGCAAGCCTTCTTCAAAATACCAGCTTTCAGTATTCTTTTTGGTTTTCTCATCAATAAAACTCACATGCAGGCCAGTGCATAAAACCGCCTTGGCTCGTAGTACATGTTTTAAATCATTAACTGAGAATTTTTCTGAATCAAAAAACTTTTTATCTGGCCAAAAACGAATACGCGTACCCACTTCGCCTTTTTTAACTTTACCGGTGACTTTAAGCTTGGTTTTACGATCACCATTGGCAAAGGACATGTAGTGTTCCTGGCCGTCACGCTTAATCCACACTTCAACTTTTGTAGACAGTGCATTTACGACCGAAATACCCACACCGTGTAAACCACCCGAGAACTCGTAGTTTTTATTTGAAAACTTACCGCCAGCATGCAGCTTAGTCATAATGACTTCTACACCAGGGAGTT
>CAZSCK010000052.1:0-19353 GCA_964605385.1 uncultured Thioalkalispiraceae bacterium
GTTATTTTATATGTGTTTTTTTTATAATCGCGAGTCGTTTCAATATAATTTATTATATTTGGTGATGCTTTTTCAAACCCTTCAATTTGTAATTTATCATAAATTGACTGAATGACCTCAAGCGGCGAAGTTTCCAAAAACTCAAACTCCACCTCTATAAGCTGTGATTTTGGTATAATTTTTTTATGTTTTTCATAAATATTAAATAAAGTTTTATATCTAGATAAAATAAATTTTCTAATATCAGTTTTATTCTCAAATAATTCATTATGCTCAAATAATTTATTTGCTTGATGTAGGCTTGATACAAAAACATCCTCTGGCCTGCGATAAATATATATAAATTTTGCTTCAGGAAACAACTCTATAAGCTCTTTTATACGCAGTGTATTCATCGGTGATTTAAAAAGTAAACGACGCCCTGTGGCGTATGTCATTTTTTTTGCAAACACCATAAAGGCTCTCGACCAGCGCTTTACATCTACCTTATATAATTCAATCTGTTTATCAAAAGAAGATATTTCAGGGAATACAAAATGTAACATACTCGATGTTGAAGTGAGCTTTAACATTGCAAACTCATCATCAAATGGCTCTTCCACGCTAAAAGACATGGCATCAAAGATTCGTGTTGATGGTAGTGTTTTCTGAATAGCTGACTTTATAATTTTTTCAGCTGACAAAAATGCTTGTGGTAATGCACATTGATAAAATGTGGGAGTAGTAAACTGTTGATCCTGGGCTAATATTTTTTGTAAATATGTAGTGCCAGACCGCCAGTGGCCGATAATAAAAACTGGAGAGTCGATAATTTGTGTTTTATCTATATCCTCATGATAGCGCCAACGATCAATGCCACCAAAAATAGTACTGATTAAGCTAACTTTAAATAAGCGAATAACATCCAGAATATTCTTTCTGCTAATCCGATGTTTAATCAAGATTTTTAATAGTTTAAAAAAGGGGGTTCCAGTTAAAAACTGTTGACGTACCATTTATGCCATAGCTCCATTAATACAAATAACCTGCCTAGATATATCCAGCAGACTCTAACGCTAAAGATACATTTAATAATGCCATTTCATCCGGGCTTTCTGCACGTTACATTGGCACCAATTTCTTTAATGTCGCTTTATCAAATACACTTTCAATCATATTACCTTCGAGAATTCCAGATGCAACTGCATTCACAGTAATCCCTCTTGATACCATCTCAATAACAAGTAACTTGCTAGCATCAATAAACCAGCTTTTGCTGCCGCATGATTAACTTAAGCACAATTAGCCATTATTCCTAAATTTTCTGTCTCTTTTTTCACTCCCATGCGTAATATTAATTGTAAAATTAGTAATGAGCAGTAAAATACTAAATATCTAATAAAAACAATAGACTACGATTAATCACTAACGAGAACTCAGTACCAGAGCTATGGCATTTAAAGGCAAAGATCTCAGATTTGACGGCTTGTCAGGTGTGCAATATTTTGCTAAACCACCTTTAACATTATGATAAACTGGGTAATTATGTGTCTTTACTAATATAATCTCTGAAGTACAGGTTAAAACAATTATGTCCGAACTCTCTGTCGCCGAACTCGAAGTTGCCGAGCTCATTATCGAATCACTTGCCCTTGAAGATATCACCCCCTCAGAGATTTCTCCCGATGATGCACTTTTTAATGAAGGATTAGGGTTGGATTCCATTGATGCCTTAGAACTTGCAATGGCTATTTCTCAAAAATATGCTTTTCAGTTAAAATCTGACGACTCAGACAATGCCCGAATTTTTTCGTCATTACGTAATTTGACGAAACATATTGAGACACATCGTCAACCCTGATTTGTCTCCATCTATGTCAAAAAAGTTAAATAAACTTTATATAACAATGATGGTGGCCTACCCACTGGTTGCCTATATCACCCTTTTATTGAAACAGCCTTTATTTCTTATTGGCTATCTCATACTGATACTTCTTTTAGTCAGCATTGAAAAATGTCGCAGCCAGCGTTGGTATACCGGCGGCGCTCTATTAGCGGTAATTGCTTTAATACTCTATCTTATTCAACAAACATATATCCAATACCTGATCTTTTTGCCGCCAATACTTATTTTATTTAGTTTATTTATACTTTTTTCTCAATCATTAACTGCCGGAAAAATCCCCTTAATCAGCCTTTATGCAAAACTATTGGGCAATAAACTTGATGAGGCCCATTTACGCTATAATCGATCACTCACTATAATATGGGCAGGATTTTTTTTGCTCATGGCGACGACCAGTATTTTACTAGCAGTATTTAGCTCAACAGATACCTGGTCATTATTCACCCATGTTATTAGCTATGTATTAATTGCCAGCTTTTTCATTATTGAATTCATGTATCGAAAACGTCATTTTTCGGGAGAAATAGAAGGCGGATTTTTTCAATTTATTATTAAAATAATTAAAATACGCCCAACCAATTTATAGCCTACACAATGAAATTACTGCCTATTCTCAACAATACCCAGCCAGACACACCTATTTTCTGGTTTAAAAATAAGCTGGTCACACATGAAAAATTTAAGCGTGATGTATTGTTAGTTGCAGAAAACCTTACACAACATAAATATGCAATTAACCTCTGTGAAGATCGTTATCTTTTTGCCATTGCTTTTGTTGCTAGCATGGTACAAAACCATATTTGCTTAATGCCTGCCCATCGTGCAGAAAAAGAAATTGTAGAGATTGAAAAAAAATATCCTGATACATTGCGATTAGATGATCAGCTGCTTGAAACATTCTTAAATAAAATAACAATAAACAAGATTTCTTTTCCTTTAGAAATAAATAGTGAACAACTGGTCGCCATAGTATTTACTTCCGGGAGCAGCGGAGAACCTAAAGCTAACCATAAAAAATGGGGAGCACTTTTTGATAGCGCTCAACGTGTTGCGACACAACTTAAGTTAAATTATCCAACGCAACACACCTTATTAGCAACCGTACCGCCGCAACATATGTACGGATTTGAAACCACAATTATTTTTCCGTTAGTAACTGGAGTTTGCGTTCACAACAGCAAACCTTTTTTTCCGGAAGATATTCGCCAAACACTTAATACTATTGAAGGAAATTCTATTCTGGTTACAACGCCAATTCATTTACGTGCTTGCTGCCAGGAAAAATTAGAATGGCCAAACATTGATTTTATACTTTGTGCCACTGCACCTTTATCGGCAGAACTTGCTCATAAAGCAGAGCAACAACTACAAACAAACCTATATGAAATTTATGGTTGTAGTGAAGCTGGTGTTATTGCAACACGTAGAACAACACAAAATTTAGACTGGTCATTACTTGTCGATTACAAGCTGTCTAAAAAGCTAACAGATGTTTGTTTAATGACGCCTGTAGCAGGTGAAGAAATTTTATTATCGGATCAAATAGAGTTTGTTGACTCACAAAATTTTCGTCTGCTTGGCAGGCAGTCTGATCTCATTAAAATTGCAGGTAAACGTGGCTCATTAAACGACCTGAAAATAAAACTCTGTGCAATGGATGGCGTTGATGATGCTGTATTTTTTATGCCTGACGAAAACCCGGATGAAAAAGCACGTCTAGCCGCTTTTATTGTTGCACCAAACTTAAACATTAAAGAAATTAATTCATTTTTAAGTCCGCAGATTGATAATGCTTTCATGCCTCGCCCACTTATTAAAGTTAAAAACTTACCCTATAATGAAACGGGTAAGTTATTACGAAAAAATCTTGTTAGCTTGTTTATACAAAATCGTAATCGTTTGAAAAATTCAGCATGAATTATTCCTTTACCATTAAAAATACTCACCCATCATTAAAAGGGCACTTCCCAAACAATCCTGTTGTTCCCGGTGTTGTTATTTTGGATGAGGTAATACAAATCATTAAAACAATTAAACCTGACTTTATTATTAAAACCATGCCTGCAGTAAAGTTCACCCACCCACTTTTAGCAGAACAAAATGTTCACGTCGAAATAAAACAAAAAACAGATACCGCTATAAGCTTTAGTTGTTCACACAATGATATTAAAATTGCATCCGGCCAACTAACCTTAAAGAGTTTGTTGTGAGCCGGCACTGGTCAGAAAAAAAAGAACGTAGCAACCCTGCAACGTTACAGCTTATTTGCTGGATCGCACTAAATACTTCGCGGTTTATTGCCAGACTTTTTCTTGCTCCGATAACACTTTATTTTTATTTAACCTCATCACAAGTCCGCACTGCTTCACGGAATTATTTACGGCGAATAAAAGGCAAAACCGGCAGCCCCTGGCAAATAGCAAAACATATATTTTATTTCTCCGCGACAATTCTTGATAGAGTTTATTTTCTCACCGACCAATTTTATCGCTTTGAAATAAAAATTCACGGCATAGAGCATATCGAGGCACAGCAGGCTTCAGGAAAAGGTTGTATTTTATTAGGTGCACATTTAGGTAGCTTTGAACTATTACGCACACTCGCGGTTCATAATAAAATGCCCTTTAAAATTTTAATGTACCAGGATCATAACGCAATGATCACTAAAATCTTTAACAGTCTAAATCCTGATGTGGCAAAATCAGTCATTAATCTGGCGAATAACAATGCAATGTTAGAAATGAATGAATGTTTAAATGCTGGCCATATGATAGGTATGTTAGGTGACCGCTATGTCGAAAATGATAAACGAATTAATTGCCAATTATTAGGCGAAACGGTTGAATTTCCTTCTGGCCCGATGACGTTAGCAACCATAACTAAAGTTCCTATTATCTTTTTCTGTGGTGTTTATTGTGGTAAAAATAAGTATGAAATACATATTGAAAAAATTTCTGATGCAAAAAAACTGGCCCGTGGTGAGCGGGATATTTATGTAAAAGAAACAACACAAAAATATGTTGATCGCATTGAATATTATATTAAAAAATATCCCTATAACTGGTTTAATTTCTATGACTTCTGGCAAGATGAAAAAAATAAAAA
Organism: uncultured Thioalkalispiraceae bacterium; assembly: GCA_964605385.1. Classification (GTDB taxonomy): domain Bacteria; phylum Pseudomonadota; class Gammaproteobacteria; order UBA6429; family Thiohalophilaceae; genus JAGLTQ01. The sequence goes on from CAZSCK010000052.1 coordinate 4,991, forward strand.
AACATAATATAAAAGCATTTATAATTTTATCCTTGTTTTTTACAACTCCAGTCCACGCACTTGAGTTAATAGAGTTACTACATCTGTTTTCACAGGAAAAACAAAGCACCGTTGATTTTATTGATGAAAAATACGCGTCTTTTCTTGATGAGCCAATTAAATCATCAGGCTATTTAAAATTTATTGCACCGAACAAATTACAGAAATTCATATTAAAACCAGAAAAAATATCACATAAAATTGATGCAAATGAATTAGAAATTATTAATGCAAGTAAAACTCGTATAATTAACCTGGACGATCACCCTGAGTTTTCTATTATTCTTCGTGCAACAATAAGCGTACTAGCTGGAGATCACTCTGCACTAAAAGAAGACTTTAAAATTGTTTTTGAGCACAAAGACTCTGACTGGACATTGCTTCTCTCACCACATGATAGTTATATATCAGGTTATGTAGAATCAATAAAAATGGTGGGAAATAAAAACAAGATATCTAAAATAATCGTCACTGAACCAAACCATGATCAATCCATCACTTACTTATCTAATCACCGTTAAGGCACAATAGATATGCAACGTACTACCATTACTGCATACCTTATTTGGTCAGGGTTACTCGCATTATGCCTGACATACCTGACATCATCATTACGTGTTGTTTCTGATATCACGCAATTTATGCCCAGTGATCACAGCGATAAAAACGTACAACTTTTACTTAATGAATTACAACATGGAAACACTGCTCGTTTATTAATTTTACGCATAAAAGGAACTGACTCTAAAAAACTGGCTACTTTAAGCCGCCAACTTAAAACTAAACTTGATAAAAATAAATCCTTTAGCTTAGTTCATAACGGTCAGCAAACACTTAAAGCTAAAGACTTTATAACAGGAAAATATAAAACACTTTATAACTATCGCTATTTACTTTATCCCAGTGCATCATTTTCAAAAGAAGCATTATCCTCAGTTCTCCAGCAGCGCCTCTCTGAGTTACGCTCTGGCTTAAACGTTTTCAAAGAGACACTTTCATCTGATCCACAAAATCACTTTGCTAATTACCTCTGGAAATTATCTGAAAGGGGAGAGACAACCCGCCACCACGGCGTCTGGTTTGATAAAGAGAAAACAGCTGCACTTCTTCTTGTAGAACTTAACTTACAACATTTTGATATTGATAAGCAACAACATGCAATAGAAGAAATCCATCAAACACTTAACCTTTTGTCTAAAAAACAAGCTATTCATTTAGAGCTTGATATTACTGGCGCAGCAAGCATGGCTGTTAAAACACGTGAAGCTATACAATCAACATCAAAGTGGTTGTCTGGCATTGCGCTTATTTTAATGTCTTTGTTATTTTGGTGGTCATACCGTTCATTTCGTCTTTTTTTAATTGCTATTCTACCTCTAGCTTCTGCCATTATTGCAGCGCTAACAATTACTAATGTAATATTCCACCAGGTGCATGGCATTATTATTGCCTTTGGTATAACGTTACTTGGTGTTTGTCTCGACTATCCTGTGCATTTATTCAGTCATCACACTAAATCACAAAATCCGCAGCAAACAATTTTATCTATCTGGCCTACATTGCGCCTTGGCGTTATCACTACAGCATTAGCCTACCTTGCTATGTTAGGCACAGGCTTTTCTGGTTTATCACAGCTTTCTGTTTTTGCCATAAGCGGTTTATTTGTTGCACTTTTTACTACGCGTTGGATTGTTCCTTTTTGGATGAAAGCTCATTTTATTAAACCCAAGCATCAATATTTATCTTACTTATCAAAATTGAACTTTACTCTGAAAAGCAAGTTTTATGTTGCTATCTCAATTATTATTTTTTGCACTTTAACGGTCACTAATAATTACGATTCAATCTGGTCAAAAAATATTTCTGACCTCAGTCCTATTCCTGAGCATGTGAAAATACTCGATAAAAAATTGCGTCATTCAGTTGGCGCACCTGATGTTAACCATGTTTTCATGCTGAAAGATAAAAATTTCGAAATATTATTACAGCGCACAGAAGAGTTGAAAAACAAACTACTCGGTTTAAAAAACAACAATATAGTCAAAAATATATTTTCAGTTACTGATTTTATACCTAGCCAGAAAACTCAACGCTCATATCAACAGCAACTGCCTGCTACTCGGGATTTAAAACAAAACTTAAAAAATGCTTCAGCTAATCTTCCTTTCAAAAAAGCATTTTTTAAACCTTTTATTGCCGACGTAGAAAAAAGTAAAACATTAAAACCAATCAGTGTTAATCAAATTTTATCTACACCACCAGGAAAACATCTACAACAAGATTTGTTTTTTAAAAACAAAGAATGGATCTCTATTATTCGTCTCACTGGCGTTGAAAATGAATCGACTTTACTCGATTGGTTATCCACAAAGCCTGATATCCAACCTTATTACTTAAACCTAAGGCAGGCAACCTCATCTCTAATGTCTGATTATCAACAAACTGCCTTATATCGATTATTGCTAGGCTCTTTTGTCATAGGTTTAATATTACTTTCGGTTCGTTCCAGCTTTCGAGCGGGCATCATTTTACTGCCAGTTATTCTAGCCGTTTTACTCAGCATCAGTATTCAAATTATGCTTGGTACACATCTCACCTTATTCCATATTTTGGCACTATTGCTCATTATTGGGATTGGGCTTGATTACAGTTTATTTTTTGACCGTCGCTGCGCATCAGCTGAAGATTACCAGCATCGTTTACACGGTATTTTCGTCAGCGCCGCCTCAACCCTGATCACTTTCGGTATACTTGGCTTTTCGGACATCCCAGTATTATCCGCCCTTGGGCAAACCGTCACTTTCGGCGTACTGGGCTGTTTTGTATTAACATTAGTTTTCAACATCAATAATAGCGAAAAAGTTTAAACAACAGATCATGCCTATTTCTCCACTTATTATTACAGCCAGCAGCATGGTAAATGCGCTGGGACGCGGAAAAAAAGCCACTCTGGATGCTCTGCAACAAAAACGTTCCGGCTTAGTCGCGAGCAAAAACCTGGAATTTTCTACCTGGCTTGGCCATGTAGAGGGCGTTGATGATTATGCGCTGGAAGAATCGCTCACAAAATTTAACTGCCGCAACAATCAGCTCGCTAAATTAACACTTGATACGGATAATTTTCGTAAAGCGGTGAATAAAGCCATCGATAAATATGGCTCAGATCGAATTGGTGTTTTTCTTGGTAGCAGCACCTCCGGTTCAGAAGAAACAGAAAAGGCTTATCAAAAGCGTGATGAAAACGGTGATTTACCCGCCGATTATGATTTTATGCATAGCCATAACTTCACCTCCTTACTGGACTATACTCAGCAATCATTAGGAATCACCGGCGTCGGACAGGTTATTTCAACCGCCTGCTCATCCAGTGCTAAAGTTTTTGCCACTGCCCATCGACATATCGAATCAGGATTTTGTGATGCTGCTATCGTAGGTGGTGTTGATACCCTGACCCAAATATCACTCTACGGTTTTAATTCTCTTCAATTAACCTCAACTAAACCTTGTCGCCCCTGCGATGAAAATAGAGATGGCATTAGTATTGGTGAAGCCGCAGGATTTGCTCTACTTGAAACAACAACCGCATTAACTACATCAGAATCAACTACAGGAATTGTCTTGAAAGGATATGGTGAAAGTAGTGATGCCTACCATATGTCTACTCCCCACCCTGAAGGTCGAGGTGCAGCCAAGGCAATACAAAAAGCTTTAGAAAGTGCGGCACTCAAAGCAAAGGATATTGATTACATTAATCTACATGGCACCGCGACCCCCTCAAACGATGCTGCTGAAGATAAGGCTATTACGAGCGTATTTGGTACCCATACTCCTTGTAGTTCCACCAAAGGCTGGACAGGCCATACTTTAGGTGCAGCGGGTATCACCGAAGCATTAATTTGTATGCTTGTGCTTAAAAATCAATTTCTACCGGCAACATTAAATTTAACTACACTTGATCCATCATTAAACAGTCAAATCTTGTTAGAGAATTCCAAACCAGAACAAACGGTTAAATATGTTATCAGTAACTCTTTTGGTTTTGGTGGTAGCAATTGTAGTTTAATTTTTGGCTTACAATCATGAGCCTTAAAATAAACCCCGTTTATATCAACACGCTAAGCATCGCCGCCCCTGGCCTTATCGGTCTGGAACAAGCAATGCCCATTCTAACCGGTAAAACTCAATGGCATACATCTGACTTTCCCAGGTTAGTACCACAATTATTACCTGCAAATGAACGTCGTCGCGTTACTAATTATATTAAATTAGCTTTACATGTTGCAGATGAAGCAAATCTGACAGATAAAGCATTATCTGCTGTGTTTGCATCATCAAATGGTGATTTTTATATTTCAGATCATATTTGTAATACCCTTAATATGGAACCAAAGTATATTTCGCCGACACAATTTCATAACTCCGTACATAACGCCCCTTCAGGTTACTGGGCTATTGCCGCAAAATCTCCTGAAGCATCAACCAGTATATCCACCGGTGATAGCTCGTTCAGCAGCGGCTTATTGGAAGCGGTGACCCAGGTCTTATGTCAGCAGCAAGATGTTTTATATGTTGCTTATGATTATCCTGCTGCACCACCATTGGATAAATTTAGTGATGCCAGTGAAGCTTTTGCCACTGCTTTTGTGCTCAGCTTAAACAAAACTAATAAAAGCTATGGCTCTATTAAACTCGATATTAGTAATGACACTATCGAAAAAAGCCACTGCATTAACAGTTCACTTGATAATTTGCAAAACAAAAACCCCATCGCTGAAAGCCTGCCACTACTTGAAGCTTTATGTTTAAAAAATTCAAGTACTCTTTACTTACCTTACCTCAACAATTCAAAATTAAAAATTGAGGTAACACAATGATAAAACATGATGAGCTATGTAGTTTAATCCCGCATAGTTTTGATATGTGTTTACTCGACCGCGTTGAATTTTTGGACAAAGATAAAATTATTTGCCACAGCAACTCACATCTTTTAGCTACAAACCCATTACGCCGAGAAGACAGTTTATCTTCAGTGCATCTATTGGAATATGCTGCTCAAGCCATGGCTGTACATGGGGGCCTGCATAATCGTGAGCGAGGTTTACAAATGACCGAAGGTTACTTGGCTGCATTACGTGATGTAAATATTAATTTATATGAACTTGATAAAATACAAACTGAACTACGAATAGAAGCAAACAAAATACTTTCACAAGGTGGTAACATGATATATGCCTTCACTGTTTCATCAGCAGAAACTGAAATAGTCTCTGGCCGCGCGACTGTTATCGCTATTTCTCACAACAAATAAAATTACAGAAATTAATATGACACTTAAAATGAAACGTGCACTTGTTACTGGAGGTAGTGGTGATATAGGAGAAGCCATTTGTTTAGAGTTAGCAAAATCTGGCTTACATATCATTGTTCATGCAAACCAAAATATAACTAAAGCAGACAGTGTTGTTGAAAAAATTAAATCGACAGGCGGTAGTGCTGAATCAATAAGTTTTGATATTACCCAGCAAGCAGTTTCACAACAGGCAATTGAAAAATTACTCAAACAAGGCCCAATCCAGGTATTAATCAATAATGCCGGGATACATCAAGATGCTATTCTTGCAGGTATGAAACCTGAGCAATGGAACCAGGTTATTGATGTAAATCTTAATGGATTTTTTAATGTTACCCAGCCTATATTATTACCGATGATGCGGACACGTTGGGGACGTATTATAAATCTTTCGTCGATTGCTGGTGTTATGGGTAATCGGGGTCAGGCTAATTATGCAGCAGCAAAAGCGGGAATTATTGGTGCAACTAAATCATTAGCAATAGAAATGGCATCTCGCGGCATTACGGTTAACGCAGTTGCTCCCGGTATAATTGAAGGCAGCATGACAGAAAAAGCCTTTAATAAAGATAAAATTAAACAACTTGTGCCAATGAACCGTGCTGGAACAGCTGAAGAGGTTGCTTCGCTGGTTGGATTTCTTGCTTCAGATGCGGCAAGCTATATTTCTTCTCAAGTCATAAATATAAACGGCGCTATGAACTAAGCTTAAAAAAATAAAATTTAAACTTAACCAACACGCTTAATTATTCGATCATTCTTTGTTATATGTGCGTAACTACGGCCAACGGTATACCAATGCACATGTAAAGCTTCAAGCAAAAGCTTTAAAAAAGTTGAGGCATTCATATTAAGTTTTTCTTCTGCAGCACAAAGTTCAACTTTAAGACCTAAGCCCATTGCTAATTGTTCAGCGCGCGCTAAATGGTAGCGATTTGATACAACAACAATTTCTTTATTTTTATTTCTAAGCAGGTCAATTGCGTTTAAAAAATTCTCTAAAGTATTGCGCGATTTTTCTTCCAGGTATATGCGCGACTCATCGATACTGTTTTTCAATAGATATTCTTTACCTGCATATGCTTCCGATATTGTCGCCCTGCCTGTTTTACCGCCTAATAACAGAACTTCAGAACTATTGCTGCCCTCTAAAATATTACAAGCACGGTCTAATCGTAATAGATATTCATCATCAGGTTTATCATTAAATAATTTTTTACCCAAAACACAGATCATCTTATCTTTCTGGCAATACGCTTTTGTATGTTTTGCAGATAAAAATGTTTTTCGCAAATAAATCAAATAAGATATTCCTGCGGTTGAAAAAATAACAAGCACTGATAACAACAACATTAAATAACCATCGGTATCTAACTTGTTTTTATATTTTGGTAACATCGCGAGGTTTAATTAATGAATGGAATAAGCCTGCTGGATACAACGCCCTAAAAAATAATGATTTCGCTACCATCATGGTAATTAAGGTTATATCTTGCACACCTCGGAAATGGCTTGGACGTGCATTTTTCTTGTAGACTGCGGGTATTTTTACCGGGTGACTGTAAATACCTTTTTCTGCTGCTTTAATTAATATCTCGCTTTCAAAAACAAAACCATGCTTTGTTGAGATTTTTAAATTATCGAACAATGCTTTTGGATATATCCTAAAACCGGACTGACTGTCTTGTATTGGATAACCGGCTGCCCAAGCCAACCAAAAATTTGCAAATTTATTCGCATAATAACGTTTAGCGGGTATTGCTGATTTATCCGCAAGACGAGCACCAATAATAATATCTTTTGGATATTCTGCTGCTTTTTTCAGCAATAATTGGACGTCACTCGGCGCATGCTGACCATCACCATCCAGTGTAATAATTAAATCAATATCCATTTTTAATGCAGCCATAAAGCCATCCCACAAACTTGCTGCTTTTCCTTTATTTATCTCATGCTTAATAAGGGTGACTGGTAAACCCTCTAGCTCACTAATGGTTTTATCGGTTGAGCCATCATCTACAACAATAATATTATTACATTCATTTAAAGCCTGTTTAACCACCTCAAAAATGGTGGCCTCTTCATTGTAGGCAGGAATAACAATTGCAAACTTGTTAATTTCTTTTTCCTGACACATACTTAAATTTACCCCATAATAACAACAATCTATTCTGGTAATTATTATATATGTATTTATGAGAATATTGAATATAATTTAATCAAAGGAATTATCATCATGAAAAGCAACATTCTTGCCATTGTGGTAGCAAGCGCATTATTAATATTAGCTGGCTGTACATCTAACCCTATTCTCAATATTGAAAATGCCCCTATTGAAATATCAGCGAAACACTCATCTAAAGACATTAAAAAAGCCATTATTCGTGCTGGTGCCGGGCTTGGATGGAATATGAAAGCTAAAGCATCAGGCCATATTATTGGCACACTCTATTTACGTACGCATGTTGCAGTTGTTGACATTAAATACTCAAAAAAGAGTTACAACATAGTTTATAAAAGCAGTCAAAATTTAAATTACGATGGAACCAATATTCATAAAAATTATAATGGCTGGATTATGAATTTAAATAGACAAATTCAAGCGCAGCTTTCAAGTATTTAGTACTAAGATCGCATAAAAAAGGCAGAAAATTATTTCTGCCTTTTTTTATTAAATTTATCAAAATTTTTCAATTATTTTATGCAACATTTGATTCATCATTGTTTTCAAATAAATATCGAATTTGTTGTAAAGAATCATCAATACTAAATGAAACACTTTTAGATAAAACATCTAATAACACTATTGCATTTACTGCTGCGTCACGCTTAGTTGCGCCACGAATTCTCTCTGCTATAAACCGGTTTATATCTTGTAGTTCCTGATATTGCTCTTTAAGTTCTCCCAAGGGATCTTTGTTTATTTTATTTTCATGATCATTAAAATATTCTTTTAAAAATGTTGCGGATACTGCTCGAAAAATAGTTTCTTCATGCGTAGCAAGCGGAAGATGGAAACGTGCAAGTGGTCTTAAAAATTTCATTTTAGGGCAGGCGCTACTGCTCATTAACAAACCTAACAATGAACTTATTGCACGCTGTAAACTTGTATGGGCGCGCACTTCTCGTTCTGCAGACGTTACTATTACATCAACTTCATCGTAAGATGCAAGATCTTTGCACCAATAAATAATTGGCACTAAATTAACGGCAAGTGGGCAGTAAAGATAATCTTCACTGGTTAAAGGACAGTTCAGACACTGATTAAACTCTAACTGTGTCCAGTCGGGATATTGGCTTCCATCGGGTAATTTTGAACGTAGGCTCTGATTATCAAAATCAACTTTAAATTGTTTTTGATGCCCATCAGGAAAATCAAATTGGTAATTATAAAAAATCTTTTTCACGGAGAACGCCATACTCTTAATAAATATATTTATATGTATTAATTATACAAGCTGTTTTATATTTTATATCTCAATGAAACGATTATTAACAATTAAAGTAAATATGTGTGATGTGTTTCATGAACTGAGTATGACGGGGTTCACAATCTAAATGTGCTTTTATTAATTCGCCGGCTGGCAATTATTTCGACCATTTTCTTTTGCTTTGTATAAGGCTTTATCTGCTCGAATAAATAAATTTTCGCCCTCTTCATTATTTTTAACTTCTGCAAAACCAGAAGAAATAGTGATATTGACGGCTTCATCACGAAAATGGAATTTGCTTGATACAATTAGCTCTCTTAATTTATCTGTTATTAATTGTGCACCTTTTAAATCTGTTGATGGCAGGATCGACACAAACTCTTCACCACCATAACGCGCAATAAAATCTACTTCACGCATATTTTTATTTAATATTGATGCAACCAGTTTTAACACCTGATCGCCTGCGGCATGACCAAAATTATCATTTACCTTTTTAAATAAATCGATATCCCACACCACAAGGACAAAAGGATCCTGGTTACGACGATAGTTTGCCAACTCTGTACTTAACCTTTCATCATAAGCCAACCTGTTGGGTATCCCGGTTAATACATCTCGTAATGTTTGCTGCCGTTCTTTTTCTATCTGCTCTTTTAATTCTTCAGCCTCATCCTCCATGACTTTTACCTGATTTTTTAATTGCTCAATAACCCGTGATGCTTCATTATCTTTTTCACCTTCTTTTAAAATAAAAGTATCTACGTGATTGCGTAATAATATAACCCTGGATTGAATTGAAGTTTTTAATTCCTCAAAATCATCAATCTTGCTAATCCCTTGCTCTATAGTTTGTATTTCTGTTTTCATTCCATCTGTCATTTCCTTTCCATGCAAATGGGTTAACTCCCTGATTCTTGAGGTTTCCCTTATGTCCTTATCCAGTTCATGTAGCCGTCCGGTTAACTGCTTTAAAAAATCTTCTATTTCCTTTTTTTCTTTTTTAACTCCAGCGAGCACATCTGCCGTAATGCCTACCGTTTTTTCCAACGAGGATAAAAAAATATTTTCATCTACTGACTGACTTAACTGACGCTTAATTAAATTCGCTTCAACCTGTAAGTCCGCAGGTAAAGTCATTTTCTCTAATAATGAAATTAAACTTTTAACTGCATTATCTAAATCTAGTCTCGTCTCTAAAGGAGCAACTTGTTCGCTTCTCTCTGTTTCTACTTGCTCATCAGATTCCTTATATTTTTTACTTATTAGTGATGACAAAAAACCTTTATCTTTCTTTTTTTCCGCTATAGATAAGCCATAAACTAATAATTTTGCCAGCTCAGTGATCAGGGGAGAAACATCATTTATTATAGAAGCCTTAGAAATTTTCACTGAGATTTTCGAAAGCTTAGATTCTATTTTTCCAGCCGGTTTTATTTTTTCTATTAAATTAACGAACTGTTTATTGGATTCTTTTTTATTTTTTTCTCTAATTGCATTCAAGCCAAGAATACTATCTGCAACTTCATCAATAGCATTTTTTAACTTATTTGCCGGAACATTTTTATTGATGGCGTCACGTAAAATATTTAATTGATTTGTAAGTTTTGCAGATGAAGTGTCTGCTGCATTTGTTAAATGTGTAATTAAAGCGCGTAAGTTTTTTTCGCTTTCACTCCACTGCTGTTCTTTCTTTTCAAGATCTTCCAGGCTACTTAAATATTTATTTTTCCACTTATCATTAGCAGAATCATCAAGATCAGTATATTTATTTTTTGCCATTTTTAGGCTGCATCTATTTTCGTATTTTTATGAATGAAACTTGCTGATTTACGCCCTAATTCCAGGCTGGCAGGTAGTTTTACCTCCATCATAATCGGCAAGTGATCTGAACAGATATGTGTTAGTGGTTTTGCTTTTATAACCTCAAGTTCTGAGGTAACTAATATATGATCGATGTGATGCTGTGGTCGCCAGCTTGGAAACGTATGTAGCTCTTCAATAGGCTCATGTAATTTTGTTTGGCTGAATAAATGCCGCATTTCAACGCTGTCCGCTTTGCAATTTAGATCGCCCATTACAATCGCATGTTCATATTGATTTACTTTATCACCGATCATTGCAAGCTGTCGCATCCGCGCACGTTTGCTTAAGGCCAAGTGCAAAACAAAGACCGCTAATGTTTCTTTTTCATTACCGTATTTCGCAAGCATAGCTTGTCGTCCGGGTATAAATCCGGGCAAGCGAATATTTTCTATTTCATAAGGTTTTAAGCGACATAGCAAACCATTGCTATGTTTTGCTATGTGCCCCAGGTTCCGGTTAACCTGGTGATACCAATGGGGAAATCCTGCGCGATCCGCAAGATACTCTGTGAGATTAATATAATTACTGCGAAGGCTGCCAGCATCCGTTTCCTGCAAACCAACAATGTCATATCCTTCTAAAAAACCAATAGTGTCATCGAGATTACTTAAACGTTGAGAGTGTGGAATTAAATGTTTCCAGCTACCAGTTATATAGTGACTCGGCCGGCTTGTTTCAATACCAACCTGCAGGTTGTAACTTAAAATCCGTAGCGTTTTATTTGAAGTTAAATCGGACAAACCATTTCACCTAACTTGCCAGTGAGTTTTAAATTTTCGCTATAATCAACTGGGCAATCAATAATACTTACTGTTTTATCTGCTAAGGCTTTTTTGAGGGTAGGCAATAAATCTTCACCTTTTTCAATTCTATAACCTGTCGCACCAAATGCTTCAGCGTATTTTACAAAGTCCGGATTTTTAAAATCAATATTTGACTTACGGCCAAACTGATTCATTTGTTTCCATTCAATTAAACCATAAGCTGAATCATTCCAAATCAAAATAACAATTGGAGTTTCTATACGTAATGCTGTTTCAATTTCCTGTGAATTCATTAAAAAACCTGCATCTCCTGTAACGGCTACAATAGCGCGATCAGGAAACGCAAGTTTGGCTCCAATCGCACCGGGTACGGCAATACCCATGCTGGCAAAACCATTTGAAATAATACAAGTATTAGGAAATTCACAACGGAACATACGTGACATCCACATTTTATGCGCACCCACATCAGTAATGGCAATGTCTTCCATGTTCATTGCGGTACGTAAATCCCAGATAATTTTTTGTGGTTTCATGGGCACAGAATTATCATCTTTGTGCTGATTCATATCTTCGATTAATGCCTCGCGTAAGGCACGCATATGATTGCCTGTGTTTGGACTGGCTAATTCCATAATACGTATTAAAGAATGTTTGATATCACCGACAACGCCACATAACACGGGGTAGTATGCATCCACTTCTGCGGGCGATTGATCAATGTGGACAATGATACGATCTTTTGTTGGGTGCCAAAGGTAAGGATGGTATTCAACTAAATCATAACCTATACAAATAATGACATCGGCTTTACTGAAACCACAACTCACATAGTCATTGGCCTGTAAGCCAGCGCTACCTAATGCCATTTCATGCTTAAAGGGAATGACCCCTTTTGCCATAAAGGTATTGGCTACGGGAATACGTAACTCTTCAGCAAAACTATCGAGTTGTTTCCAGGCTTTGTTGCGTACAACACCATTACCCGCAAGAATAATTGGATTTTTGGCATTCGATATAATTTCGGCTGCACGATCAACACGTTCACCCGCGGGTTCCGGAGAATGTACGTGTTTTACCGGTAAAGGTTCATCCTCTACTTCCATCTCAGCAATGTTTTCCGGGAACTCAATAAAGCAGGCACCGGTTTTTTCAGTTTGCGCAACTTTAAATGCTTTACGCACAACTTCGGCAATAATATCGGGGGTTAATAAACGTGATGAATATTTCGTAATCGGCTGGAACATAAGTTCCAAATCTAAAACCTGGTGAGATTCTTTGTGTAATCGATGGGTACTGGCCTGGCCAGCAATAGCAATAACCGGCGCATGATCCATATTCGCATCTGCAACACCGGTTATAAGATTAGTAGCACCTGGTCCAAGTGTTGCCATACAAACACCGGCTCGGCCGGTAAGGCGACCATAGACATCCGCCATGAATGCAGCACCTTGTTCATGCCGCACTGTGACAAATTTTATTGATGAATCCAGTAAAGCATCCATCATATCCAGATTTTCTTCACCCGGAATACCGAAGATGTATTCAACACCTTCGTTTTCCAAACACTTTACAAATAACTCTGCCGCTTTCATCAAATATTCCTTATGCCTATATAATCTATCGGCTTCACCATTTAAAAGCTTAAATCACCAAGCTATTTATTTGATTCTTTTTTGATTAGGAAATCCAACACTTTAATCATTCCTTTGCGGCCGCCTGCCATTGGGCCATCTGTGCGGTATTTACCATTTACAATTACCGCAGGTACACCTTGTAATTGATAACGCTTAGATAATGTAACGGCACGATTTACTTTTGTGTTTACTGCAAATGAGTCAAAGGTGTTATTAAAATCTTCAGCAGAAATACCAAATCGAGCAAAAAAGCTTTGTAATGCTTTTTTATTATTTAAGCGCTTTTTATGCTTATGCAGTTCATCAAAAAAAGCTTCATGAAATTCATGTTTACCGTTATCAAAAAGACCGAGTGAAGTAGCCGCATAAAAAGCACGCGCATGTAGCGCCCAAGCCGGATTAAATACCGCGGGAACACGGTAAAAAACCACATTATCGGGTTTTTTCGCTAACCATGCTTTTAAATCAGGCTCAAAACGAAAACAGTGTGGACATCCATACCAAAATAACTCCACAACCTCGATTTTATTTTTTGTAATTGTTGGCTGAGCAGGGGAAATACGCTTGTATTCAATCCCTTCATCAATCGCGGCTATCGCCATATTACTGAGCAAAACACTAAGCATAAGTGCCAAAAATATTTTAAATTTCATTCTTATCAATTTCCTTTTACATTACAATGTTCTAAATTTTAGAGTATTCAATCTCAAGAATAAGCGCAAGCTGCAGATAGTCATACTCTCAACTCTTTTAATTTGACCTTATACACAACCAGGAGTTCCACCATGCCACATCAACGCACTACTGAACAATTCGAGCTTAACGATGTGCTTTGCCAGAATAAATTCTGTGAATCTCTCACTATAAATGAAGTAAACACCTTTCTTGAATTTACCGAGGCAGTTTCCTTTAAAAAAGGAGATATTATTGCTGATATTGGTGACATTGGTGATGCGCTGTTTTTTGTTATTGAAGGTGTTACCGGCTTATTTCATGAAAACCAGGGCAAAGAAGTTGAAATTGGCGAATTAGAAGCTGGCGAGCTGATGGGCTCCATGTCCTTTTTTGATGATAAACCTCGTTCTGCCCGAATTCGCGCGATGAGCAAAAATACCCGTTTATTACGTATCTCTAAAACCATGTATAACCGCTTACGCGTTCAGCACCCTTATATTTCTGTGCTTTTACTTGAGCAAGCGATTATGAGCCTTGATCACCTGTTCCGCGGCGTTAGCATGGATATCGCGAGCTTTAATCAGTATATGTATGGTGGGAT
>CAZSCK010000053.1:0-19142 GCA_964605385.1 uncultured Thioalkalispiraceae bacterium
AGCAAAAGCTTTCTTTTTTGTATTTATAGCGAATAAAGTTTAAGACATCGATTTTTCACGAATCTCACTTAAGCTCTTGCAATCAATACATTGGCTTGCTGTTGGACGGGCTTCAAGACGGCGAATACCAATCTCAATACCGCAATCATCACAGTAACCGTAATCACCTGAATCAAGAAGATCAATCGATTCGTCAATTTTTTTGATGAGTTTACGTTCACGGTCTCGTGTACGTAATTCCATGGTGAAGTCCGATTCCTGTGAAGCTCGATCATTAGGATCAGGAAAATTAGCGGCTTCGTCTTGCATGTGATGCACAGTCTTATCAACTTCTTCCATGAGTTCCATTTTCCATGAACCAAGAATATGATGAAAATGCTCGACTTGAGCTTCATTCATATATTCTTCGCCTCTCTTAATTTTGTAAGGCTCGAACTGTTTAAATTCCTGAGAAATGCTTGAGGGTATTCTTCTCTTAGGCGCAGTTTTCTTTTTGGTAGCGGTCTTTTTAGTTGCTGCTTTTTTAGCCACAACCTTCTTTTTCGCTACTGTTTTTTTCTTAGTAACGGTCTTTTTCGCTACTGTTTTTTTCTTAGTAACTTTCTTTTTTGCTACTGTTTTTTTCTTTGCAGGCATTGTTAAAATCTCTCCAGCCGTGGAATTAACTATAAATAAAAAAATACGACGCGACTTAATACCAGAATGCTAACAAATACGCAAGAATTACGAAAATTATTTGAAGTGGTATAATAGCGCTCTCTAATAATAGAGCACCATAGTATGAGATTAATCCATTATAAATCAAGTGGTTAATGTTGCAAGATTAAAATTTATAGATTTTGGAGTAGTAAATGCCTAAGTTACAAGCACTAATATTTGATGTTGATGGAACATTAGCCGACACCGAGCGAGATGGTCATCGAGTGGCCTTTAATCTGGCTTTTGCCGATGCAGGTTTAAACTGGGATTGGACTGTTGATATTTATGAAGATTTATTAACGGTCACGGGTGGCAAGGAGCGAATGAAATTTTTTCTGGATAAATACAAGCCAGAATTTGATCAGCCAGAAGATTTAACGGCGTATATCGCGGACATGCATAAAGCAAAAACAGCACATTACACCGGTTTGTTGGCAAAAGGTGCCATTCCATTACGTCCGGGAGTTGAGCGAATTCTTAATGAAGCTCGAGAAAGAGGGTATCGTTTAGCTATATCGACAACAACAACTCCCGCAAATGTTGAAGCGTTACTGACACACACGTTAGGCAAAGAATCGATGGATTGGTTTGAGGTTATTGCAGCAGGAGATATTGTGCCCGCTAAAAAACCTGCTCCAGATATCTATGACTGGGCTTTAGATAAAATGAATTTAAAAGCAGAAGACTGTATTGCCTTTGAAGATTCACGTAACGGTGTTTTATCTTCACTCGGTGCTAACTTAAAAACGATAATCACAATAAATGACTACACTAAAGATCATGATTTTACGGGTGCGGCCATTGTATTGGATCAATATGGAGAGCCGGGTTCACCCTTTAAAGTTATAGACGGCGATGCACATGGATTTGATTATCTGAATATCAATATGATTGAAGCACTTCATTCTGCATAATTATTTATAATGAAGATATCTTCACGTATCAATGACATTCAACCTTTCCATGTGATGGCGTTACTTGCTCGTGCAAAAGAATTAGAAGCTGAAGGTAAAGACATCATACACATGGAAATTGGTGAACCTGATTTCCCTACACCACAACCCATTATTGATGCTAGTATAGCAGCAATAAAAGAGGGTGATATTCATTACACTGCGGCATTAGGTTTGCCTGCATTACGTCAAGCCATTGCCAAATTTTATAAGACGCGTTATGAATTAAGTATTTCTTCTAACCGTGTAGTCATTACCCCCGGAGCGTCGGGTGCTTTGATGTTAGCACTTGGTGTCATCATGCAGGAAGGTGATGAGGTATTACTTGCTGATCCAGGTTATCCCTGCAATAAAAACTTCGTACGTTTTTTATCGGGCAAAGCACGTTCTATTTCTGTTGATGCAACGTCAGGATATCAACTGACATTAAAACATCTGCAGGATAACTGGACAGATAAAACGACTGCAGTAATGGTGGCTTCACCGTCCAATCCAACAGGAACTTTGTTAGCTAAATCAGAACTTATCAAAATGGCCAGGTTTGTAAAAGAACAGGGCGCTTATCTTATTGTGGATGAGATTTATCATGGGCTTGTTTATGATGATGAAGTGGATACCGCGATTAATATAGATGAACACCACAAAATTGATGAAAATATTATTGTAATAAATAGTTTTTCAAAATATTTTAATATGACAGGCTGGCGTTTAGGTTGGCTTGTTGCACCTGAATCTCTGGTTAATGACATGGACAAACTGGCGCAAAATATTTTCCTGGCTGCACCCACTCCCGCACAATATGCTGCTTTAGCTGCATTTAATCCAGCAACAACCGCTATACTTGAATCTCACAAGGAAGAATTTAAACAACGCCGTGATTTTTTATTACCTGCATTGAAAAAGCTTGGCTTTAAAATTGAAGTTGAGCCACAAGGTGCTTTTTATATTTATGCGAACTGTGAAAATTTTACCAAAGACAGCTACCAGTTTGCTTATGACTTATTAGAAAATATCGGGGTTGCAATAACGCCAGGAAAAGATTTTGGTGAAAATAAAGCGAACACGTTTTTACGCTTCGCTTACACAATATCGATTGAACAACTTAAAGAAGGTGTTCAGCGACTAACCACCTACCTGGCTTAACAGGGAACGTTATTATGGTTAAAGTTTTTACTGCAAAAAATAGTATCGAAGCAAATATTGTCAAAGGCATGTTAGAAGCAAATGATATTCCCGCATATATCGAAGGTGAATATCTGCAAGGTGCAATAGGTGAACTTGCGGCGATCGATTTTGCCTTTGTTAGTGTTGATGAGGTTAATGAATTAAAAGCATTAAACTTGGTAAATGAGTATGAAACGGGGAGTTATTCAATTTCTGTTTGATTCGGGTATTAAAAAATATCGTCCAATCTTTTTAACTCGCTTTAAGAAAAATTTTGTTCTGCTGTTTGGATTATGCTTTACTGGAGCAGGTAAGGTTGCTGCCAATTCAATAGACTGGTTTACTGATAACTGTGATGCAGGAATTCCCCAGTAGTATTGAGCTGCTGCATTTACGCCATAAATCCCACGACCAAACTCAACAATATTTAAGTATAAGGCAAGAATACGTTTTTTACTTAGGTTGCGTTCCATCCCCATTGTTAAAACAAATTCATGCCATTTGCGTAACGGGTTTCTTGATGGGCTGAGGAATATGTTTTTAATGGTTTGTTGGGAAATAGTACTGCCACCATATATGAAGCGTTTTTTTGATAAGTTGTATTCCATCACTTCTTTTAACGCATCGGTATCAATGCCACTGTGAGAATAAAAACGTGCGTCTTCTGCAACAATAAGTGCGCGTATCATATGCTTTGGAATTTTATTGATTGATACGGGCCGCCACTGTAACCGGGGCCAGTCCCGATGACGATAATGTTCGGAGATATAGTTTCGTATAAAACTTGATTGTTGTACGGGGCCTTCGGCATAAATTTTCCAATTTGGCCATATACCGATCAAGTAACCTGTATCCATAACGAAAATTAATAATAATATTTTCCAACTCCACTTTAATGTTGTTACAACACTGGGTAATTTAAAAAACGTTTTTGCTTTTATTCTTTTTCTGGGAAACATACGAGTTAATTTTTAAATTCCTGTACATACATTTTAGCAGCGCCAGCAACAGCAATCGGCATCACTAAAAAATTTACAAACGGTATTAAAGTAGCGATCATCACCATAGAACCGAAACCTAAAGATAGAAATCTTTTTTCGGCTAGTTTTTCACGTATTTGGGGAAATATCATGCCATGGTTTGCCATAGGGAAGTCAGCATACTCTAACGTTAATATCCAAACAGTATAGACCATCCATAACACGGCAACGAAAGGTGAAATTAATGGAAAGGCAAATGATATTAACGATAAAAAAGCTAATGGCATCATTAGATATAATGAATGTTTAAGTTTGATTAATTCATTCGTTAAAGCATCTTTAACTTCTTGAGAAAATGTTTTGTTGCTGTTTATATTCTGGTTGTTTGTAATATGACGTTCAACCGCTGCGGCTAGTGGGCCATTAAACGGTGCAGATAAAATATTGGCAATAATAGAAAATCCAAAAAAGACCAGACCATAAAAAGTTAATGCAAATAATGGCCACATAATCCATTCCAGCCAACTTAACCAACTGGGTAGATCGGCTAAAGCCCAGGTAATAAATATATCAAACTGCTCAATAGCAAACCATAGTCCTATGCTGAAAACAGTAATATTGATGAGTAGGGGGATTAAAACAAAACGACGAATTCCGTTTGTGTTTATTAAACTAATACCATTAATAAAATAAGTTGCGCCAGTGAAAGGGTTACTAATCATTTGTTTTCTCTTTATTTGAGGAATAATTTTTTGCAGCAAGCTTTGCTGCACCATAAGCTGCCGCAGTGTATGTTGCGGTAGTCACGGGAACACCAAGTTTATGTTCTCTAATTTGTTGCCATGCGGTATTGATTGCTCCGCCACCTGCAGTTTGAATTGAAGTTGGGTAGGGTGCACCTAACTGTTCTAATAATTTATAACCAGTATGTTCTATTTCTGCGATACCTTCTAATAATCCCTGAAAGAATAAAGCATCATTATCAACCTTTGGTGTTAAACGTGGTGTCAGGTTTGGATCATTAACAGGGAAACGTTCACCGGTTTCAATTAATGGATAGTAATTCAAGTTTGTATGCACGCCTGGTTTGAGTTGTTTTGTTAGTATGAGCATTTGTTCATCATTAAAATAATAATTGAGTACTGCACCACCTGAATTTGATGCGCCACCGACAAGCCAGTGTTGACCATAAGGCTGGCTATATACACCGTGAGCAGGATCATTGATTTCTATGTCGCTTATTACTTTTAAAACCAGGGTGGAACCTAACGATGTTACTGCTTGACCGACTTTATTTTCACCACTGGACATGAATGCTGCGGTACTGTCGGTTGTGCCGGCAATAATTTCAATATCAATAGGCAGTCCAAGATCTCTGGCAACGTGTAGATTGATGTGTGCAACAACTGAACCTGGTGCAACGACTTTGGGTAAACTTGCGGGATTGATTTTAAGTTCTTTAAATAAATCCAATAACCATAATGGCCAGATTTTATTAACAGGATCAAATCCTGTTTTTAACGCATTATTAAAATCACTAAAATTAAAACGGCGACATAGTTGACCTGCGATCCAATCGGCTTGATGCACAATATGAAACGGTTCTTCTGGTTGGTGATGTTCAAGTAACCATAATACTTTGGCTAATCCACTTGTAGGATTTAAAACGACAGAGTTTTTCGGTGCATATTGTTCTAAAAAATTAGCTTGAGGTTTTGCCTGTTGATCATCGTACATCAACGCAGGTGTAACAGGTTGACCTGCATCGTTGCACAACAACACGGTGCTCGACGTTCCATCAACAGCAATGGCTTGTATATGTTGATGATTTACTTTTGAAGTAATAGTTTGTAATACGGCCTGAGTAGCATGCCACCAGTCAGCAGGGGTTTGTTGTTTGTGGTTTTTATCAGGGTATCTGATTTTTGCTTCGGCTTTTATATTACCCAAAGCATCGATGGCAATGGCACGGCAGCCAGAAGTGCCAAGATCAATACCAATAAAAAGAGGGGAAGGTCGAGCCAGTATAGACGGGTAGCTTTTGTCTGACACGATGCCTTCTCTTATTTCACTTTAAGGTAGGGTAACGTACTCAGGTGCTTTCCAGCCTGGGTCACGATGCTCTGCAACGACTTCAGTGTAAAGACCTCCACGTACATTGAATTTACCGGTTAAGCGCATGAAACGAGGTTGAGTCACTGCCACCAGGTCATCAAGAATCATATTAGTGACTTTTTCATGGAAGTGGCCTTCTTCACGAAATGCCCATATATACAGTTTTAAGGCCTTTAATTCGACACACTGTTTATCGGGTACATATTCAAGGTGCAAGGTCGCAAAATCAGGCTGTCCTGTTTTTGGGCATAAACAGGTGAATTCAGGCATATCGATACGAATTGTGTAATCACGTTCTGGCATCGGGTTTTCGAATGTTTCTAGATCTTTAGTAGGCTGGGTAGACATTATGTTCTCTAAATTTACTGAATTGAAATTGGGATTTTGTAATGGTGGATTTTAGCATTGATTTCAGGATGGGGTTTAATTTTGATGAATTGAAATTAATTTGACTAAATTAGTCATGATTGAGCAATTTTTCGCCAGTTTTACTAATTATTTTCATTCTTCACAGCTTGAATGTGAAGTCAATGTTGTATGAGGTATAGGGGATAGATTATCCTTCCGCTCATGCGTTTAAGTAAATTAAAATTAGCGGGATTTAAATCCTTCGTCGACCCAACTACCGTTGAATTCCCAAGCCAGTTAAGTGGTGTTGTGGGACCAAATGGTTGCGGAAAATCCAATATTATTGATGCCGTTCGCTGGGTAATGGGCGAGTCCTCTGCCAAGCATTTGCGTGGTGAGTCCATGGCGGATGTCATTTTCAATGGCTCCACTGGCCGAAAGCCCGTTGGTCAGGCTACTATTGAGCTGATTTTCGATAATACTGAAGGCAAACTCGGTGGCGAATATGCCAATTTTAGTGAAATTGCGATTAAACGAACAGTTACCCGTGATGGTACGTCTGTTTACCACCTAAATGGTACTCGCTGCCGTCGTCGTGATATTACCGATATTTTCCTCGGTACAGGTTTAGGCCCTCGCAGTTACGCCATTATTGAACAAGGTACGATCTCGCGTTTGATTGAAGCCAAGCCAGAAGAACTTCGAACTTTCCTTGAAGAAGCTGCGGGTATTTCAAAATATAAAGAACGTCGTCGCGAAACAGAAAAGCGAATTAAACATACTCGTGAAAATCTGGATCGTTTAAGTGATTTACGTGACGAGTTAGAAAAACAACTGGCGCGTTTAAAACGCCAGGCAAATACCGCTGAAAAATATAAAGTCTTACGTGAAGAAGAACGTTTGTTAAAAGCGCAATTAACCGCATTACGTTGGTTACTTAAACAAGACGAAGCAGAAAAAACTGAAGCACAAATTCGAGAGCAGGAAACAGCACTTGAATCAGCGATTGCACGCCAACGCAGTATAGAAGCTGAAATTGAATCACAACGTGAATCACATACTGAAGCGACAGATAAATTTAACGAAGTGCAAAGTCGTTTTTACAGTGTCGGTACTGATATTGCGAAAATAGAACAGTCTATCCAACATGCAAAAGAACGTCGCCAGCAACAACAACAGGATTTAACCCAGCTTGAGCAAGACTGGCAAGAAGCGCATGCACATCATGAAACAGATCAAAAACGTCTAAGCACTGTAAAAGAAAATCTGGCTGAAGTTGAACCTAAACTTGAACATTTACAAGAAACTGCAGAAATGTCATCAGCTGCTTTATTAGAAGCAGAAAGTGCAATGCAAGCATGGCAAAGTGAATGGGATAGTTTCAGTGAAGCGGCAACTGAACCTGCACGTAATGCAGAAGTTGAACGTACCCATATTCAACATGTTGAAGAACATTTACAGCGTCAAAAACAACGCCTGGAACGTTTGCACGAAGAATTAGGCAAACAATCACATGAACAGTTAATTAGTGAAAGCGGTGAGCTTGAGCAACAACTGCAAAAAGATGAAGCTGAAATTCAACAAACAGAAGCCATTCTGGAAGAAAAGAAAAGCCAGATTGGTCAGTTGCGTGATTCGGTACATTCATTAAATACACAACTCGATGAATCTCGCGGTAAGTTACAGGATTTACGTGGTCGCAGTGCCTCACTTGAAGCATTACAACAAGCGGCCTTAGGCAAAGAAGAAGGTGCGGTTACACAGTGGTTGAATAATCAGGACTTACAAGATGCACCACGTTTAGCCGAAGAGCTTGAAGTTGAAGCCGGTTGGGCGAAAGCGGCAGAATGTGTATTAGGTGAACATCTTGAAGCAGTCTGTGTTGATGGGGTTGATCCCTTAGCTGAAGTTTTAGAAAGTTTTGAAGAAGGTACGTTAACGTTATTTGATACACGTGTAGATTCAAATTCTTCACCTGTACAAGCAGATAGTTTAGAAAGCAAAATTAAAGCACCGTGGAAATTAACCAGTCTTTTGAAAGGTGTGTTAGTTGCCAATAATTTACAGCAAGCTTTATCCATGCGTGGAAACCTGCAAGATGGAGAGTCTGTTGTAACAAGTGATGGTATCTGGTTAGGTAAAAACTGGTTACGTGTCGCACGTGATAAAGATGAAAAAGCTGGTATCTTACAACGCGAGCAAACCTTGAAGACACTGACCTCTGAAACAAATGAATTGCAAGCCATTGTGCAACAGGTTCAGCAACAATTGGAAACTGAACGTGAACAACTCAGTACTGCAGAAATGGATCGTGATGCTAGTCAGATGACTAGCAACCAGTTATCACGTCAACGTGCAAACCGTCAGTCAGATTTAAGTGCGCGCCAGGCACGTTTAGAACAAATGCAAACACGTCAGGAAGAACAACGTGTTGAAGCAGAAGAAGTTCGTTTAGAAGTTGAAAAAGATAATCAGGATCTTGCTATCTCACGCGAAAAACTGGAAGTTGCAGTAGAGGCGATGGCCAGGCTTGAAGAGCAACGTGTTGAATTACAACAACGTCGTGAAACTTGTCAGGATAGTTTACGTTCTAAACGTGAACAAGCACGTGTTGAACGTGATGCTGCGCATGAAATTAAAGTACGCATTGAAACTCTGCGCGCAGAATTGAATTCAACGGAACAAGCTTTAGAACGTATGCAAGAACGTCAACAACAACTTGCAGCTCGACGTGATGAGTTACATAAAGCAGCTGCAGAGAGTGATGCTCCGATTGATGACATGAATAAAGATTTAGCTGTATTACTTGAGACTCGAATTAAAGTTGAAGAAGAGTTAACACAGGCCAGAACTGCGGTAGAAGCTATTGATCATCATATGCGTGAGTTGGAAGAAGCGCGCTCTGGTGCTGAAAACGGTGTTCAGGAAGTACGTGGTGGTCTGGAATCTATTCGTATTGGCTGGCAAGAAGTTAAAGTTCGCCGTCAAACATTAGAAGAAGCAATTAATGAAACGAGTTTTGAACTACAAACATTAATTGATGAAATGCCAGAAGATGCAAATGACTTTGCATGGGAACAACAAGTTGATGATATAGAATCAAAAATTCAGCGTCTTGGCCCTATAAATCTTGCTGCTATTGAAGAATTTGAACAAGAAGCAGAACGTAAAAAATATCTTGATGATCAGGATAAAGATTTAACGGATGCTTTGACCACGTTAGAAAATGCGATTGCAAAAATTGATGCTGAAACGCGTACTCGTTTCAAAGAAACTTTCGACAAAGTAAACAGCGGTGTTAAAGAACTGTTCCCTCGTTTATTTGGTGGTGGACATGCTTACCTTGAATTAACCGATGATAATTTATTAGATGCCGGCGTTACAATTATGGCGCGCCCTCCAGGCAAGCGTAATAGTACGATCCATTTGTTATCAGGTGGTGAAAAAGCATTAACAGCTGTTTCATTGGTATTTTCTATATTCCAATTAAATCCAGCACCATTTTGTATGCTTGATGAAGTGGACGCACCATTAGATGATGCCAATGTTGGACGTTTCTGTGACATGGTGAAATACATGTCAGACAAGACCCAGTTTATTTTCATTACGCATAATAAAATTACCATGGAAATTTCACAGCACTTAACCGGTGTGACTATGCATGAGCCTGGTGTATCTCGTCTTGTTGCGGTTGATGTTGAAGCAGCAGCGGAACTAGCATCAGCGTAATTATTCTTTAATAGGGTTTATTGGTTAGAGGGATAGTGTGGATTCATTACGTTTAACCTTAGTCATTATTGGATTAGTTGTTGTTGTTGGAATTTATATAAAATTCCGTTCGTCCGATGATAATTTAATTTTTTTGTTGAAAAAAATATTTAATCCTGTAAATAAAAAAATCACTTCATCTGAAAATGCATCTTCGGATGAAGATGATCTGATTCCTGTTTTAACCCCAATTGAAGATGAGCCTGACTTTAGTGATTTCGAAGCACTAAGCAAAGTGATTTCCGGGCGTGATCGTGTTGAAGAATATACAAAACAACAGGAAATAACTTTTACAGCGGTTGAAGATACAACTGAAACCGGCCCCGAATCTCTTCTTATCATACTATATATTATGTCACCTAAAGGTCATGTCTTTATCGGAGAAGGTATTCACGCGGTTATGACTTCGGCAGGATTAACGCATGGTGAACATCAGATATATCATTACTTACAAAACAATATTGCAGTTTTTAGTATTGCAAACGCAATTGAACCTGGATTTTTTGACTTAACAAAATTAAAAGATGTGACAACACCCGGGCTTGCAGTATTTTTAGAATTACCTGGTCCAGTTGAATGTCGAAAAGCATTAGATAATTTACTGGGAATAAGTAAGCGACTTGCAGAGGCATTAAGTGGAGAGTTGTGTGATGAAAATCGTAGTGTGCTGACACAACAAACTATTGCTCATTTAAAAGATAAAGTGGAAACATATCGTCTTAAACAACAGACTTCTCAACGTCAAAAACGTCATTAAGTAATGGTTGATACAAAAATTACAAAACGCGTAGATACTCTGCGTGAAGAAATCAGCTCTCATAATTATTCTTATTATGTATTAGATAACCCCGAAATCCCGGATAGTGAATATGATCGATTGCTTAATGAATTAAGTAACATTGAACAACAATACCCTGAATTAATTACAACTGACTCACCAACTCAGCGTGTTGGTGCCACACCACTCGATTCTTTTTCAGAAGTCCAACATGAAGTGCCTATGTTATCTCTGGGTAATGCTTTTTCAGAACAGGATATGAATGATTTTGATCGACGTGTCCGTGAAAGTGTTGAAAAAGAAAATATTGAATATGCAGCAGAACCAAAACTTGATGGTTTAGCTATCAGTCTTCTATATGAGAAGGGTTTGTTAGTTCGTGCCGCAACACGTGGTGATGGGCGTACTGGTGAAGATGTTACTTTAAATATTCGAACAATTGATGCTATTCCTTTAAAACTTCGTGGTAAGAATTTTCCAGAATTAATTGAAGTTCGTGGTGAAGTTGTTATGCCAAAGGCAGGCTTCAATAAATTAAATCGACAACAACTTGAAAAGGGCGAAAAACCTTTTGTTAATCCAAGAAATGCTGCTGCCGGTTCGTTACGTCAACTTGATCCCAGAATAACTGCAACACGACCTTTATCATTTTATAGTTATGGTATTGGCTTGATAGAAGGCATGACACTGCCGAATAAGCACAGTGAAATGATGGAGAAATTAAAGTCCTGGGGTTTAAGAATTAATCCGGAAAGCAAAGTAGTAAAAGGTGTTAAGGGGTGTATTAACTATTACGAAAAAT
Source organism: uncultured Thioalkalispiraceae bacterium (assembly GCA_964605385.1). Classification (GTDB taxonomy): domain Bacteria; phylum Pseudomonadota; class Gammaproteobacteria; order UBA6429; family Thiohalophilaceae; genus JAGLTQ01. The sequence goes on from CAZSCK010000053.1 coordinate 11,608, forward strand.
TAGCAAGTAAACGAAACAACTTGCCAGATGAAATTGATGGCATTGTTTACAAAGTTGATAATATTAAATTTCAAAACATTATGGGTTTTGTCTCCCGTGCGCCTCGATGGGCTATTGCCCGTAAATTTCCTGCTCAAGAAGAAATGACCAAACTGAATGATATTGAAATTCAGGTTGGTCGGACTGGTGCATTAACACCTGTTGCACGTTTGGAACCGGTTTTTGTTGGTGGTGTGACAGTTAGTAATGCAACACTGCATAACCAAGATGAAATTGATCGTCTTGATATAGGAATAGGCGATTACGTTATTGTGCGCCGTGCGGGTGATGTTATTCCACAAATTGTCAGCATCGTAAAATCTAAACGAAAGGGTAAGATAAAACGTTATAAACTACCTAAAACTTGCCCGGTTTGTGGTTCAGAAACAGCACGAAATGAAGATGAAGCAGTCACCTTTTGTACCGGTGGTTTGTATTGTGAAGCACAACGTAAAGAAGCGATTAAACATTTTGCTTCGCGTCGTGCAATGAATGTAGATGGTCTTGGTGATAAACTGGTTGAACAACTGGTTGATGAAGGTCTTATTCATACAATTGCAGATCTTTATAAACTTAATGTAGAACAATTAATTCAGCTTGAGCGTTCAGGTGAGAAGTCGGCAAAAAATCTTGTTGCTTCACTGAAAAAAAGTAAGAAAACAACACTCGCTCGTTTTATCTTTTCTTTAGGGATTCATAGTATAGGTGAAACCACCGCACAAACATTGGCCAATCATTTTACGACCTTGGAAAATATAATAGATGCAAATGAAGAAAAATTATTAGCTGTTGCAGATGTAGGGCCGATTGTTGCCGAAAATTTAATGACTTTTTTTAAACAAGAACATAATATTGAAGTTGTTAATCAATTAAGAGCAGCTGGAATTAACTGGCCAAAAATTAAAAAGAAGTCGGTTGATGAACAACCTTTAGCAGGAAAAACGTTTGTTGTTACAGGCACACTCGAGACTATGGGACGAAATGATGCAAAGGCTGCATTACAAGGCTTGGGTGCAAAAGTTTCGGGCAGTGTTTCTAAAAAAACAGATTATGTTGTTGTGGGCGAAAACCCCGGTTCAAAAGCGACTAAAGCTGCAGAATTAGGGGTCACAATTTTAGATGAAAAGGCACTAACTGAGTTATTATCACAGTAATAACTTTTTTAAGATATTGCAAAATACATTGTAAAAAATATGTGTGTTGTGATGAATATAATTGAAGACTATTATGGGGTTAATTAAAAACTTAGTTAATCTTAAACGAGAGTATAATGGGTACTTACAAAGCCAAAATTGTTGGCAACATTATCTGCAGCAAAATTACCGGTGAATTAGATGTTGCACTTGCAGGCGAGTGGGTTGAAAAACTTGAGAAGCAAGAAGCTGGTTCAAATAAAACATTGCATCGATTTCATGATGTTCGTGATATAGATGCGGTACACTTAAGTTTTGACGATCTTTGGGGTGTTGCTCAACGCCGGTTAGGTTCATACGAATCAGGTCAATCAACCTTGTCAGTTTTTTGGGTGAGTACACCACTTAATTATGGTATTTCCAGAATGTATCAGGCCTTAACGGATGGCACCCCTTTTAAAATAGAAGTTTTATATAAAATAGAAGAAGTGGCAGAGTTTCTTGGAGTTGATGAAAAAACATTACTGGATATTACCTATTAAAGGATAAAATTAGTTGGCAACAAACTTATTGCAAGTAAAAAATCTGGTAAAGCACTATCCCTCCGTAAAAGCAGTCAATGGCATCAACTTGGCACTGCAAACAGGTATTTGTTTTGGTTTGCTGGGTCCTAACGGCGCAGGCAAAACAACCACCATTGAAATACTTGAAGGAATTAATCAGCCTACTTCTGGCGAAATTCTTTATAAAGGAAAACCTTTAGGAAACCAGTTTCGCAATGAAGCGGGCATTATGTTTCAGTCTACCGCTTTGCAAGATTACATCACTGTACGTGAAACATTGGAAATGTTTTCCAGGCTTTACCCTCAACATGTTGATTTAGATAATTTAATTATTCGCTGTAATTTGACTGAATATCTTGATCAGGATAATCGACAGCTATCAGGAGGACAACGGCAGCGTTTATTATTAGCAATCGCCTTAGTTAATAATCCTGATATTATTTTCCTTGATGAACCAACTACTGGCTTGGATCCTCAGGCAAGGAGAAACTTTTGGGATTTAATTAATGATATTAAGGCTGAAGGTAAGACTATTATTCTAACGACTCATTACATGGATGAGGCTTATACGCTTTGTGATGAAATAGCGATTATGGATCACGGTAAGATAATTGCTCAAGGTGCACCCAAAACTTTATTAGCTGAAAATTTTAATGATGTTATTTTACAGTTGCCATCTGCTGAATTAGAAAATTTAGATTTGTCATTATTAACAACACATGAAAAAAACGGCCATATTGAAATCACAACATGTGATGTTAACGAAGTTATTTCAACACTGATAGAAAATAATATTTCACTTTCTCAATTACAGATAAGACATCGAACGTTAGATGATCTTTTTCTTGAATTAACAGGAAAAGAACTAAGGACTTAATCGGAAAAATGATGTCATTTAAACGTTTTTTAGCTTTATTCCTAACGCGTAACAAAGAATTTTTACGTGATCGATCTTCATTAAGCTGGAATATCCTAATGCCTGTTTTAATTGTTGCCGGTTTTTCATTTGCCTTTTCTGGTGATATCGGTAAACAGTTTAAAGTTGGAGTCGTAAATGAATCAACAGCAACAACACAAGCAAAGCAGTTTCTTGAATTAAAGCATATTGAATTTTATAACGTTGATTCTGTTGAAAGTGAAATAACTCGTTCAATTCAAAAAGTTCAACGCCATCAGGTTGATATGTTGTTTGATGCGGAAAAAGAAAAGTATTGGATTAATACAAAATCACCAAGTGGCTATTTAGTTGAAAAAATCCTGTTAGGCTCTGAATTCCGGAAATCTAAACACCACGAATTTGAAAAGCAAACCGTCAGCGGTAAACAAATTAGATATCTTGACTGGGTAATTCCCGGTATTTTATCTATGAATATGATGTTTAGTGCTTTATTTGGCGTTGGTTTTGTCATCGTTCGTTATCGAAAAAATGGAATGCTTAAACGATTAAAAGCAACACCGATTACTGCTTTTGAATATTTATCCGCACAAATTGTCTCACGCATTATATTAATAATGGTTGTGACTGCTTTTGTCTTTTATGGCACACACTTCTTTGTTGGTTTTGTCATGAACGGCTCTCATTTTAATTTGTTCCTGGTATTTGGACTTGGTGCATTAAGTATGATTAGTCTTGGTTTGATTATAGCCGCACGAATAAGTAGTGAAGAAGCTGCAGGGGGCTTACTTAATTTGTTTAGTTGGCCGATGATGTTTTTTTCAGGTGTCTGGTTTTCACTTGAAGGTGCTGCACCTGTTATGCAATCAATTGCAGAAATATTCCCACTTACACATGTAACTGCAGCTGCACGCGCTGTAATGATTGATGGTGCGGACTTAGTTGATATTAGTTACCACTTAATAGTGCTCACTGCTCAAAGTGTCGTTTTTTTATTGTTTGGTGCCTGGTTTTTTAAGTGGGATTAAGTTTCAATTGAATGATTGAAAATTAATCTGGTATTTTAAATATGATATTAACGTAACGGGGTTTACGTATCCTGTGGCAGGCAGCTTACGGCCGATACTGTTGAAAAACTCGAAATTTTAATAACATAAAATTTATGGATAGACTGTATTTTTTGAAAGTGAGATTCAAATATTCCGTATAAGACAGAGAGATGATCTCAGCCAAACTATCAAGAGTTTTTTATGTCCCCACATATATAAATTAATAAAATGCATTACATAAGCTAAAAAAATCAATTTTAAAAAAAAATAGTTTTTCAACAGTATCGGCCAGTAGCAGTCATTCGTATATTTTTAAACTACCTATTCAAATAACTGAAAGCAGACGTTCAATATGTAGTTCACCTTTATCTAAATGACGATAAACAAGTATAAAATGTACCAAATAAACTTTCTAATATCACTGAAAGCTGATTTATAAAAAGGAGCTACCTCTTTCATCTTTATAGTTTATATTAGAAACAATTACTCACTACGACCCTTAAATTGGTAGCCAAGATTTTGCAGGACGAATCTCTCCAACATCAATACCTTTGGAATTTACTATCGTTGGAGTAATATGATTCTTAAGCAGTTGTTTTTGTTCATTAGTTAAAACATCTAAATGATCAAGGATAGCTAATAATGCAACTGAACGAGCACGTTCACTACCATCTGCTATTTTTACTGCTATTCCCAAACCACGCTTAGGCAAAGCTGCAGTGATCACACCTTCAGCACCCGATTTTGCCAGCACAGATCCTTTAGTTGCCTCATTCAATTCACTCACCACCGATCCATGACCGGCAATATAAAGAGGTTCATTAATAATGGCTTCATGAAGGCGATAAATTGCCTGTGCCCGACTTGTCGATAAGTCGCTAGGGTTAGCAAAGCGCGCCATTGCGTGCGCAAGTTGTCGTAAAGGCATGGTCGGTGCAGGTAATCCACAACCATCAATTCCCATTGGATACTGTTTAAGTTCTATATCAGCCAGATCAGAAAGTATATCGAGTGATAACTGTTGTAATGGATGTTCCACCTTATGGTAGTTATCCAATGAAATATTTAAATGCAATGCTGTGGTTAAAAATCCGGTGTGCTTACCAGAACAATTATGGTGAACTCGACACCCTTGTTGACCGGAGGCAAGTATCTTATGAGCACTTTCTGTATGTTCAGGTAAAACAGCACCACAGGCTAAATCGTCTTCAGTTAAACCTATTCGATCTAACCATGACTCGACCAGATCTTGATGCATTTGTTCACCTTGATGAGACGAACACGCTAACGATAACTCTGCATCATTTAACTCAAAGTGTTCACTTGCACCACTCTCAACTAAATGAATTGCTAACATTGGCTTAAGTGCAGAGCGTGGAAAGACCAATTGTTCGATATCTCCCCAGCTTTCTATAACGTTATCCTTAAAATCACAGACAATGGCAGCACCAAAGTGCCGACTTTCTACAGTATTATTACGGGTAACTTCAACTAATAGCTCATAGGACATACAACAAAACCACCTAAATGTGTTTATATTCTGATAAACATAGAGTAATCACTTTACTGTTGATGAAGAACCTCGTCAAAGGTTTTAATCAATAAACATGAAAAAAGATCAGACTCTTTTTAGTTGTATTATTGCTTGTTAGAAAATAACTTATAAAGCAGCAGCAATTTTTTTGTTTATGGCAGGTTGTAAATTAGCGAGAATAATTGAATACACTCGAGCAAGACTAGGCGCGATTAATAATTCAATTACTTTGTCATAATCGAATTTATGCGCAATCTGACAAGCCTGAGGGAAGTAACTTGAACCATAAGTCATGCCCGGCACAAGGTTTGCCTCCATAAAGAAACAATCCCCGTCTTTATTTATTTTAATATCGACACGACCAAAGTCTCTAATACCCAATGTCTTAAACGCCTCAATAGCCAGCGCCGTTACTTTGCTTTTTATTTCTTTATCATCAATAACAATAAGTTTTTCTGAATCATCTTTTTTAACCTGCGCACCTAAAATCTTAAGCCCGTTAGTTGATGTGGGTGGTATAACTTCAACAGCTGAAGTAATTAATCTATTATTCGTTGATTCAATTATCGCAACCGTAAATTCACGCCCGTCGAGATATTTCTCTACTAAAACAGGCTGATTAAATGTCTTGTATAACGAGGTTACTTTACTTTCATATTCGGAAAAGTTGTTTACAAAAGATAAATCGTCAATGCCATTACCATTTGCTGCATCTAACGGTTTTAAAAATAATGGGTAGGTAATCGGTAAATCACTTTCTTTTTTAAACTGCCCAGGGATAGCAATAAAATAATCCGCCGTTTTAATACCTTTTGTCATTAAATGTGTTTTAGCGAGCACCTTGTTGGAATCAAACTTCAAGACGTCTCTAAATGAACCAGTGAAATTTACTCCACGCTGAAAAAAGTAATCAGACAACCAAATGTCATCACCATTAATAACAGGTACATACTTTACTGCCAATATAACCAGTTCAGGTTCTCTTTTAACAATGTCATCTAAATCATCTTTTGATTTACACACATTGAGACTGACGCTATAACCAATTCTCTGAATTGCGTTTAAAACACTGTTACAGGCTTTTAATGATCCAAATCCACTCTCTTTTAAAGCGTCATTAGGTGTCGTGATTATTTCTATATGCATTAGGGTTTACCGGGCTCAATAATTAATAAAATTGAATGAACAGCGAAACACCTCATGCTTACATTCAGGCGCGCACAACAAACAAAAAGATTCGAAATGAAGAATGAGCCTACTCACTGCGTGACAGGTAATAAACTTTAGAAATTTTGGAAACTTTAGATATTTTAGAAATGTATCAGCTAGCCGGGAATGCTAAGGTAAACAGATGAGCGAATGAAAACCACTGCTCGGTGAACCGATAGGCATAGGGTAACATAACCCGATGGAATATGATGTCTTTATTATCGAAACAGCGAGATTAAATGAGTTGTTAGAAATTTATTTTCGCATATCCTTAATATACATGGCTTTCCCATCCCTTCTCATTTCTATATCGAATAGTTCACTAGATTTTATTAAATCCCCAAGCTTTTTATAGCCGTAGTTAATGGAAGAAAAAGAGCTGTTGTTAGATATGTAATGACCAACTCTACTCATATCTGCCCAGCCATCAACATCAGATGTCTGCTCAACCGCAGTTCTCAGCAATCTTACAAGAGACGTGTCTTTTCGCAATTCTTTCTTACTCTTCTTTACTGGTTGTTGAGGAATGTCAGTTTTTTCTTCGTCTTCAGAAACAAGATTCTCAGTGTAAATAAATGGTGAGCATGCATCGACAAATGGTTTTGGTGTTTTCTTTTCGCCGAAACCATAAACAGGAAGTCCACTCTCAAGTATTCTGAGTACTAAAGGAGTAAAGTCACTATCGCTGGTCATTAATGCGAAAGCATCGACACTATTACTATACAACAAGTCCATTGCATCAATAATCATTGCTGAATCCGTAGCATTTTTTCCTTTTGTATAGGCAAACTGCTGCATGGGTCGAATTGCATGGGGGTGTAGTCTCTCAATCCAGCCTGATAAAGATGGGTTGTTCCAGTCTCCATGTGCATGTCGAACATTTACCATGCCATATTTTGCAAGTTCTTCTAACACGCCTTCTATTGAATTATGACTGACATTGTCGCAGTCAATTAGAAGTGCTATCCGTTTTCGTTCTGACAAGAAGTTCTCCTGTATTAATAAAAGTGATTTAGGCTATTGTAGCCTATTACATTACATTTAATTTTTATGTCCGCTTTTAGTTTAATTAATTGTTTTTTTAATATATTACAAATGACTGCTTTGGGTCGA
>CAZSCK010000054.1:0-3548 GCA_964605385.1 uncultured Thioalkalispiraceae bacterium
GAAAACTTACCGCCAGCATGCAGCTTAGTCATAATGACTTCTACACCAGGGAGTTTTTGCTGTGGATGGATATCCACCGGCATACCACGACCATCATCGGTCACTTCAACCGAGCCGTCTTTATACAGGGTGACAATAAGCGTTGTAGCAAAACCCGCTATGGCCTCATCGACACTATTATCGATAACTTCCTGGGCAAGGTGGTTAGGACGCTCTGTCTCGGTGTACATTCCGGGACGTTTACGGACGGGTTCTAGACCGGTTAAGACTTCAATAGCATCAGAATTATAAGAACTGGACATATTTTAATCAGTTTTTTCGCTTGTTAAGAGTGACAGAATTCAATTTAGGGCTGATTGTACCCGAAAGATATCGGGCTTCGTCAAGTGTTAAATATAACAAGAAGGAATTAAAACAAGCTAATGTTGCCAAAAATGCCAACATTAGCCCTTTATGAAGGGGATTTAAATTTTAAAATGTGAAACTTGGCTTTCTAAATTAACCGCTAAATTTGCCATTTCCTGACTTGCTGTCGACAATTGGTCTGCTCCATTTGCAGATGCATCCGCAACCTGGGTGATATTAACAATATTTTTATTTATTTCTTCAACCACTTCGCCTTGCTGACGTGAAGCTTCGGCAATATGCGCATTCATTTCATTAATTTGAGCAACCGCAGTTGAAATCTCACCAAGTGAGGTTTCTGCCTGCAAAGCCTGTTCTACCGTTTGTTGAGCTTGGTCTTGTCCTGATTGCATTGCTTTAACTGCATCACGAGAGCCTTTTTGTAATCGTTCTATCATTTCCTGAATTTCCTGAGTCGATTCCTGAGTACGACTTGCTAAACTGCGTACCTCATCGGCTACGACAGCAAAACCTCTACCCTGCTCACCAGCACGAGCTGCTTCAATGGCTGCATTCAATGCCAGTAGATTTGTTTGCTCTGCAATCCCCCGAATAACTTCTAAAACAGAACCGATGCTTTCGCTGTCTTTTTCAAGCTGAGAAATGACAGTTGCTGCAGTTTCTACCTCTGACGCAAGAGTTCTAATGGATGACACGGTTGAACTAACAACCTGTTTGCCCTGCTCAGACTGAGAATCAGCCTGGCTTGCTGCCGATGCTGCCGTTTCAGCGCTATTCGCCACTTCATGTACTGTACTGCTCATTTCATTCACCGCAGTAGCCACTAGAGCAGTTTCACTTTGCTGACGTTGCACACCGGTACGGGTTTCATCAGTGATCATTGACATTTCTTCAGCTGCTGCTGAAAGCTGTGAGGTTGAAGAAGTTACTTCTCGAATGAGTTCCTGCATTTTTGAAATGAAGCCATTAAACGATTCTGCAAGTTGACCAATTTCATCTGTACCACTGACATTTAGTCGAAGCGTGAGATCACCTTCGCCTTCAGAAATATCTTTCATCGCATTAACGGCATTAGATAATGGGCAGGTAATCATAAAGCTCACCGCCCAGGCCAAGGCAAAACCAAGCGCCAAGCCCACAACTAACATGGTGTAAACGAATACTTTTGTGCCACTGACAAAGCTCAATAAACTCTGGCTCTCTGATTCAATTAAATGGCGTTGTTTATCAACCAGTTTGTTTAAGTTACGTTTAATTTTCGCTAATACAAGCGCCACTTTTGTTTTTACTAAGCGAATATCGGTACGGTATTCATCACTCATCTGTAACACAGAAAATTCTTTAAAACGTGTATCGAAAAGCACACGTAACTCATTAATTCGCTCAAACGCGTCAGATTGCTCAAAAGTATAATCACTTTCGTGTTTCTCAAGCTTTTTAAGAATTACACCACTTAAATCATAGTGTAATTGATATTCATCGACCGATGCCTGATTACGAAAGGCAAGAAAACGGCGTACTCCACTCATGGTATTGACCCAGGTATATCTAAGCTCACCAAGTAATATTAAAACTTCTTTTCGAACGGCTGAAAGTTCTGTGTCTTGTTCAGAAATCCATGCTTCACTCAATTTTTGTAAAATTTCCTGTGCCACAGGATTTAATTTTTGCGCACTAAAAAGCAAACCGGGTTCATTTTTTAAAGGATCTTTTGATAGCTCTAACATTTTGTCTTTAAAGGAAACAAAAGTATTTATATCCATTTTAATATTATTCACCAATTCACGCGTATTCTGATCATTTTCATCAACTAATGTACTTAAATGATTAATCACAGTATCAACTTTTTGTATGCCTTCTTCATACTCACGCCAAAAGGACTGATCCTTAGTTAACATGTAATAACCCAAAGCACCCGATGTTTGATTTAATGTGCTGGTCAAATCATTAGAAGCAAGCACCATTGGTTGAATGCGGTTAACTACATTATCAACACTACTTTCAGTTTTAGTTAAACTCACTGCCGCTGTCATTGCGACTGCAGCTAAAATAATAAGAATTATACCGAAGCCTCCCCAAATTTTATTGCGGATAGATATATTATTGAGCTTAAGGCTGCTTAAAAGATTAGTTGCGACAGACATAACTTAACCCCTAATTAATTAAATGTATTACTGCTGTTAGCGGTACAAACTAGAGAAACTTTAGTAAAAGTAGGATAAAACCTACATTTTTTTTATGTTATATATTTCAAAGCAAGAACAAAAGGGAATAATGGACTATCTGCATGATTTTAAATAAAAAAAAACCCTTACATCGTTAAATATAAGGGTTTTCTTAATTTCACAAATTAGAGCGAGATTTAATCAAATACAATGCCTAATCGACTACCAACCTCTTCATAGGCCTCGATAACACCACCCAATCCTTGTCTAAAACGGTCTTTATCCAGCTTTTTACGTGTTTCTGCATCCCACAAACGACAGCCATCGGGACTAAACTCATCCCCCAGCAATAATTCACCTTTGAAGCGGCCAAATTCCAGCTTGTAATCCACCAGTAACATGCCTGCATCTGCAAATAATTTTTTCAATACATCATTTACCTGGAAGGTCAGCACTTTCATTTGCTCAATTTCTTCATCTGTCGCCCAGCCAAAAGAACGAATATGGTAATCATTCAACATAGGATCGTGTAATTCATCATTTTTCAGGAAGAATTCAAATGTCGGAGGATTTAAATCAATACCTTCTTCAACACCCAGACGTTTACAAATACTGCCGGCACTGATATTCCGCACCACACATTCAATCGGCAGCATGTCGAGTTTTTTAACCAGCGCTTCTTCGTCAGAAAGTAATTTAACGTGATGTGTTTTAATACCGGCTTGCTCAAGTTTTTCCATAATAAAGGCGGTAAATTTATTATTCACCATGCCCTTACGATCAAGCTGTTCGATTTTTTCACCATCAAATGCAGATGTGTCATTTCTAAAATGAATAATTAGATAATCGTCATCATCCGTAAAATAAACGGATTTTGCTTTGCCCTTACAAAGTTCTGCTTTTTTTTCCATGATGGATCTTTAACCTTCTTAATAAATAACTTACATAATTTTAAACGGCTAGCGAGAAGCTAGAGAACAAGGCATAGTTTAGCTAAAAAGCGGAGTGTACGTTAAG
>CAZSCK010000054.1:3648-18992 GCA_964605385.1 uncultured Thioalkalispiraceae bacterium
GCGAGAAGCTAGAGAACAAGGCATAGTTTAGCTAAAAAGCGGAGTGTACGTTAAGTACATGAGCATTTTGAGCTAAGCTATAACGCCGTTATCTGGTTTCTCGCTAGGCGTGCTTCAAAACACGCCAGTCTAAGCCTTCATCTTGCGATGCAACATCAATCCATGAAGCATCGGCATCCAATGCTTCACTCATTTTATCTCGCGCTAACGCCACAGTATTATTTTTATCACTAATGTGTGATGCCACTAAATATTGTAGCTTTGAAATATCAATCGCATTTAATAAATCTTTTGCCTGGCCATTATTTAAATGACCATAGTTTCCAGCAACACGATGTTTTAATGAGTTGGGATAAGAACCGTTAGCCAGCATCTCTTCATCATGATTCGCTTCCAAAATAAAAGCATCACAAGCAGAATATTGTTCTTCGATGTAAGGTGTAATGGAACCTGTGTCCGTTAATACACCAATACGCCAGTCACCATCACTAAAAATAAACTGACAAGGTTCTTTAGCATCATGCGGAACCGGAATGGGTTGAATTTGAATGGAGTCTATTTCAAAATTCTGATGGATATCAATACAGTTCCACAACCCTAATTCATTCAGCTCTTGCAGCTTAGCTGCTTTCGCTGTGCCCCGACTGGACCAAACGGGGATGCCATATTTCTTAGACAAGCTTGCTACACCGCGAACATGATCACCGTGTTCATGTGTTACTAAAATAGCACTGACTTGTTGAATTTCTCGTGACAAGCGTTGTAAACGGCGTTCTGTTTCACGCATGGAAAAACCACAATCAACTAATATAGCAGTACCATCGGCTTCTATTAAGGTGCTGTTACCACGACTACCACTACCGAGTGATGCGAATTGCAAATTACCTGTTCCTCAGCTTATGTTTATCTTAATCCAGGTAGCTTTTGAGATCTGTCAATAATTGCTTAACAAAACCAGCATCTGCTTTTGCACCGGTTGTTTCATAAATGCTGATAAGTGTCGTCTCTTTTTCTTCACTTACACTCAGTAAGTAACGCTCTTTTAATTTCACTTTTTTGCTTGAAAACAAGCTTGCAAGCCAGCCATCATCTTCTTTAGCCTTCTCACGAAAATCATCGGTTATGCGTAAATAATACAAACCACCAGAACGATTACGATCATCAACAAGTAAACCAATTCGGTCTAATGCAATACCCACTCGACGCCAGGTACGAGCAAAACCTTCGCCCACTTGCAGCATTTGTACTTCATCTTTTTCTATCAGCTTTGCACGTTCTTTCGTGGTAATACTACTCACTAACTTAACTGCTTCAGACCGACTCACATCACGGAAAATCAAGAAACGTTGGTACATTTCCGCTTCAAGTTCCGGATCAGATGGACGTAATTCCCACCACAATTTAATTGAGTTTATCTCTTCAACGCCATGCTCTTTTAAACCTTGGTGGGTAATAAAAACACGGGTCATTTTTGGATTACTTGTTTTTTCTAAACGTGCACGATATTTATCACGGATACCCGTCGAAGAAATTTTACTTAATAACTTCGAAAACCAGTTTGTTGGAAGTTCTAATCGATTTTCTAAAAAGTTAGTTTCCATGATTCCTAACTGTTTATTTTCTCGTTTAATTTCAAAACCAACTTTATTAAAAAATGCTTTTAATTGTGGCCATAATGCCTCTGCAGTAGAGTTAACTTCTAACCACTGACTTGCGCCATCACGAATAACCTTAACGCCAATAGGAGCTGCAGGAGTAATCGTATCTCCCTTATATTCATTGCCGGTATAGTCAGAATATGTAGAGCCTCCCGCAATATTCGGTAGAGCAAGGCTATCCGTCACACTGGGACTAGAAAGATCTGGCGGCACATCTAATTTATAAGACCTTTGCTCTTTGCTATCAGCGCTATACACACCCTTCCACTTTGGACCGCTTGAACATGCACCCAAAGTAATTAACAACAAAATAAAAACAACACGTAACATAGAATTTCTCATTTAAAATTTAAGAGAGTACATTCGCCTGGCGCATAGCCATACGAAGTGTCTCATGATATTGATCTGAAAATACTGTCAAGGGTAAACGAATACCCGCAGGGATAAGTCCCATTTCACATAAAGCCCATTTTACAGGAATTGGATTCGCTTCAAGGAAAAGGTTCCCATGTAAGCCCAATAAATTTTCATTTATAGCGGCCGCTTTTTCACGATCACCATTCAATGCAGCCAAACACATTTCATGCATTTCAGCAGGAGCAACATTTGCTGTAACTGAAATATCACCTTTAGCGCCCAATAAAATAGCTTCCATGGCAGTGGCATCATCGCCACTGTAAACATCAAAATCTTCTCCACAGCGCAAAATAATATCGGTAATACGAGAAACATCACCTGTTGCTTCTTTAACGCCAATAATATTTGATATTTTAGCTAAACGCTCAATCGTTTCAGGCAGCATATCCACCGCAGTACGACCTGGCACATTATAGAGAATTTGAGGAATATCAACGGCTTCTGCAACCGCTTTATGATGTAAATACAAGCCTTCCTGAGTCGGCTTGTTGTAATAAGGTGTCACCAGCAAACAAGCATCTGCTCCTGCATCTTTTGCACACGTTGTCAGCGTAATCGCTTCTGTAGTCGAGTTAGCACCCGTTCCTGCGATAATAGGCACACGTCCTGCTGCAAGTTCGACAATACGTTTTACTAAGGTGCAATGTTCGTGTTCATTTAAGGTTGCAGATTCACCCGTTGTTCCCACTGCTATAATGGCATCAGTACCATTTTTCACATGAAATTCAATGAGTTGCGTTAATGCTGCATCATCTACACTGCCATCAGATTGCATCGGTGTAACCAAAGCAACCATACTTCCTTGAAACATGTCGAACCTCATAAAATTCGGAAAAAAAGAAACGCAAATGGTACTTGCCACAAGCTATAGAGACAAGTTTCCTGACTAAAATAGATGCTTTTAAACCAATATTTTACTTAGACGGTCATAAATAATGCAGCTTCGACAAGGAAACGTGTTCGGAGTATGTTATTTACCTAAAATATACTTAATAACAACCACTTTTGACGGAAACGATTATGAGCGACCAGGAAGACATCGGCACCAGAGAATTACGTATCAACCCCATTGTGCCAACCGAATCAGTACTTATTGCCACAGCGCGCTCTATGCGACCTCAGAAAGCCGAAGATGCTGCTCCTCGAGACACTCGAGAGCATGTTGAGCGCTGCCCATTCTGCCGAGGCAACGAAGACAAAACGCCACCTGAAATCATGCATGTACCCGAAGAAGGTGATTGGGCTATTCGTATTGTTGAAAACCTTTATCCCGTTTTAGGTGATGATCGCCAAAATCCCGATATGATTTTTGGTTTGCAACAAGCCATTAATGGTTATGGCCGTCATGAAGTCATTATTGATCATTCTCAACATGGTATTGCGGTTCATGAAATGAGCCGTTCTCACCTCTCATTGTTATTTCGCACTTATCAAACTCGTATGAAAGAACTTTATGAGGCTGATAAACGCTTAAAATATGTCCTTATTTTCAAAAACTTTGGGCCTGCTGCCGGTGCAAGTATGGCGCATACCCACAGCCAAATTATCGCAACACCTGTTATTCCTCAGAATATACAAGATGAAGTTGAACACAGCAAAAAATATTATGAAAAACATCATCACTGTATTTTCTGTACTTTAGTAGATGAAGCATTAACCTATGAAGCTACAATCTATGATCGTGACTCAGGTAAAGTAGTCCGAAAAATTGATGTTGGGCAATATGTTGTGGAACGCGGCGAACACTTTATTGCTATTAAGCCTTTTGCTAGTCGTTATGAATGGGAAGTACATATACTTCCATTGCAACACAAAAGTAACTTTCTTGACGCAACACAAGAAGAACTCGATGATTTTGCCAATGTGCTAAAACGTACCATGCAACGGCTTGATGCTGTCATTGGCGGTGCGCAATATAACTATTTTTTACATACTATTCCTGTCGATAAAAAATATGAAAACTATCAGGAAAGTTTTCATTGGCATTTAGAAATTTGTCCGCGTACCAGTATTCCTTCTGGTTTTGAGTTGGGTTCAGGTTTATTAATTAATACCGTTAGCCCTGAAGATGCCGCGATTCAATTAAGCGAGGTTGTGCTGGAAGATTAGTAATAATCTTTTAATATAAACACGTTCTGAATAAATTCGGTCATGAAACTGGAGGAGTCAAATCAAGACACGCAAAATATGCCATCCTTGGCTGCTCGGCTGCGACATCCTTGTCGCAGACGGTCTTAATTCGACTCCTCCAATTCCATGCCCTAACTTTGTGCTATCGTATAACTAAATTATATATTTCTGTCATTGCGAGAGAACAAAGTGAACGCGGCAATCTCATGGTGAATATCACTTTTCGAAAGATTGCCGCAGTCACTATCGTTCCTTCGCAATGACCTTAAAATAAGGTATTCACGTGACAGTAGAAGTCGGTAAAAAAGTCCCCGCATTTAAACTCCCCGCTACAGGTGAACAAACTATTTCGCTTTCAAGTTTAAAAGGAAAAAATATCGTTCTTTATTTTTATCCAAGAGATAGTACGCCCGGTTGCACCACAGAAGGCCAGGACTTTCGTGACAGCATTTCAAAGTTTAAAAGACAAAACTGCGTTATCTTAGGTGTATCGCGAGACACCATACGCAAACACGAAAACTTTAAAGCCAAACAGAACTTTCCTTTTGATTTACTTTCAGATACAGAAGAAGAGTTGTGTAACTTATTTGACGTTATAAAACTAAAAACCCTGTATGGTAAAAAGCATCTTGGTATTGAGCGCAGCACTTTTATCATCAATGAAAAAGGTGTGTTAAAACAAGAATGGCGTAAAGTGAAAGTTAAAGGCCACGTTGATGAGGTACTAGCAGCGGTAAAGATCATTAACAAAGACTAAGTTTAAAAATAAAACAGGAGTCACTATGAAGCCACGTTTGTTTGTATTAGATACCAATGTCTTAATGCACGACCCTAGTTCAATATTCCGTTTTCAAGAACACGATCTATTCCTGCCAATGATGGTATTGGAAGAATTAGATAACAATAAAAAAGGACGTTCAGAAGTTGCCCGCAATGCACGACAAACAAGTCGTTTTATTGAAGAACTCATTGCTGATGCAACACATGAGCAAATTGAAGAAGGCATCACACTAAATTCCATTTTCGAAGATAGCGAAGAACAATCATTGTCTAGCGGGAAATTATTTTTTCAAACTCGTTCATACAAAACCACCTTACCTGACTATCTACCCGGAAGCTTACCTGACAATAATATTCTCGGTACAACCCTCGCTTTACCAGAAAAATTTAAAGACTACGATATAATATTAGTTACTAAAGATATTAATTTACGAATTAAAGCGGCAGCTCTTGGTATAAAAGTTGAGGATTATCATAACGATCGTGTTTTAGAAGATGTTGATCTTTTATACACAGGTACATTCTATCTTAAAGATGATTTTTGGGAGCAACATGCAAGAGAAATGGACTCCTGGATAGAAGAAGGCCGTACTTTTTATAAATTACATGGCCCTGAAGTAAAAAATTGGCACCCAAATGCCTTTATAAGCAGCCAGGATGAAGAACAACCTTTCGAAGCTTTAGTGAGAACTATAGATGGTGATACTGCTGTTATAGAAACAACTAAAGACTATCAAAGTAGCTCTCATTTGGTCTGGGGAATTAACGCGCGTAATCAGGAGCAAAGTTATGCACTTAACTTACTCATGGATCCGGAAATTGATTTTGTCAGCCTTATCGGTATGGCAGGTACAGGTAAAACACTTTTAACGCTGGCCGCCGGCCTGGAACAAACGCTGGAACAAAAACTTTACTCTGAAATTATAATGACCCGTGTCACTATTCCTGTTGGTGAAGATATTGGTTTTTTACCCGGCACTGAAGAAGAAAAAATGACACCCTGGATGGGTGCCTTAATGGATAATCTTGAAGTCTTAAATAAAACTGATAGCGAT
Organism: uncultured Thioalkalispiraceae bacterium; assembly: GCA_964605385.1. Taxonomy (GTDB): domain Bacteria; phylum Pseudomonadota; class Gammaproteobacteria; order UBA6429; family Thiohalophilaceae; genus JAGLTQ01. The sequence continues at coordinate 9,689 of CAZSCK010000054.1, forward strand.
AAAACCGATCCAAGTTTTTCCAGTGAATGGGGACAAGCGGTAACCAATGATTTAATTTCAAGCCGTATAAAAATTCGTTCCATCAACTTTATGCGTGGCCGTACATTTTTAAATCGTTATATTATTATTGATGAAGCGCAAAACCTCACCTCACATCAGATGAAAACATTAATCACACGCAGTGGGCCAGGAACAAAAATTATTTGTTTAGGAAATATTGCACAAATCGATACACCGTATTTAACCGAAACAACGTCCGGCTTAACCTACGTGATAGATCGTTTTCAACGCTGGGAACATAGTGGGCATATCACATTGATACGCGGCGAACGTTCAAGACTGGCAGACTTCGCATCTGAGGTTTTATAATATTTATTCAGTAACGCTTTCTATCCGTGGCCATGCATGAATGACGGCACTTACCAGTGTCGCGAGTGGTATAGCAAAGAACACCCCCCAAAATCCCCATAATCCACCGAAGACTAATACGCTTACGATGATAGCGATTGGATGAAGGTTTACTAATCCAGAAAATAGCCATGGAACTAATACTGTGCCATCTAATGCCTGGCTTATACCAAAAAAACCGACTAACCAGAAAAACTCCGTAGTCCAGCCCCATTGGAAAAATGCGATTAGTAAAACAGGAATAGTAACGGCAGCAGCACCGATGTAAGGCACTAATACAGATAAGCCCACTAACACCGATAATAAAATTGAATATTTAATCCCAAGAATAGCAAAACCAATATAGGTAACAATACCAACAACCATTATTTCCAGAAACTTACCACGTATGTATTTGCCAAGCTGTAAATCCATTTCATCTGAAACTTGTGAAACCAGTGTCCGATCTTGCGGGAGCATGTTACCAAACCACTTCCAGATACGCTCTTTATCTTTCATGAATAAAAATACAAGTACAGGTACCAGGAAAACATATACCGCTAAGGTGATCAAACCTGGAATAGATGAAAGTGACAAACTAACAATATGCGAGCCCATATCAGTAAGTTCACGATTAATTAAATCAACTAATTCTTTAACTTGTTCTTCTGTCACAAAGGGATAAATTTCTGGCAGTTGCAATAACAACTTCTGGCCTTGTGATAAATAACGCGGCAACTCTGTGAACAGTTCACTCAACTGACTTGAAACTAATGGAGCAACACCAAAAATCAGAAAGCTTAAAAACGCAAGAAATACACTAAAAACAAGAATAACAGCAGTGATACGCGTTGAACCATATTTTTGCATTTTGCGCACAACACCTTCGAGCAAATATGCAATAACAATTGACGCTAACACGGGCACTAACATATCACCCATGGTTAAAATAACTGTCGTACCAATAACTAAAACAGCGGTTAGAATAACCGCCTGGGGATCAGAAAAATATCGGGTATACCAAGTCCTGACTAACTCAATCATTCCGCACTTTCCTGTTTTGATTTTTCAATAAGTATTTTGTAATGCTTCTTAAATACGATTTCCAGCTCATCAATGACTTCAATAGCATCACGGCCCTGAAGCATATTCTGGCTAACTAAGGATGAGGTTTCATCGAGAAGTTTATCTTTATTGATCATCGGGTAAGTTGCCGATAAGCGCTTAACCGCAATCACCACTGATTCTTTTTCGGGGCGTGAAATATCTTCAGGTGAAGAAATTTCTGTCACTTCAACACTATGGCGTGAAGCTAAAAACTCAGCAAAATCCAGCAGCTGTTGTGCAACTTCATCAGGAAGTTGGCGGTAAAACGCTAACAGTTTTTTCGTGCTTTTTTTCACAATAGAGGCTCTTTAAATTAAAGCCCTAGTCTAACCTAAATCTGGCCTAACCTAAATTCGGCCTGATCTAAATTAAGACTCATCTGCATGATAAGATTTACAATAATTACGTGCAAAATTTAATAACTCATCCATTGCATGCATACGAAATTTTTGCTTTTGATGAACAAAAGAGAAAGGACGCACTATCGGTGGTTCAGTTTTAATAGCAACCAGGGTACCCAACTTAATTTCTTTTTGAATGGTTGCAGATGAGATAACTGAAATCCCCATACCTGCTTCAACAGCACCTTTAATTGACTCAAGACTTCCCAATTCCATTGAAACATTAAGATCAGCTTCTCCCATGCCGGCAACATGCATGCTTTCCAACATGACTTCACGCGTACCAGAGCCTTCTTCACGACAAATGAAAGGAAAATCACGTAGACGTTTAAGCGGTATAACATTTTCATTTGCTAATTCATGTCCTGGAGGAACAATCACAACAAGTTGATCTGTGCTGCATTCTTCAACAACGAGGTTCTTATTCGTAACAGGTGCTTCAACTACACCAAGATCAATTGCATTATTTTCAACTTGAGAAACAATACCATCTGTATTAGCTACTTTTAAACGCACAGTAACATCCGGATGTTCAGCTTTAAAATCACCCAATAATACCGGTAACATGTATTCCGCAATCGTGGTGCTGGCACCCAGAATAAGTACCCCACTAATATCGCCAGTCAGTTGGCGCACTGCGTTATCCATTTCAGCATAAATCTCAAAAATACGCGCACCACATTCGTAAACTTTTTTGCCCGCTTCAGTCAGGCTAATTCGATTATGGGTACGATCAAACAGACGAGTATTATATTGCTCTTCTAACTGACGTACCTGAAAAGTCACGGCAGGTTGCGTCATGTGTAATTCTTCAGCTGCCTTAGTGAAACTTAACAAGCGTGCTACCGTGTAAAAAACCTGTAATCGTCTATCCGCCATAATGTTTACTCTTACGGCCTAATGGCCATTATTATATTATTCTATATCCACATTGGGAAAACTTAAGAGGCGTAGGATAACAGGGTTCAGAGAAAACATGAATAGACCCAAAGGATTAGAAATTAATAATATGGTTAAATATAGAATTAATTAGCATCTATGCTAAAGATTTAGAAGGCGAAGGCCAGCCCTCTACCGTTGATATATTCTTTATAGTAGATCAGCCCTCATCATTGAGCTGTTCAACCATCGCCCGCAATTCCATTGCAAGCTCTGTTAGATTTTCACTGGTTTGCTGATTTTTCAGAGAGCTTTGAGCCGTCTCTGAAGAAAGTTGATTAATATGCTCAATATTTTGGCTAATTTCTCCCGCAACCGCACTTTGTTCTTCTGTTGCAGCAGCAATATGCGTATTCATATCATTAATTACTGAAACCGACCCCGACATTTCAGCTAGAGCTTCTGCCGATTCTTCTACTTGTAAAACGCCTTCTGCTGCTCGTTTACTCACTTCCTCCATATTAGAAACTGCATTCGCTACACCCTGCTGCAACTTCTCAATCATTTCCTGAATTTCTTGGGTCGCATCATGGGAGCGGCTGGCCAGTGTCCGTACTTCATCTGCAACCACTGCAAAACCACGACCTTGTTCACCCGCACGCGCAGCTTCAATCGCTGCGTTAAGCGCCAGTAAATTAGTTTGTTCTGCAATACTGCGAATAACATCCAGAACACCACCAATATTTTCACTATCCTCTTTAAGTTGAGAAATAGAATTTGATGCTGTAGATACATTCGCATCAAGCGAATCAATAATGCCAATCGCATCTGTTATGGTTAACGCACCTTTACGAGCCATATCACTCGCATCATGTGTTGCCTGAGCTGCATTCGATGTACTTTGTGATACTTCTTGTACCGCCGCCGTCATTTCGTTAATTGCAGTAGCGACCATTTCCAGCTCTTGCTTTTGCATACTAATGTTAGCGTTTGAAGCATTCGCAATATCTGCTCCATTTTGCGCTTGTTCACTTAGTTCTTCTGCCGCACGCATAATTCTTTTCACGACAGCACGTAATTTTGCTTTCACCATTCGAATTGAAAGTCGAATTTGACTCACGTCATCCACTTTACTGTAATAAGCTAATTGCATTAATGGGTTGTCTACGATATTTTTCGAACGATTAAGTAATTTTTGAAAATCCTGTAATTGATAATAAGAAATGCCTGCCCAAATAAGACTAATGCTCACCCAAGCCAATGCAGCAACAGGAAAACTTAGTAAACCCATTACTGCTAAAAACGTCGATATGAATAGCTGAAAAAGCGACCCAGTTAATATCTGCTTGTGTAAAAAACTTAAGCTTTTCAGTTTGATTTTTTTACCCGCATTAATCTTTTTATATAAAGTAGTAACAGATTTTTTACGTATTGAAGAGAGTTTTACACGCGTTGATTCATATCCTGAAATCTCACCATTCTTTGCCAGCGGAGTTACAAAAGCATCAACCCAATAATAATCTCCATTTTTACATCGGTTTTTCACCAGCCCCATCCAGCTCTTACCCGTTTCCACTGTTACCCATAAATCTTCAAAGGCCGCAGAAGGCATGTCCGGATGCCGAATAATATTGTGATTTTTTCCTATTAACTCATCAGCCGTAAAACCACTGATATCTAAAAAATCATGATTTACATAGGTTAAAGTACCTTTGAGATCCGTCGTTGAAGCAATAACGACACTAGAGTCAAGGGTAATTTCATTATCAGTAACAGGTAAATTCTTTTTCATCAATATTGCTCACAAATATTAAAATTTAGGGCTTACTAGATAATTTATCGTCCAAAATTACCATAAACTTGAGAAAGATAATGATATTTTCGTTATTTTTACAAAAATAAGCTTAATTTCATTTCACTCATAAAATAGACAAAGTACTATCTATCTAATCATTTAACTAAATTTGGATTTTTCTATGGCTCAATATATTTACACCATGAACCAGGTCAGCAAGATTGTTCCCCCTAAACGAACGATTCTTAAGGACATCTCACTCTCTTTTTTCCCTGGTGCAAAGATTGGTGTTTTAGGTCTAAATGGCTCAGGTAAATCTACCTTATTAAAAATTATGGCTGGTTTAGATACTGAGTTTGATGGTGAAGCGCGTCCGCAACCGGACATTAAAATTGGTTATTTATCTCAGGAACCTCAGCTTGATCCGGATAAAGATGTACGCGGCAATGTTGAAGAAGGTCTAGGTGAAATTAAAGTTGCCCTCACCCGCCTTGACGAAGTCTACGCTGCCTACGCTGATCCAGATGCAGACTTTGATGCCCTCGCAGCAGAGCAAGCGAAGCTAGAAAACTTAATCCAGGCAACTGATGGCCATAATATTGAACGTACCTTAGAAGTTGCAGCAGATGCTTTACGCTTGCCACCCTGGGACGCTGATGTCACCAAATTATCTGGTGGTGAGCGTCGCCGTGTCGCCCTGTGTAAATTGCTTTTGTCCAAGCCTGACATGTTATTACTCGATGAACCGACCAACCATCTTGATGCTGAATCCGTTGCCTGGTTAGAACGCTTTTTACACGACTATCAAAGCACCGTTGTTGCTGTTACCCATGATCGATACTTCTTAGATAATGTAGCGGGTTGGATTCTTGAACTTGATCGTGGTGAAGGTATTCCCTGGGAAGGAAACTATTCATCCTGGTTAGAGCAAAAAGGCAATCGCCTTGAGATGGAGAAAAAACAAGAAAGCGCACATGCCAAAGCCATGAAGACAGAATTGGAATGGGTACGATCCAATGCTAAAGGCCGTCATGCGAAAAGCAAAGCACGTCTTGCTCGTTACGAAGAAATGGCATCCAAAGATTACCAAAAACGCAATGAAACCAATGAGTTATTCATTCCACCAGGGCCTCGTCTAGGTGAGTTGGTCATTGAAGCAAATAATATTAGTAAAAGCTTTGGTGACAAAGTGTTATTTGAAAATTTAAATTTTAACTTACCTCGTGGTGGTATCGTCGGCATTATCGGTGCAAATGGTGCAGGTAAAACAACTCTATTTCGCATGATGGCAGGTGAAGAACAACCCGATGGCGGTGAGTTACGCCTTGGTGAAACGGTTCAAATTTCTTATGTAGATCAAAGCCGTGACTCTCTCGATGATAATAAAACGGTCTGGCAAGAAATTGCTGATGAACATGACATCATGACCGTGGGGGAATTTGAGCTTAATAGTCGTGCTTATGTTTCACGCTTTAACTTCAATGGTTCCGATCAACAAAAACGTGTTGGTGATTTATCCGGTGGTGAACGTAACCGTGTGCATCTTGCCAAATTACTTAAAAGTGGTGGCAACGTATTGCTACTTGATGAACCTACCAACGATTTGGATATTGAAACATTACGCGCATTGGAAGAAGCCATTTTAGAATATGCAGGTTGTGTCGTGGTCATTTCACATGATCGCTGGTTCCTCGATCGTATTGCGACACATATGTTAGCGTTTGAAGGTGATAGCCATGTTGAATGGTTTGAAGGTAATTACGCGGATTATGAGGAAAACAGAAAACGTCGTCTTGGTGATGATGCTTTGCCACACCGTATCAAGTACAAAAAACTTGATGCATAGCACGAATACTGCGAAGCAAGATTACTGCGTTGGAAGTCAATTCAAAATGCTCATGTACATTGAACAAGGATGTTCAGGTGTCGTGTAGCACAAGGATGTGCGAGAACGACCTAATCGTACACTCGGCAACTGCTCCTGCGTTGCTCTACCTTCGCCCGTCCATGGGCTCTCTGCTTTTTCATTGATTTCCGCCTTGTTCTCTTACTTCTCGCTATCCGTGCACAGAGGTATAAAACTCTATGTTAGAACTAAGACCAAACTGTGAATGTTGTGACAAAGATCTTCCGCCAGATTCAGAAGAAGCAATGATTTGTTCTTTCGAATGTACTTTCTGTAAAGATTGCGTAGCAACGGAACTAAAAGATCTATGCCCCAATTGTGGCGGAAATTTTATTTCTCGGCCTATTCGAGCAAATGACTTGCTAGACAAATACCCTGCGTCTAAAAAGCGCATTCTAAAAAACTAATCTTCAGTATCACCAATAACATTATCCCAGCTAATAGTTTTTAATTTATCTGCAAGAACATCTTCATCCAGCATATCATCATTAAAAGCTAAACTAACCCCGGGCTCAGAAACAGTATTGACACACAACAAGTCCCAGCTTTCACGGTCATACTCGGCCACATCACCATCATAATATTGTACTTCGATCGCATCTTCGCTATCGAGTGCGACAACTTCAAATAAACGATTTTGAATATCCCGGTACCATAAACCAATCTCTGGATTACATAGCGCAATAGCCATAGTTGTTCTCCATAAGCTACTAATTAAATTAAAAATTTAGCACTCACTTACAACAAAAAGTGGTCTCTAACTCTTACAACATTAGCACTGTCTGGAGAATTTGCACTATTTCCAACGGAAGAAAATAAATAAATGGCAAAAAAATACGCCTCTATCAAATAATTGAATAGAGGCGCATTTAAACTACTTTAAATACAGTAACTTAACTTTTATTGCATTGATTCAGTTGTTGTAGCCGCAGGTGCAGAATCAGGTGTCGCTATTGGTGCAGCCGCAACATCATAACTCATGATTTTTTCAGAAATTACTTCTCCAGCACCATTTACAACAGAGACCTTCCAATCACCCGTCCACTGTGGAACGAAGCTTTTACTTGACCATACACGCCAGCGTGGACCTTTAACATTAAACTCAATTTCAGCAACAACCTTACCATCATACTCCCAACGATGAATTGCAGTCTGTCCGCTCATATCACGCAGTTCAGTAAAAAACTTAACCTGACCATTATCATTCGTTAAATTTTGTAAGTTTTCCATTGGTTCACGTTCATCAATTTCTCGAGTAAAAGCAGAACGTACTACGCTACCACGTGAAAAGCCACTCTGTTCTTTCTGCATTATTTCTTCAGATGCTTCTGCTGTTACAGGAGCAACATCTGACTCGAGTAATTCAGTTTCAGTTTGTTTTGCTTCAACTGGCTTTGTTGTCATTTCTTCAGCAAAAACTGATTGTGACATTACTAATAATGTAATTATTCCAATTATTTTTTTCATGTTCTTCTCCTTAATTTCCCTTTCATCTGTCAATCACTATAAGACCTGATTATAGGAATTTGTTCTGTGAGCGTATTCACAGAGTTAAAGAGATTATTGGATGAATAAATTTCTGCATCATGAACAGAAACAGCATCTGAAACCGCTTTTGATTTGAGTAAAACTCAGTGATAATAACCATACACAAAAATTAATCTAATTAAATACGACTTACTCTATATGACAAAATATCTCGGCACCGACCATTTTAGCCATGATGAAGATACTTCATGCACCGGAATTCTAATTACAAATCTGGGAACACCTGATGAGCCAACACCATCAGCGGTACGCCGTTATCTAGCCGAGTTTCTCAGTGACCCCCGTATTGTTGAAGCTCCTCGATGGATTTGGTGGTTTGCTTTGCATGGTGTTATTTTGCGAATTCGCCCAAAGCCTGTTGCAAAGAATTACCAAAAAATCTGGACTGATGACGGCTCTCCGTTATTAAGCATAAGTCAAAAACAACAAACACTATTACAACAAGCTATCACTCCACATTTTAAAGGTAAGGTGAAAGTTGAGCTTGCTATGCGTTATGGCAACCCATCCATTAAAAATGCTTTACTCAACTTAAAAGCAGCTGGTGCACAACGCATTTTAGTTTTACCACTTTACCCTCAGTATTCCGCAACCACCACAGCTTCAACTTTTGATGCCATTGTTGATGAGTTAAAAACATGGCGCTGGATACCTGAGTTTCGAATGGTACAGCACTACCACGAACAGGAATCTTATATTCAAGCATTGGTTAGTAGTATTACTTCTTTCCAGGAAAAAAATGGTGTACCTGAAAAATTATTATTTTCATTTCATGGTTTACCACAATGTTACCTGGATCAAGGTGATCCCTATTTTTGTGAATGTCATAAAACAGCTCGGCTCGTTGCAGAAAAAATGGGGCTCAAAGAAGACCAGTGGATACTTGCATTTCAATCTCGTTTTGGACGCGAAGAATGGCTTAAACCGTATGCAAGTAAAATATTAATGAGCTGGGCAAAAGAAGGCATTAAAAGTGTACAAGTTATTTGCCCAGGATTTTCTGCTGATTGCCTTGAAACATTAGAAGAAATTAAAGTTGAAAACCGTGATTACTTTTTAAATGCCGGTGGTGAAAAGTTTGAATATATTCCTGCACTCAATGACGACATAGAACATATCGGCATGATGGGGCAACTTATAAAACAACATGCATCTGACTGGTTAGATATTAAGAAAAATAAAATTACTAAAAATTAATATATTTAATTTTTAAAACAAAAAAGGAAAGCCGAAGCTTCCCTTTTTCATGAGTAAACCAAAGTATAATTAAGCGATACCCGG
>CAZSCK010000055.1:0-18248 GCA_964605385.1 uncultured Thioalkalispiraceae bacterium
TTGTGATACCAATTTTGTACGATGCTCAATATTCATTTTATTTCATATAACGTTTTTAATAAGCGGGTTTCAAAAAGAGAAGCGTAGCGCCTCTTTTTGAAAGTCCGAGTGAGCTTGCGAACGCCTTAATTAATTTGTTATATGGTGAAGCCATATTTAACCTCTTTGAGTTTGCTTTACGTTTCACTCGCTTTCTTTTGATTTTATAACCTAAAACTACCACCATTTACACTTTGCTTAAACCTTGTAAGTGGTATTTTTAAACTATTTAACTCCACGCTACCACCACGCCAAAAATAATTAGCGAAGGGAGTAATGTTTAAACTTGCTCTAACTTTCCGAGTGCATATGGTTTTTATTATTTAGTGCTCTTTTCTATATTTATGGTTTTTGTTTTTTTACATATAACGTCGCAAATCACCGGCAGCCAAAAACTGCATAGCGAGGAACGAGCGGCGCAGCTTTTGGCTGTCCGAGTGAATTTGCCTTGTTAGCCCTTACTCTAAAGTTGATTAAATAGTTAATTAAGAACTCTTTACCTCTTGTGGAGGTGCTTGAATAATGATTTGGGTTTATTATTAATTTACGAATAAGAACGTCTTTATCATCACCTAGGCCTACATTAGGGAATGCTATCTTGAGTGATTCAATATACCGGAGGAGTTCATATGTAGATTCGAATTCTTGTGGATTGCGTGCATTCAAGTAAGTTTCGTTACTATGATATTGAGGCAAAGAACAACCAAGTATTTTTGAGAGCACTATACCCCATTTGTCCACTACGCTCGCAACCGAACTGATTTTTCCTGCACTACTACGGTATATTGCCTTTGCTTTACGTAGTTCTAGAAATACTTCCGCCTCAGATTGGGTGAGATTAAATTCATGTTGGATTTCCTTACATAATTTCTTTGCATTAAATAGTAAGGTTCCAGTTTGCGAAAAATACTTTACAAAATAGTCACGTGAAAGAACATATAGATAATCAGCTTGCCACCAAGACAACTGATGGCCTCTAGGACACTGCATAGCATTGTGTAAGCTATTAAAACAGGCAGTCATTTCTATAGCGCTCGCAGGAATTAAGTCGCAAGTCGATATAAAATTACCGAACAAATCATTTTTATCAAATAATATTTTCGATTCGGTTTTTAAGTGCTGCAAAAAAAGAGAACCATGCATTTTCATATAGTGTAACTGCTTTTCGCTATATGAAGAAACGCTATACCCTTGCTTAATATAATATTGAATTCTCTTTTTTTTCTCACTAGATTCACATATTACAAGTAAGTCCTGATCACTTTTAGAATCTACACCGCCAGAAACTTGAGAACCAAAAAGCACTACTGATTCCATTATTACGACCTCGTAACTCTTGAACTAATTGACGTTAAAAATAGTGAGATTACTACTATACCCACAGTGGCTTCTCCAGCTATCAAAAGTTTACCTGCCTGCGTACTTGGTGATATGTCGCCATAACCGAGAGTTGTTAATGTCACCAATGTAAAATAAATAGAATCTATTACTGAACATATTTGTCCATGATCAAATAGATCTTCTCTAAAATAATAATTTATTCCTGAGAATATTAACACCATAAAGGAAAAAGTAAGAAAAACCCTATAAAGTTTTAGTCCATATCCTGAGGTTAGATTATCGAAAAGATGTCCTGATTTTTTCAATAAAAATTGATCTATTCGAATCTTTTTTTCTTTTAACTTATAGTTTAAATTTGCATTTTCAGATCTGTGCATTAAATAAAGGCTTTCTTTTGCTCTGTCTGGTTGCCTTTCGTTGCTGAGATTCTTATATAGAGCATGATATAGATTTGCTGCTATATTTGCGTCATTTTTTAAATCAAAATTTCCCTTGAAATAAGCCGGGTCAATTAATGTATTAATGAATATTGATTTATTCGTATTAGTGTCAATAAATTTACAATCGATGAACTCGCAGCTATTAAATTGTGTGCTGAGTAATAAACAGCCATCAAAGGTGCAATCTACAAAGCTAACCTTATTAAAGGTTGTATCCTTAAATGATACATTTCGATATGTTTTCTTTTTCTGCGGAAGTACTTTTTCAGGATTTTTATTAAACTCATCTGGGTAAAACAACAAATCGACATAAGTATTGTTTTCCTCCATTTCCAGAAAGTCCTCATATCGATGAATTGATTTTGGACTACCTGTAATTATGAATTTATTTGCTGCCATGTTTAATTATGATCTTTTAATTGGGCTAACAGTGATTTAGACGGCTAGCCGTCTTTTACCTTATTAGGCGGCACGCCGCCTAAATCGTTTGTAAATTTGTGGTTTGTTGGTCATAATCCTAGCAGGCACAGGAGGGATGTGCGAGTTTTTAATTGCTAAGGAGTGGCATTATGACGGATCAATCGGTTTCCCGTTTCTGGGATAATTATATATATAAAACAAAAGCTTATGGTATCAAACGAGAGTCAGCTCGTTGGTATGTTCGGCATGTTGAAAGGTATATTAAATCTAAGCCTAATGTGCGTCTTGCTGAGCATTCCGCTCATGATGTAGAAAATTTCTTACGTGCAAAAGGCGGCCAATCTCGTTTGCAAGACTGGCAGTATAAGCAAGTTGTAATATCACTGAAGATTTTATTTGTTGATATGGTAAAAACAGCCTGGGCAAAACAATTTCCATGGGATGAGTATATTGAACATGCGGAATCGTTACCTAATAGTCATGCAACGGTGGCGCGTGATTATCAAGAAGTTGATCTTGAATCGATTTCACAGGGTTTGTTAGATAAAAACAATAAAAATAATGGTTTGTTTAAAAAAGTTTTTGCTCAGTATCCTTTACATATTCAGAACTTAATTAAACATATTCGTATAAAGCATTATTCAGTTCGAACTGAACAATCTTATCTTGGCTGGTTGCTTCGTTATATTAATTTTCATTCAATGAAAGATCCTAAAATTTTAGCTGAACCAGAGATTGCTCAGTTTCTTGAATATTTGGTTTTTAAACGGAAGGTTTCTTCGAGCACGCAATCTCAAGCCTTAAATGCGCTGATATTTTTTTATAAAACAATTTTAAATGTTGAGTTAAGTGATTCTATTGAATTTTCACGTTCAAAAAAACCAAAACGCTTACCTGTTGTGTTATCTGTAAGTGAAGTTAAAAAATTATTAAATAATATTAAACATCCAACACAACATTTAATGGCAAATTTACTTTATGGTTGTGGTATGCGGTTAATGGAGTGTGTACGTTTACGCATTCAGGATGTTGATTTTGATTACCGTCAAATATTAGTACGTCAGGCAAAGGGTGGTAAAGATCGCGTGGTACCTATCCCAAAGAAATCCTTCTTAATATTAAAGGAACATATAGAAAGCGTAAAAGATTTACATAGTGAGGATTTAAAGGAAGGTTATGGTAGTGTTTATATGCCGGAAGCGCTAGGAAGAAAATATCCAAATGCTGAAAAAGAATTTCGTTGGCAATATGTTTTTCCATCATCGACGATATCAAAAGATCCTCGTTCAAAAGCGATACGGCGTCACCATGTTCATGAACGAGGCTTACAAAAACACATTAAAAAATCATCAGAAGAAGTTGGCATTACTAAGAAAGTAAGTACTCATACATTGCGCCATTCTTTTGCAACGCATCTATTAGAGAATGGTTACGATATTAGAACAGTGCAAGAATTATTAGGTCATGCGGATGTATCGACAACGATGATTTATACTCATGTGTTAAATAAGCCAGGTGTTACTGTGACAAGTCCATTAGATATGCTTGATGGTTAAATTAAGCAACTTAAAAACTCGCCTGAACACATTTTAAAATGCCATAGTCATATTGGCCTTCAAGTGTATCAAAAACAGGTTTTAATCGACCTTCATCGTCAGCATTCATTTCAAGTGCATTTATAATTTCATTATGCTGATCATCGGTGAGTTGTAAAACATCTTTAGCGTTAATAAGCCCAACTTCAATCGCATCAGCAATGTGTGTATAGACTGTTGATACTTTTATATCACGTTTTCTGGCGATGCTGTCTATATCATTACCATCATGGAGTAGTGAGAGAGTTTCATTAACGGTATCACTTAAATTGTTTTGTAGTATGTCTGGCAAGGGTGAGGACTGAATGATATTTAAAAATGATTCACCATATTTGTCCAGCTTTTGTTCACCCACACCACTTATGTAACGCATAGCATCAAGGTTATCTGGGCGTGTCTTTGCCATTTCTTCGAGTGTGCTGTCGTGGAATATTATATAAGGTGGAACGCCGTATTCGTTGGCGAGTTCTAAGCGATGTTCACGTAGCAGTTCAAATAAAGGTTCATCGACACTGCGAAGCGAGGTTTTACTTTTACCTTTTTTCTTTTTGGCATCTTTGTCGAGTGAAGGCTTACGTAAGACAAGTTCTATTTCACCACGTAATAGAGGACGTGATTGCTCTACTAATTTAATTGCGCCGTGACCTTCTACATCAGTTGCAAGATAACCCAATGCAATGAGTTGGCGAAAGAGACTGCGCCATTCTTGTTCGTGATGTTCTTTACCAATACCGTAGGTGCTTATGGTGTCATGCTCAAATTGTTTTATGCGCGCGTTATCTTTTCCAAGCAACACATCAATCACATAATTAACACCGAAGCGTTGCCCTGTTCTATGTACACATGATAATGCCTTTCTTGCCGCTTCAGTTGCATCCCATGCTTCGGGTGGATTAAGGCAGGTGTCACAATTACCGCATGGTTCTTTTAATGTTTCATCAAAATAGGAGAGGATAGATTGGCGACGACAATGACGTTGCTCACATAAGGCCAGCATGTTTTCGAGTTTGTTATGTAAAATGCGTTTAAACTGTTCACTGGAGTCATTGTTCTCAGCCATTTGACGTAAACTGATCACATCTTGTAATCCGTAAGACATCCATGCGTTTGCGGGAGCGCCATCACGACCGGCACGACCTGTTTCCTGATAATAGGCTTCTATACTTTTTGGCAGACTTAAGTGCGCAACAAAACGTACATCGGGTTTATCAATCCCCATACCAAAGGCAATGGTGGCAACAATAATAATATTTTCTTCGCGTAAAAAGCGGCGTTGGTTTTCCTGGCGTACTTCAGCGGATAAACCTGCATGATAGGGCAGTGCGGTACGACCTTGTCTTACTAACCAGTCTGCCGTTTTTTCTACTTTATTACGTGATAAACAATAAACTATACCTGCATCTTTAGGATGTTCACGTTCTAAAAAATCCCACAAGCGATCGCGTGCGTTGGAACCTTCACTAATGGTGTAATTGATGTTGGGACGATCAAAGCTGTTAAGAAATAATTTTGCATCATGCAGATTGAGTTGTTCAATGATTTCCTGGCGTGTGCGTTGGTCTGCCGTTGCGGTTAATGCAATGCGGGGTACATTTGGAAAGCGTTCATGCAATATACGAAGTTGTTGATATTCTTTTCGAAAGTCATGTCCCCATTGAGACACACAATGTGCTTCATCAATCGCAAATAAAGCAATATTTGCGCGTTCAAGTAACGACAACATTTTATTTGTCATTAAACGTTCAGGCGCAACATAAAGCAGATCAATTTCGCCCTTTAATAAAAGTTGTTCAGTTTTATGTTGCGCTTTACCATCCATTGATGAATTCAAAAAAGCGGCTTGAATACCGAGTTGTTGTAAAGCATCAACTTGATCTTGCATTAAAGCAATCAGAGGGGAAATGATAATACCCACACCTTCACGAACCATAGCGGGTATTTGATAACACAGAGACTTACCACCACCGGTTGGCATAAGCACCAGGGCATCTTCATTATTTAATAAAGATTGGATAATGTCGGCCTGGTGATGACGAAAATCATCATAACCAAAGGTTTTCTGTAATATTTCTTGTGCTTGTTTCATGATGCTATTTATAGTTTCTATTTTTTACCATGACGTTCTTCAAAATGTTTCTGAAAGCCTTCAGGTTTTTCGATATCGCCGGCATAAATATAAGCAGCAATTTTTTCAGCATCTTTTCGGCTAATAGAAATTGGTGGCATAATATTAAAACGACGAATCGCTCCACGCATTAACGAGTTATCTTCATCCTGATTCTCTACCCAGTCTGCAATGGCCATGACAAATGAATCTTCATCAGAATAGGTGCCAATATAGTGCATTCTCACGGCAATAATAGGTGGTGCAATGCGCTTGTTCATATTCATACCACCGCTGGTACCATGACAAGATGTGCAATTAGCTTTGTATAATTGTTGGCCGCTTTTATGGTCGTTAGCATAAGTAATTTGAGTTAATAACATGCCTGTTAGAATGGTTAAGAGTGAAAATATTTTCATAATATAGTCCGTTCAGTTGATAAAATTTATTTTTTAACTAAATTAATACCATCTTTTTCGATATTGATTATTTTTTGTTTGTATAGACCACCAATAGCTTTCTTAAAGGCCTTTTTACTCATGCCAAATAAATCAGCAATGACTTTAGGATCAGATTTGTCATGTACTTGAGCAAAACCACCTTGTTGTTTTAAGTAGCCAAGAATAATTTTTTCATATTTATCTCGCGTTTCTTTACCACCTTGTAGTGATAAATCAATTTTTCCATCATCACGAACACGTTTAATAAAGCCATCAATACTTTGGCCAAAACTTAAACGTTGGTGCACTTCATTTGAATACAATACGCCCCAATGGCTATTATCAATAATGGCCTTGTAACCAAGGTCGGTGCTATTGGCAATGAGTAATTTAACCGCTTGTTGTGGTGTGAAGTCATGTGGTCTTTCATCATCAAGAAACTTATCAATTTTAGAAGATGCGGTTAGACGACCTTTTACTTTATCGAGGTAAACATAAACAATGTATGAACGCCCCATTTCCATGGGACGATGTTGTTCGCCAAAAGGAACGAAGAGATCTTTTGTTAAGCCCCAATCTAAAAATGCACCGGTGTTATTAACATCAACAACGGGTAAGTAAGCAAACTCGCCAAGTTGAACTTTGGGTATTTCAGTTGTTGCGACAGGGCGGTCCTCAGAATCAAGATAAAGGAAAACTTCGATTTCATCGCCCATTTCCAGGTCGCGTGGCACATACCGTTTTGGCAGTAGCACTTCATATAAATCTTCAGCATCTAAATAAACACCAAAATCGAGCTTTTTAACGGCTTTTAATTTGTATGTTTTACCAATGGTAATCATGTATTTATCTCGATTGTGGAGAGGTTTCTGTGAGGGTGAATTATACTCTAATTTATTATATTCACTGAGGTTTAGTTTAAATGTTTATCAATCCTTCGGTAGATGAAATTAAAGAAATCCTTAAAAAAACGAAAACAATCGCTGTTGTCGGTTTATCGCCAAAACCAAAACGTCCGAGCCATAGTGTGTCGAAAGCGATGCAAGACTTTGGTTATACGATTATCCCTGTACGACCAGCAGTTGATGAAGTGTTAGGTGAAAAAGCTTATGTTGATCTGGAGTCTATTCCTGAGTCTCTACAATCTAAAATTGATATGGTGAATGTCTTTCGTGCTCCTGAGAAAATTAGCCCGATTATTGATGCCTGTATTAATCTAAAAATCCCCCTTATTTGGTTACAAGATGGGGTGGTGAATGAGGCTGAGGCTGTGAGGGCACAAAAAGCAGGGATTACTGTAATAATGGATCGCTGTATCTATCGTGATTATGTTCAACTTTTATGAGTAAAATTATAAATAGTTCCTTTCCTTTGAAGGGGAGGGTTAGGGTGGACTGATTTAAATTTACTCCCTTCCCTGAGGCAGGGGGAAATTTAATTTTCACCTTTCAGGTACAGACGAGCTGAAATCCAGGAATGACAAACAATAACAATCGGCATAAAATAAGCCTATGGAAATTGAATTCACAAAAATGCACGGCCTTGGAAATGACTTTGTGGTTATTGATGCGATAAATCAGGAGATTGATCTGTCAGAAGAGCAGGTGCAATTCATTGCCGATCGGCATTTTGGCGTAGGTTGTGATCAGTTGTTGCTGGTAGAAACTGTCGAGTCAGATGATGTAGATTTCATTTATCGTATTTTTAATGCTGATGGTGGTGAAGTTGAGCAATGCGGTAATGGTGCACGTTGTTTTGCGGTATTTGTACGTGAAAAAGGTTTAACGGATCAAGATCTCATTCGGGTTGAAACAGCGTCAGGCATTATTGAATTACATGTTCAGTCAGATGGCCAGATTACGGTTGATATGGGTGTACCTGAGTTAAATCCCTGGGATATTCCTTTTAATGCCGACACCCGTTTGGATGAATATGCATTAGATGTGAATGGGCAAATGCTAAAAATTGGTGCCGTTTCTATGGGAAATCCCCATGCGGTTACGATTGTTGAAAATATTGATACTGCTGCGGTAGGTGAGTTGGGTGCAGGTATTGAAAGTCATCCTCTTTTTCCTAATCGAGTGAATGCTGGGTTCATGCAAATTGTTGATGAATCGCACATTCGGTTACGAGTTTTTGAGCGTGGAGCAGGTGAAACTTTGGCTTGTGGCACGGGTGCGTGTGCCGCGATGGTAATTGGTCGCTTGCAGGGGCATTTAGCAGATGAAGTGCAGGTAGATTTACCTGGAGGAAATCTGCAAATCAGTTGGCAAGGAGAGGCCTCGCCCGTTATGATGACAGGGCCCGCTACAACAGTTTTTGAAGGTAAAATAACGGTATGAGTTCTCAAGATCACAAAGCAAAAGATACAGAATTTGAACACGAGATGGTGCGTTACTTACGCGACCACCCTGCTTTTTTTGAAGCGCACCAGGATGTCTTAGCGGGCATGATTTTATCGCATGAAACCGGTTCAGCTGTGTCGTTAATCGAACGACAGGTACAAATTTTACGCGAACAAAAAGATGAACAAAAAAGAAAATTACAAAGTTTAATTAGTACTGCTCAAAATAATGAAAAACTGAATAATAATGTTAATGCTTTAATTTTAGAGTTACTGGATGCCTCTTCGCTTGATGATATTTTGAATGTTATCGAACAACGCATTCGTACAGATTTTGAAGCAGATGCTATTGTAGTAAAACTATTAGCCTCGGGTAATGACGTTTTAAAAGAGCATGCAGAATTAACAGCATGGCAACAACCTGCATTGGTCATCGGTGAAAAAGTGATGACCGCAAGAGAGCCTATGTGTGGTTCATTTAACAGCGAACAAATGCAAGCCTTGTTTGATGATGCCGATATTAAGTCTGCAGGTATTGTTCCGTTATCAAAAGATAAAAATAGTAAAAACTGTTATGGCATCATCGCCATCGGCAGTTATGATTCGCAACGTTTCCGTGCAGACATGGGAACACTTTTCCTTTCATTGTTAGGTCAGGTTCTAACCCGTATTCTTAAACGTCATTTGGAAAAATAAAAATGAATGATGCAGCAATGAAATGGATAGATTCATTTCTTGCAAAATTGCGTAATGAACGTAACTACTCGCCGCACACCTTAAAAAATTATTCACGCGATCTTAAGTCACTCACCGCTTACTGTGTCCAACAATCAATAGCACAATGGTCTGATATTAACGACCAGCATATTCGTTCTCTCATTTCACAACGTCATCGGCAGGGTTTGGGTGGTGCAAGTTTACAACGCATGTTATCGACTTTTCGTTCATTCTTTAAATTTCTTCTGATTGAAAATAAAATTAAAAATAATCCGGCAGCAAATGTTCAGGCACCAAAAACAAGTCGAAAATTACCTTCGACTTTAGATGTTGATAGCATTATACGTTTAATTGAAATTAAAGGTGATGAGGTTGAGACGGTAAGAGACCGCGCAATGCTGGAACTTTTTTATTCCTCTGGTTTGCGTTTGTCAGAACTGTCACTGCTTGATGTTGAAGAGGGAAGAAAAAGTGTATCGGGTATTATTCGAGTAACAGGTAAAGGCGATAAGCAGCGTGAATTACCTGTTGGTTCAAAAGCTTGTGCCGCGATAAAAGAATGGTTGAAAAGACGAAATGAGCTGGTAAGTGAAAAACATAAAGATGTAAAAGCGCTATTTTTAGGCAAGCAAGGCAAACGTATACATAACTCCGTCATTCAAAAACGTTTGAAGTATTGGGCGCAAAAACAAGGCATTGATATGAATGTTTTTCCACATATGTTGCGTCATTCTTTTGCCAGCCATATGTTGGAATCAAGTGGTGATTTACGCGCAGTGCAGGAATTATTAGGTCATGCAGATATCTCAACCACACAAATTTATACTCATTTAGACTTTCAACATTTAGCTAAAGTGTATGATGCGGCGCATCCAAGAGCTAAATTAAGTGGGAAACCGGGTAAAAAATAACTCTCGTCATTTCCATGATTTATTAGAGTGACCAGCGGGTAAACATGGATTCCGGCTCGAGCTTTGCTTGGCCGGAATGATAAAAGCGACAATGTGCTATTATTTACAAACGTACAAATGAGCACGTCAGAGCCTGCCCCGCGTAGTGCTTTGGGTATTCCCGCACGCCTTAGCGGGAATCCATATTTAATTTTCCACGGAGGGAAAGCAATGAAATACCCACTCACCTTTGTACTAATCTTTTTTCTTTCATCCATTCATTCTGTAATAGCAAAAAGCGAAAAAAATACTGTAATTGAATCCGCTTTTCAATTTCAACGCTGGTGTAAAAGCCTCTCATATCGCCATTTCAGGCGGAATAAGCAGCAAGCCTATAACTGGTCTGCTTCCACTATTCGCCAGCTGAATGACTATCAAACATCTGGTAGCTGGAAAGTGAATAATGTTGAAATGAAGGTCTATTGCCAAATTCGTATTGGCAAAAAGGCAAAGCTGACCAAAATTGAAATACGTTAAAATTGTAAACCTTTGATTTGTCGGTGATTAATCAAATTAACTTCGTGAATAATGAATATTTAATTGATTATTCATTATTCATGAGCTATAAATACATCTAATTTAATGTGGAAGATTAAAAATGACAGCAGAAATTAGTACTCGAATTCTGGATGCTGCAGAAATACGTTTTCGAACCTATGGCTTCGGTAAGACAACAATGGCAGAAATAGCCTCAGATATTGATATGTCGACGGCAAATTTATATCGCTATTTTGAAAATAAATTAGCGATTGGATCTGCGATGGCAGGCCGTTGCTTTAGCGAGCGAGCAAATATTTTAAGTGAAATTGTCAGTCGCTCGGGTATTTCTGAATCAGAACGTTTGAATTTTTTTGTTCTTGCTATGCTGGATTATGAACACGGCCAGTTTAGTAATGAACCAAAATTGTTAGAGCTCGTTGATGTAATTGTAAAAAAACGTCCTGATTTGGTTCAATGCCAGATTGAAAAAGATAAAAGTTTTATTGCCACTGTCTTGCAACAAGGTTGTGATAGCGGTGAGTTTGGTATTGAAAATATAGATGAAATGTCATCTTATGTTTTGGCCGCAGTAGTAAAATTTTCCTCACCTTTTTTTATTACTATGTATCCTCTTGAAGAGCTACAACGTTTGGCTAATGGTGTGGTTGCATTAATTTTAAATGGTCTGGTTAAAAAATAATTAATTTAAAAAGGAGTGTTATTATGCAGGAGTTGGAATCAAAGCTAGGCACATGGGTTATAAAATACCGATGGTTAATTATTGTCATGTCACTATTGCTGGTTTTTGGGGCAGCAAGCGGCGGTCGATTTTTAGTCTTTAAGGCAGATTATCGCGTATTTTTTAGTGAAGATAATCCACAGTTGCAAGCTTTTGATAAGCTTGAGAAAACATACTCTCGAAATGACAACGTACTTTTTATATTAACACCAAAAAATGGCAATGTTTTTACACGTGAAACGTTAAAGGCTGTTGAAACACTAACAGAAAAAGCATGGCAAATTCCGTATTCTATTCGAGTTGATTCTATTTCTAATTTTCAACATACGCGTTCCGAAGGCGATGATTTAATAGTTGAAGATTTAGTTACTGATGCAGATAAGCTGAGTGATGCTGAACTTCTAAATATAAAAAACATTGCAACCAGCGAGCCTTTGTTAAAACGGCGTTTGGTTTCACCAACAGGGCATGTGACATCTATTTCGGCAACCATACAGTTACCACGTCTTGATGAAACAAAAGAAGTTCCTGAGGTTGTTGAATTTTCGAGAAAGTTAGCAGAGGAAATGCGTATTCTTGCGCCTGATATTGAAGTGCGCTTATCAGGTATGGTGTTCATGAATAATGCTTTTGCTGAAAGTGCGCAAGGTGATATGGCAAGTTTAGTGCCGTTAAGTTTTGCTGTTATGTTTATTGTATTGCTATTGTTGCTTAGAAGTTTTAGTACCACCCTTGGTACAATACTTGTCATTTTTATGTCCATTCTTACCGGCATGGGCGTGGGTGGTTATATTGGTTTTCCACTGACAGGCCCCTCTGTTTCTGCAACAACGATTATATTGACTGTTGCAATTGCAAACTCGGTACACATTCTTACCACCTTTATTCATGAAATGCGTAGTGGAAAAGATAAAAATAGCGCAATCAGTGAAACCTTAAGAATTAATTTGCAGCCGGTATTCCTTGCAAGCGCAACAACCATGGTGGGTTTCTTAACCATGAATTTTTCAGAGGTCCCACCCTTTCAACATTTAGGCAACTTTGTTGCAATAGGCGTAGTGGCTTCATTCTTTCTTTCGATTAGTTTTTTACCCGCTTTAATCTCAGTGTTACCAGTAAGAATTAAAGTGCGTGAAAATGATGAAGATAAATTAATGGTTCAGCTTGGCGATTTTGTCGTTAATAAAAAGAGACAGCTGATGTGGGGAATGAGTGTTTTTATTATTACACTTGTTGTCTTCTTACCTAAAAACGAATTAAATGATGTTTTTGTACATTACTTTGATGAGACAATTCAATTTCGAGTTGACTCGGATTATGTCGATAAAAACCTGACAGGACTTTATGTTGTAGATTACTCTCTTGAAAGCGCTGAAGAAGGTGGCATAAATGAACCAGGTTATTTAAAAGAAGTTGAAAAATTCGCAAACTGGTATCGCGAACAACCGGAAACACGGCATGTGAATATTTTTACTGATGTTATAAAACGACTAAATAAAAATATGCATGGGGATGATGATCGTTGGTACAAAATTCCAGATGATAGAAACTTATCTGCACAATATTTGTTGATGTATGAAATGTCATTGCCCTACGGTTTAGACCTTAATAACCAAATTGATATCAGTAAGTCAGCATTACGTATGTCTGTATCCATTAAAACCATTTCAAGTAATGAGATTATAGAATTGGAAAGTCGTGCGCAGCGATGGTTAGCCAAGAATGCAAATTATATTAAAGTCGCGAAGGGCACCGGCCCTACAGCGATGTTTGCAAATATTGGGAAACGAAATATATCGAGCATGCTAATTGGAACAACTCTGGCATTGATTGTTATTTCAGGTATATTAATTTTTGCCTTCCGTTCGTTAAAAATTGGCTTAATTAGCATGGTTCCTAATCTTGTTCCCGCGGCAATGGGTTTTGGTTTGTGGGGATTGTTTGTTGGTGAAGTTGGTTTAGCTTTATCAATTGTTACAACCATGACGTTAGGTATTGTAGTTGATGATACAGTGCATTTTTTAAGTAAATATTTGCGTGCAAAACGAGAGCATGGCTATTCAGCAGAAGAAGCAGTCCGCTATGCTTTTAAACATGTTGGTCGTGCTTTACTAACAACCTCAGTAGTACTTGTGGCGGGTTTCCTGGTTTTAGCGCAATCACACTTCGAACTAAATGCAGGTATGGGTATGTTAACGTCCATTATTATTACGTTAGCTCTGATGGCGGACTTCTTCTTTTTACCACCATTATTAATGAAGTTGGAGAAAAATTTATGAAAGGAATAATTTTGTTATTTAGTCTGGTTGCTTTTTCGAGTGCAACATTTGCTGAGACGGCTGAAGAAAAAGGCCTGACTATTGCTATTGAAGCAGATAATCGAGATCAAGGCTGGCGTGATCAAGCAACCATCATGAAAATGATTTTACGTAATAGCCAGGGTGCAGAAAGTACACGTGAAATTCGTGGAAAAACGTTAGAAATTAAAGGCGATGGGGATAAATCATTAACGATTTTTGATACCCCGCGTGATGTAAAAGGAACTGCATTTCTTAGTTTTACCCATGCCCTGGAGCCTGATGAGCAATGGTTGTATTTACCTGCTTTGAAACGAGTAAAAAGAATTTCATCGTCTAATAAGTCAGGACCATTTATGGGTAGTGAATTTGCTTATGAAGATATTTCATCACAAGAAGTGGCTAAATATAAATACAAGTTTATAAAAGATGATAAATTTGATGGTCGTGATGTATTTATTATAGAACGTTATCCACAATATAAAAAATCAGGTTATACCAAACAGGTTGCGTGGATTGATAAAAAAATGTATCAGCCGCTTAAAATAGAATTTTATGATCGAAAAAGAAGCCTATTAAAAACTTTAACACAGCATGATTATAAGCAGTATTTAAATAAATTTTGGCGCCCATCCAGATTAGAAATGGTTAATCACCAAACAGGTAAAAGTACCACGTTATTATGGAAATCATATAAATTTAAGAATGGATTTAGTAAGCGTGATTTTGATCGTAATAGCTTAAAACGAGCACGTTAGATTTAATAGTGAATATAAAACACATGGAAATAAATTTAACTATAATACTGTTTGTTTGTTCCTTTTCTATATTTGCAAATGAGTTGTCAGGTAACATTTCTTTAGAATACCGTCAGTTTAGTAAAGATGCTTTGTCATCTTCTCAACTTAAACAGTACAGTTCTATTGCAATTCAACCTGAATGGTTTCATGAATGGGACGGAGGAAAACAAAGTCTGATATTTGTACCTTTTACCCGATGGGATCAATATGATGAAGAACGAACTCATTCTGATATTCGTGAACTGAGCTGGTTAAAAGTATTTGAAGAGTCAGAATTACGTATTGGAGTAAGAAAAGTTTTTTGGGGTGTGACAGAGTCACAACATCTGGTTGATGTTATTAATCAAACTGATCTGGTAG
This sequence comes from uncultured Thioalkalispiraceae bacterium, assembly GCA_964605385.1. Classification (GTDB taxonomy): domain Bacteria; phylum Pseudomonadota; class Gammaproteobacteria; order UBA6429; family Thiohalophilaceae; genus JAGLTQ01. The sequence goes on from CAZSCK010000055.1 coordinate 15,067, forward strand.
AAAGTATAGATGGTGAAGAAAAACTTGGTCAACCTATGATCAATTATGCTTTTATTCGGGACTGGGGTACGGTAGATTTATTTGTGTTACCTTATTTTCGGGAACGCACATTTTCAGGAATTAATGGACGTTTACGTAGTGTTCCACATGTTGATACATCTAATCCTCTATATGAATCATTAGACAAAGAGAAGCATATTGATACTGCAATTCGTTGGTCACATAGTCTGGGTGACTGGGACATTGGGTTAAGTTATTTTAATGGTACAAGTCGTGATCCTTCTTTTGTAAGCGCATTAGATAATAGTGGTAATCCAGTTTTACGCCCTGTTTATAATCTCATGCAGCAAACGGGGTTGGATCTTCAGGCAACTAAAGATGCCTGGTTATGGAAAATGGAAATAATTAATCGCCGTTTAAAAGACGATCGTTATGTTGCGGCAACGGGTGGTTTTGAATATACCTTCTATGGTGTGTTAGATAGTTCTTCCGATCTTGGTGCAGTTGTTGAGTATTTGTATGATGATCGGAACAAACAAGCAACAACGTCTTTTGAAAATGATGTTTTACTTGCGCTGCGTTGGACAAATAATGATGAAAATGATACGAGTATCTTAATGGGTGTTATTGCAGATCTGGATGATAGTTCACGCTTATATAGTATTGAAGCAAGTCGACGTATTGGTGAAAGTTGGAAATTGAATCTTGAAGCGCGTTTATTTAATGGAATTAAAACAACCGATCCACTTCTTTCTTCATTACGTCAGGATGATTTTGTGCAGTTTGAGTTAGCGTATTATTTTTAGTTATTTTGATTCTGCAAAATAACTACAAAACTTAAAGAACTCTGTCATTGCGAAAGAACAAAGTGACTGAAGCAATCTTATAGCAAAGAGGGATAACAATGAGATTGCCACGTCAGTATTGAAAAACAAATATTTTTCAATACTTCCTCGCAATGACAGGAAATGCTAACTATTACGAAGAAAACTCAATCAGGTAACCACCAAACTTACGGATATTTAACACTCCTATATCCAGTATTAAATATTGTCCCTTGACTCCCTGAAGCACACCTTCAATCTCTGGTGTTTTATCAAAATTAAGTGATTTTACTTTTTCTGGATAGTTCTCAACCGGGTATTCGATACTGATTTGTTTTTCATCGAGTAATTCAATTTCAGCTTTTCCAAATTCTTTTTCAATTTGTTTTAATTCTTTCACGGCAAATTTTATTAACTCATCTCGTTTGGCAGCTAAATCCACATGTTCTGGAGAGCCTTTTAGCATTTTGCGCCAATCAGTCCGATCAGAAACATGATTCTTAATTGCCATTTCTATTTTTCCAGATAACAGCCGATTTGAGACTTTAAATATTGGTAGTGCTTCACTGGCACCCTGATCAATCCAGCGAGTGGGAATTTGTGTACCTCGAGTAATCCCTACCTTTATTCCAGAAGAATTGGCTAAATAGACATAATGAGGGTTGAAGCAAAACTCTTCACCCCATTCAGGTTCACGGCAAGTGCCTTCATGGTAGTGGCATGTTTCCGGTTTCATGATGCACATGTCACATTTAGCGAGTGACTTGAAACAAGGGAAACAAAAGCCCTGACTGTAGTTTTTATTAGTTTTACGGCCACACTCAATGCAATGAATTTCACTGATGTATTTCAGCTTTATGTTTTTCCCAATATATGGATTTAACGAAATATGCTCATTATCCAGTGGAAGTTGATATTGAACGGGGGACTCTAATGAAGTCAGCATTTTTTGCAGATGGCCGGTTTTTTTCATGTTTGTATTTTCTCATACTCAATGAATAGGTGCGATCCATAAACTATAGGTAAAAGGTTAGAAAGTGAGCAAATTATAAGAAAAATGATAAATTAATGAAATTTGACAAAAAAATACTTAAATATCCTGTTTTGGGGTCGATATATAAGGAGTGTAATTAATCAGTAAATAATAAATTGACGTTAAAAAAATCAACAAAAAACTATTTTTAAACTGGGTGTAAGGCAGAAAGTCTTGCTGGTGTTGATGCTTGTCTTATTAATGGCTTTAACAGTAAGCGGCTGGTTTGCGTTGCAGGAAGAAAAGAAAAATGCTCGAAGAGCAAGTTACACATACAGGAAAGGATGCAATTAAGGTAACAATATCAATTGGTATTGCGACCATAACAATGAACAATATTGATACGTATGCAGAAAATATTTTTAAGTTTGCAGATATATCCTTATATCACAGCAAGGATAATGGTAGAAATCGTGTAACACATTATACGGATATAATATGATTTTAATTTAAGTATTATTTTAGTTTTATATAAATGTTGATGAGGAGTGACATTATGCAATTTCCCGGTAATTTTTTCGTATTGTTTTTAATATTGTTTTATTCAAATAGTTCTATGGCAAATGATGAGTTGGTTTTTGGCTCAGTTGCAATGGATATTCCGGCCGTTATGCACAAAAGGCTTAAGCCATTAACAAAATATTTAAGCAAAATGTTAAATAAAAATGTTGTTTTGAAACTCTCGCCTAATATGGGTGCAGCGATTAATGAAGCTGCAAGAGGGACAGTCGATATTTCATATCTGACGCCGGTTGCTTATTTGCGAGCACATGATAAAGGTAATGCACAATTAATTGTAAAAACTGTTACAAAAGGTAAAGCCAGTTTTAAATTGATGATTGTAGTAAAAGAAAATAGTCCGATTAAATCAGTTCAGGATTTAATTGGGAAAAGTTTTGCCTTTGGTGATGAACGTGCATTATTACAGCGTGCAGCGGTTGTTGGAGGGGGTATTAAACTCAATCAATTTAAAGAATATCGTTTTATTGGGCACTATGACAATATTGCCCGGGCAGTAATGAATAATGATTTTGATGCTGGTATTCTAAAAGATACTATGGCATATAAATGGGAAGGAAAAGGACTACGGATCATACATGCTTCACCAGCATTGCCTCCATATAATATTGTTGCAAGTAAAAATGTGAGTAAAGGAATGTTAAAAGAACTACAAAGAATATTTTTATCTTTGGATAAAAACAATCCAGATCATCTAAAAGTAATAAAAGCGATTGATAAAAAATATGATGGTTTTGCTGCAACTAGTGATGCAGAATACAATGTTGTTAGAAAACTGGTTGCACCGTTTGAATAAGTAATAAAAT
>CAZSCK010000056.1:0-17784 GCA_964605385.1 uncultured Thioalkalispiraceae bacterium
ACAAAACCCTATGTTTTCGAAAATATGAAACCATTATTAATCCTTTAAATAACAACACTAAAACAAATATAAAAAATTATTTAAGTGTTTTTTCTACGCTCTACAATAAGTTCATACGCTGCTTTAATTTCCTGCGTTTTCTCTGTTGCCATTTTCATCATTTCTTCAGGCATACCTTTCGCAACTAATTTATCGGGATGATGTTGATTCATTAATCGACGATAAGCTTTTTTCACCTCACCAGCACTTGCTGCACTAGCCACACCTAAAACAGCATAAGCTTCTTTAAGCATATCTTCAGTTGATTGTTGTTGGTAATGAGCTTGCCCTGAACTGTTCTGGTGAAAATGTTGTTGCCCCATAACCATATGTACAAGACGTTTGAAGTCTTCTCTGGAAAAACCAATTTCTTCACTTAAATTTAATAAAATACGTTCTTCATTAATATCAATCTTGCCATCAGCTAATGCGCTAAAAATTAAAATTTCCAGTAACATTTGTGATAAAGCACGATTATGATGAGAGATTTGACGAAACTCTTCGATACAACGATCAGAATAAAACTCAACCTGTTTACCTTCATCAAAAAATGCAACCGCATGTTGAGATTGCTGCTCATCCAAACGCATTTGTTGCATAACCAAACGAGCAGCCTGAATTTCTTCTTTACTAACATGGCCATCTGCTTTTGCGAGATAACCTAATAATGAAAAAACGGTTTTAAAAAAGACTTGCTGGATTTCAGCGCGGTTACGTACGTTGTTAAAAACGCTAGAAAAATCACCCTGTGATAAGCCACGATCAAAAATGTGACCAAAATAAGCACCTATTATTACTCCCCACATGCTTCCGCCACTGATTAAGTAGCCAAAAAAAGCGCCTGCTAATTTTCCTGCTATGTTCATTTTTACTACCTTTTATAATTTTTTATTAATTCAAAGTTGTTTAATTAAATCGTTTTCGTACAAAATTATTACTGCTGCGTCGGGCTGAAGCTTACCGCTCCTGCTCACGCCCCTTACCTACGTCCATGTAGGTAAAGCCCGACCAACGGAAATCAATTACATCAAAATATCTGAATTCAATCACTTACACTCAAACTACCCACATACATTTTCATTTGACAGGTAAATGCATATTCCCCTGCCTGTTCAGGTTTTATATTCACTAAAACCGGCTTATTTATTGGTAAATCAAAACTTAAATTTAACTCATCAAAAATCACTTTTTCTGCACACAGCGAAGGATCTTTTCTTACAAAAGATAATTTTACCGTCTGTCCTGACTTAACTTCAATACGCGCAGGAGTATAAACTCCGTTTTCAACAATGACTTCAACCACATCAGAAGACGCTTTTAACGACTGTGGTTTTTTAATCCAGAACCACCATATAATTAAAGCAATCAGACTTAAGCCGATTAAATTTATAATCATCATGCTGTTTTACCTTTTAAACTTAAAAAAACGTAAACGATTAGCATTACTCACAACTGTTACGGATGACATTGCCATTGCTGCACCTGCAATCATTGGATTTAACAAGATACCAAATAAAGGATAAAGAATACCGGCAGCAACAGGAATACCGAATGAATTATAGATAAAGGCACCAAACAGGTTTTGTTTAATATTACGTAAGGTAGCACGTGAAATTGCGATTGCATCCGCAACCCCGTATAAACTACCTCGCATTAGTGTGATATCTGCACTTTCTATTGCAACATCAGTACCACTACCGATAGCAAAACCAACATTCGCTTGCGCCAGGGCTGGAGCATCATTGATACCATCACCGACCATTGCAACTTGCTCACCTTGTTGTTGTAAACTGACGACCTTAGCAGCTTTATCTTGCGGTAAAACTTCTGCAATAACTTCATCAACACCAACTTGTTTAGCAACAGCATCCGCCGTACTTTGACTGTCACCGGTAAGCATAACAACTTTCATACCAAGATCATGTAAACGTTTTATTGCCTCTATTGAATCCTTTTTAACAGGATCAGATACAGCAATAATACCTTGCAGTTTGCCATCAGATGCAAGATACATACTGGTGCGCCCTTGCAATGAAAGTTCCCGAGCTTTATTTTCCAGTTGCGTAATATCAACGGCATTATTTTTCATTAAACGTGCATTACCAAACAATACACGTTGTCCTTCAATTACGCCGCTTACACCTTGCCCTGTTACCGCTGCAAAATTTTCAACCTTTAACAATTCAAGTTCTTTTACTTTTGCAAAATCAACAATGGCTGCAGCTAAAGGATGCTCTGAACCCGCTTCAATACTTGCACCCACTTTTAGCACTCCCATTACATCGACGCCTTCTGCTGCCTGCATCTCTGTTATTGATGGTTTTCCTTCTGTTACCGTTCCTGTTTTATCTAAAACAATCGTTGTCAGCTTTCCAGCTTGCTGTAACGCATCACCATTGCGAATTAATATACCCATTTCGGCCGCTTTGCCCACACCCACCATAATTGAAATGGGCGTTGCTAAACCTAATGCGCAAGGACAGGCAATAATTAAAACCGTCATGGCCGTCACTAAAGCAAAACTCACTGCTGATTCGCCACCGAAGTTAAGCCAAAGCAGAAAAGTAATCACTGTAAAAATTAATACCACAGGGACAAAAACAGACGCAACTTTATCAACCAAACGACCAATCGCGGGCTTGGTTGATTGTGCTTGTCTTACCATTCCAATAATTTGTGCTAACACCGTATCGGTACCGATACGCTTTGATGTAAATAAAAATGTTCCGCTGATATTAATGGTTCCGGTTGAAACTTCATCACCAATATTTTTTTCAACCGGCATAGGTTCACCTGTTAGCATCGACTCATCAATACTGGAATGACCTTCAATAATAAGACCATCTACCGCAATGCGTTCACCGGGGCGAACACGTAAAGTTTCATCCAAACCTACATCACTAATCGGTACATCGATTTCTTTTCCATCACGTAATACACGTGCAGTTTTAGGTTGTAAACCAATCAGACGTTTAATGGCTTCACTGGTTTTTCCTCGCGCATTCATTTCCAGTGCAGCACCAAAATTTATTAAAGCAATAATAATCACTGCGGCTTCAAAATAAGCGTGGCGAGCAAGACTAGGAACACTGTCGGGAAACAATACAATAACAAAAGAATATAAGCAGGCTGATCCCGTACCCAAAGCGATCAGGGTATCCATATTGGCATTATGAACAAGGAATGATTTCCAGGCACCGGTAAAAAATTGTCTACCTGAATAATACATTACACCTAATGTTATTAATCCCAGGATCAACCAGACAAGCTGACCATTTTCGGTATCAACTTCAGGAAAAAATCCCGTCATGCCGCCAACAAACAATGGCACACCAACTATTGCAGCAACCCACGCCTTTTTTATTAATGCACGATAGTAAGCAAACTCTACCGCTTCTTTTTCAGCCTCTTCCTCATCGCCACCTTTTAGTTCCGCAGCATCAAAACTGGCCAACTTAACTACGCTAATAACATCGGCAATATCCATATCACCTTTCACAATAGCAGTATGTTCGGCAAAATTTACGGTTGCCTCTTCCACACCAGCAACAGAATTTAGTGCCGTTTCTACTGAGGCAACACAGCCTGCACAACTCATCCCACCAATGGATAAACGGTAACTACTCATTTGAAAAATCACTCCTAAAAAGCGGGGTTAATGGGCTTCTAAAAATAACTAAAAAGACCTTAAACATAAGACAATGGTAAACTTAAGTTTACTCCGTAAAGATCAAAAATAACCACTGCACATATGGAAATCACCTTTATTAGCGCCTTTTTCATTGGGCTTTTTAGTACTCTACATTGTGTTGGCATGTGTGGCGGTATTATTGGTGCGCTAACATTTAGCTTACCTGAACATATTCGCAATAATCGCTGGCACTTAATCCCTTATGTCTCAGCTTACAATTTTGGTCGAATAACCAGTTACAGCCTTGCGGGTGCTCTTGCCGGTGGTTTAGGAGGACAAATTACCGGGCTGGCACCTCAATATGGGCATCTCGTATTACAGCTATTTGCCGCAGTTTTAATGATTGGTATTGGTTTATACCTCGCAGGTTGGTTCCCTGCCTTCACCCGAATTGAACATATTGGTAAGCCTATTTGGAAAAAACTCGAACCCATTAGCCAAAAACTTATTCCGGTTAAAAGCCCGAGCCACGCTTATTTATTTGGATTAGTTTGGGGCTGGCTGCCCTGCGGCCTGGTTTATACCGCACTTATTTGGTCAAGTACTGCTGGCACAGCAAAAGATGGCGCATTATTAATGCTCGCTTTTGGCGCAGGAACTTTGCCAACCGTGATGATTGCGGGTATATTGACCGGGTGGTTTGTAAGGCTTAGCCGCTCAGCATATGTCCGTCCACTGGTTGGCTTAACCGTCATCATCATGGCTCTTATTACCGGTTATTTAGCGTTACAACACATTGGCGTACCTCATAGCCGTCATTAAAATGAATAAAAGGTTTATCGTATGACTTCTAAAATTCAAAGTGAAACCAACATGTTAGGCGAGTCTGCTGAATTTGAAAATCTTAAACGCAGCGCAAAAATTATGGCTGCGAGTGATGTGACCGTACTGATACAAGGTGAAAGCGGAACAGGTAAAGAGCTAATGGCGAATTTTATTCACACCCAAAGCAAACGCCAAGCAGCCCCTCTTGTCACCATTAACTGCGCGGCATTACCCGAAGCATTAGCTGAATCAGAACTTTTTGGCCATAGCAAAGGGGCTTTCACTGACGCAACAAGTGATCAACAGGGCCGAATTCAATCCGCACACAACGGCACTTTGTTTTTAGATGAAGTTGGTGAACTGCCTTTGAGTATTCAGGCTAAATTATTACGTTTCCTGGAAAATGGTGAATGCCAAAAAATTGGCCAAACCAAAACTGAAAAAGTAAACGTACGTATCATTGCTGCAAGCAACCGTGATTTATTTAAAGAAGTTGAAAAAGGTAATTTTCGCGAAGATTTATTTTATCGTTTAAATGTTGTGCCACTTGCATTACCTAACCTTCGCGAAAGACAGGGTGATATTACACTTTTAATTAACCATCTATCCGCTCAACTTGCGGCTAAACATTGTTTAAATGTTCCTCGTTATAGCATGAAAGCAATTGAACACTGCCAGCGTTATACCTGGCCAGGCAATATTCGTGAACTAAAAAACTTTTGTGAACGAATGGTGGTTTTACTTGGCGGGAAAACGATCTCTGTTGAAAACTTACCATTAGAAATAAAAACAATGCAAAAAGAAAAAATATCCAACCCATTCTCTTTACCGGAAGGCGGCATTATTTTAGAACAAGTAGAAGCTCAATTGATTAATCAAGCGATGAATAAAAGTCATGGTAATCAAAGCAAAGCAGCTCGCTTACTTGGTTTAACCCGAAGCGCATTACTTTATCGCATGAAAAAACACGCACTTTAGAAAACCTATATAAAAAGCCGGTGGTAACTAATAAGTTACCGCCGGCTTTTTTATTAAAACAATTTGTGCTATTTAATAATAGATAAAAGTTTTGGGTTAGTTACCAGCTTTCTCACGCCATGAGCATGATCTTCAGAAAACTCATTACTCTTACACCATTCACCTAAGCTATTGATATCTAACTTGGCACACTTAGGGCGAACAGCCCATGTAACCTGTAAAGGTGAACATGTTGATTCCGTATATTTTGGTCCAGTCGTTGAGCCCATGAAATCAATTGCATGGCCTGTACCTTTTGGTAATGATTTAGCCTGGTGACGACCTTTAACCATATTTCCACCGTAAGCAAAGTCATTAAAGTTCATAGCAGACTTATCATTAACTAAAGTAAAAACCTGAGTTTCAACACGTAGATCTGGATTTGCGCATTTTTTGCTCAAACATGAGCCTAAACCAGCGCCCGGTGTGATATCACATGAACTATGAACCCAGTGAACTTCAATCGTATCACCTGGTTTTAAGCCTTTACAAATTGTTCCTGATGGTTTTTTAAGTTCAGCTTTACTCAATTTTTTACTAATTCCACATTGATAACCACCACCATGTTCATGATCACCTTCACCCGCGTAAATAGAGAAAGCTTTTGCTTTATGTTCTGCATTATTATGAAAGTGAATATTACACAAGTTCATATTTTTTGATTTTGGAGAAAGTGAAAATAATTGCTTATTTGTGCCTTTAAGCGCATCAATATTACGTGGTGTTTGTGGCCCAAAACCTGCACAAACTGATCCAGTTTGATGTCCTGAAGATTTATAAGCATCCTCAGAAGCAAAACTAACCGAAGTCATTAGTCCTAGTGTTACAAAAATAATTATTTTTTTAATATTACTTAATATCATTTATCTATCCTTGTTTTTTAAAATTATTTATTAATAATAATCTTCTTACTCTAAAAAAGTAAATCTTGTAATAATTTCTATTGCAATATGCAGTGAGTTACCTTTTTATCGATCTTAAAATAACAAATTTTTTATTCGTTGCGATAACTTCACAATTATTAAATATTTTCTTTAACTTAACATGGTAACCAAGATGGCGATTACCGATTACCCATAGCTCACCTTGAGTTTTTAATACTTCTTTCGACTGGGTAAACATTCGCCATGCTACTTCATCACCAACTACATTATTTTGATGAAAAGGCGGATTATTCAGTATTAAGTCTGCGCTATTGTATTTCACTCCGCTTAAGCAATCCTTAACGTCAAAATGTATTTTTTCATTTTTTGGCAGATTTTTTTTGATATTCTCACGTGCAGATTCCACTGCCATAAAAGATTCATCTAAAAAGAACATTTCTGCTGTTGGATTCTTTTCCACCGTAACCAGCCCAACCACACCATTACCGCACGCTAAATCAATAATAGTTTTATATTTTTCTGATTGAGGGATATGCTGTAAAAAAAAACGAGTGCCAATATCTAATTTTTCACGAGAGAACACATTGGCATGATTAAAAATAATATGCTCAGAGCCTTCTAACTTATAATTTTTTGGGTAGGGACTTTTGACCGGTTGAACATTTTCATCTGGATTACAAAATATTAAACGTGCTTTTTTCCTGGCTAAAGATGTTTTTGTTAAACCAATATATTTTTCAAATAGTTTTAACGTGGAAGTATGAATAGATTTTGCCATGCCAGCAGCAATGATTTTTGTTGCTGTCGAAACAATAGGTTTAATACGAATAAGTTGATCTTCGAGTAATGCCAGACTTTTGGGTATTTTAATAATAACAAAACTATATTCACCTTCCGGAGTCTCAATACTATTCTTTATTTTAATATTTTCAATCGATAATTTATTATCAGTAAAATTCTGCAGAAGACCTTCTTGAGCAAGAAGCGAGTCCGTCCAGGTAGTCATGTTATATTTTGAAAGTGCTGCTGCCAACGCACCAAAGCTATCATTAACGATCAGTATATTTTCATTTTGTGCTGTATCAGCATATTCATCGCTAAAATAATTTAACAGATATTCATCTGCTGCATCCCAAGCCCGTAGCTTTTCTTTTTTGCGTACAGGATAACGAGACAAATGAAATTTGCCTTGAGGTACTTTAAGTATTTCCATTAAGCTATTGTATTAGAAATACCATACCAGAGTAAAAATAAATCAGGTTATAAAGCGTTCTCTGATAGAAAGAGACATCTAATAACTCTCTCCCCATGATATTGTGTGCTCTAACTGCTCAATTTTAAACTGTTGATCTGAAATAATGAACTTCACAACATCCCCCACCGAAATCATTCCACTCAATTTACCATCGGTAATAACGGGTAAATGTCGAATATGATGCTCGGTCATAAGCGCCATGCATTCTTCGACTTTATGACTTGGAAATATGTGGAAAACTCGGGAAGTCATAATTTCTTTAACCAGCGTTTCTTTCGAACTACGGTTTTCAAGAATAACTTTTCGAGCGTAATCACGCTCAGAAATAATACCCACTAACTTTTCATTTTCAACGACGGGTAAAGCACCAACAGATTTTTCATTCATTTTTTTAATTGCATCAAAAACAGAATCTTCCGGTGAGATAGTCCAGACTTCAGAATTTCCAGAACCAAGCAATTTTTCAATAGTATTCATTTTTTACTCCTTCTTTTCACTAATAATATCGGGAATACTTTTAACAATCCGTTCACATATATTTTTCATTTTCAATAACAGATCATCTACTTCCAGTTCATTTTCTCTCTTTATTTCATAATCAAGATCTGCTGCAATTTCAGTTATCATTGGATAGCCCATAATCGTTCCAACGCCTTTAAGTTTATGCAACTCATCGATCATATCATTCCAGTTTTTCACATTCCTGGACTGCTCAATTCCCTCCATTCTTTCAGGAAGACTTTTAACAAACTTAAGTACTAACTCTCGCATTTTAATGCTGCGCTTATCTAATTCCTCCGAAACAATTTTATCATCATGAATATTTTCATCTTCTATTTCAAGATATTTATATATAGTCTGAAACAACTTATCTTTATTGATCGGCTTTGTCATAAACTCATCGCAGCCGGCAGCAATACACATATCATAATCACTTTTCATCGCATTTGCGGTTAAAGCAACAATTGGATTTGTATAACCAGACTGTCGTAACATTTTTGTTGCTTCTATTCCACCCATAACAGGCATTTGTATATCCATTAAAATCAGGTCATAAGTTTTATTACGTGCTTTATCTATCGCTTCCTGTCCATTATTAGCAAAAGTAATTTCGGCTCCTATATCACAAAGTATAATAGAAAGTAGTTGTTGATTATCTTCATTGTCCTCGACAATAAGAATACTGCCTTTAACGGTAAAACAGTGATCATATTGATAGGTTATATTATCTGTTTTTTCAGGTAGCTCGGCCGCGCCCACAATCAATTGACTTTTATCAAGTTTACCTGTGCTTATGCTGACACAAAATTCGCTGCCAATGCCTTGCATACTTTTAACCGTAATTGTTCCACCCATTTTTTCCGCGAACTGCTTTGATAGTGACAAGCCTAATCCTGTACCACCATACTTACGTGTGGTTGATGAGTCAGCCTGTCTGAACGCATCAAATATTTTATTTGCCTGCTCATCTGTCAATCCAATCCCGGAATCTATTACAGTAAAAAATATTTTTTCTCCTTCAATATCGCAACGTATATTTATTGAAACTTTTCCTGTTTTTGTAAACTTAAGCGCATTACTGCACAAATTAAGAATAATTTGTTTTGTCCGAAGCGAGTCATTATAAATCACGTTAGGCAAAGGGAAATCATATTCAACAGATAATTGAATACCTTTTTCTTTAAATTGATTCCCAACACTTTCTTCTACATCTAAAATCAGTTCTACAGGGGAAAAATATGTTTTCTCAAAACTCATTTTATTAGCTTCAATTTTTGAAATATCTAAAATATCATTGATTATTTTTAATAAATGTTTACCATTTTTTACAATAGTTTTGGATATACTAACTCTATCTTCTGTATGTGTTGACTCTTCAGATAAAAGTTCAGAAAATCCAATAATTGCTGTCAGTGGCGTGCGTATTTCATGGCTCATTATCGCCAAAAATTCTGATTTTGTACGAGTTGCTTCGATAGCCTGAATAGATACTTCTTTAAGTTTTCTATTATTAATTAACAGCTCTTCATTTTTCTGAGTAATAATTCTTGCCATAATTCGAGCTATAAGCCATGCGAGAAAAGATATAATCACAGCAAATAAAATTGATAACCATAAAGTAGTCCCATATTTTTCTCTGCTTATTTTTACAAAATTTTGAGTATTCTCATCTTGCAAAGTTATTAATTCTCCAAGCAAACGGTATAATATTTTTTGTGAAACTTGAGCACGTTCAATTAGCCCCCGTCCTTTCTTGGAAGTGTGATCTTCTATTAAAATATTAACCGCCTGGCGGTTAAGGGGTTGTGCTAATAAGAGATAGTCTGATATTTTTTTTAGCAGTTTCTTTTCAGAATCATCAATAGGTAATTTTATTAATCTTTCTCTTTCTTCTCTAAAAACACCTGCAAGCTGGAAAAATTCCAGTCGACTTTCTTCTCGCTCAAAAGCATCGGCCATTGATAACATGTCAGCCATTACAATTTGCCGTTGACGAATAGCATCACGCATGAAAACAACATGAACAATTTTTTCACTATTGGTAGCAAGAGTATCAGTCATGGTCAGACTAATATTCTTTAGCTGATAGAGAGCAAAAATGCCAAAAATTAACATCAATACAAGCATACTGGTAAAACCAGCTTTCACGGCTATATTTATGTCTTGTAATATTTTTTTCGGCATACTTTAAATTTCCAGCAATGTCGTATTCTTTAATATATACATATGATTTTGTCGGCAATTTATTCAAAAACTTGAATATTATTCTCCTCTTTTAAAGTGTGTATTTAAGCGGATGTTTTTTACATACACTCATCGTTATATATTTTTACAACACTCTTAACGTAATTCTTAACTCGCAATGACGGTCAAATATATGAATAAAAATCAAACTGTTTTGATAATTGACGATATTCAGGAGAATATAGATATTCTGGAACGTCAGTTAATAGCGGAAGAATTTAATTTTCTAACTGCAAAGGAGGGTTCCAAAGGGTTACATATATTAAAAATATGAAGATATTGATCTCATTTTATTAGATATACACATGCCGATTATTGATGGCATCATTCTGTTAAGTAATATAAGGGAAGATAAATCACTATCTCATGTTGCTGTACTCATGGTGACAGCAGATGAAGATATTAAAACGGCACTTAAATGCCTGAAAAAAGGGGCTTGTGGCTATATTATAAAGCCATACAGTATAAAACAAATTAAACAACAAATTGAGCACTGTTTTAATCCTTAATATTCAACCTTTAACATCGAGATAGCCATGTATAACGGAAGCTGCTTATGCGGTGCAATCAAATTCACCATCTCAGATAAAATAAAAAACATTATCTATTGTCACTGTTCTTTATGTCGAAAAGCACAAGGCAGCGCCTTTGCGACTAATGGCAATATTGAAACAAAAAACTTCAATTTCTTATCAGGTCAGGATAACCTAACAACATATCAATCATCTGAAACTCAAACAAAATTGTTTTGCAAAACATGTGGCTCGCCGATCATGAGTAAAAATGCGTTAGCTCCTGATATGGTTCGGGTTCGACTCGGCACGATTGAGTCTGATATTCATGAACATCCTGAAGCACATATTTTTGTTGCATCAAAAGCTAACTGGGAAGAAATTTCTGATAATCTTCCTCGATATGATGAATACGAGTAGTAAAGGTATGATCAGCGCAATCTGCGGTTACCTTGTAAACCGACTGCCTGAATTAAAACACATTCGTGCAGTTGAAAAAGGCGATGAAATAAGCATGGATTTTATATTTAACAAAGTTAATTAAACACACATTAATACTTCATCCACTCCATTAATTTTTTTTCAGAAAGCAATCCACTGATAACCTGTTGTTTCTCTGAAAATTTAAAAAAATAACTTCGAGGCAATTCACCATACCAATGAGGATCAATTTCATAGCGCAGTGCCTGCTCTGATTCACCTCTGAAAATCCATGATTCAAGTTTATTCAATTTATATTTTGATAAAATTGCTTTTACATCATTACTTTCTACTTCAATATCTGTTGAAACTAACACTATATTGAGTTCATGATCTTGTGCAATTAATTCCCCCAGCATTTCAAGCTCTTTATGACACGGTGGACAATCCACCGACCATAAAACCAGCACAAAGGCTTTTTGTTTGTGTTGTGCAAGTATTTCGCTATAACTTCCGGATAAAAAAGGACGCAATGATTCTTCTGCCATTAAAGACATACTTGTCATGACAAATACGATGACGAAAATCGATTGTTTAATAAATTTACAAAACATTAGAAATGTTCACATTGAGAGTTTCAACAACTTGAACTTTTCACCAATTTTATGCCAGCTTGCATAAACATCTTTATTATCACTGACAACAAAGGGGTGATCAGTTGTAGCCGTCGTTGTTGCCAACAACCTAGGTGTAGACCAGGACTTACCTGAATCATTCGATTGTTTTAAGTAAAGTGAAGACTCCTTACCATCAAATTCTTTCCAGACAATATAAACCTGCTTACCACGACTTAATACATGAGGATGTGCTGCTGATTTATTATAGTTACCAAAATTCACTGGCGTTGAAAAACTGACTGTTTTATCTTTTGAGTTTGCATAAAACAAACCATGACGTTCTGTCGCATTATTGAACCAGGTAGTATGGTAAACTCCGTCCTCAGCAATAGAAATTGAAGGGCCATGATGCGGACACCCTTCAATATGCCATTTATCATAACTCAAGCGTTTCATTTCTCCTGGCTGGTTTTGCTGCGAAAATTTTACGATGCCATGATCGCGAATATTATCACCAAAGATATGTCGCCATACGATGACAGGAAGTTGATCTGTATCCATTGCAATAGCAGTCCGGCAACATTCACATGATGTATCCGCTATTTTTTTGTTTTTAAGAAATGATTTACCGTTATCAATTGAGAGTGCGTAGTATAAAGCTGAGCCATTATATTTTTTACCCGCTTTTTTTGCTGCGAGTAAATCACGTTTATCTAACCAGGCAATATAAATATCTCCTTTTTTATTTACTGCAATTGAATCAAAACGATGGCTGGTAATTTCAAGATGATCATTGACCGTTAAGGGATCAGAAAAATTTTTGCCTCCATCAAGTGAGCGACTAAAGCGAATGTGACCACTAAACCGCTTTTCCGTTAATTTTTTTGTCCATGAAACATAAATTTCGTTATTTGGACCAAACGCTAACTTGGGACGGTTTTCACCTTTAGCATAAACCAATTCTGGACTGCGATTTACAATTATAGCTGGTTCATATGTTTGCCCTTTATCATTTGAACGACTGACATAGACGTGTCCAGATGCATACCAAGCTACCCATAATATACCTTGCTTATCAAAATGCGCTGAAGTTGTTGATGCACATTGAATAGTAGGAATAGTATTTTTACTTCTGCAAACCTCTGGTACCGCTGAATGATCCATTTTCATGGCAACGCCAGGCTGGGATAAAATCAATCCCACACAAAGCAAAGAAAAAAATAATGCGCTTCCTGTTTTTTTACTTTTCATAATTAACCTTAATTCTAAATACTAAAGATTATTAATTGTAATCCCCTTTCTCTAGTTAAGAGAAAGGGGAGACACATTTCTATATTAGAATTTCACGCTACCCTGTACATAGATACTCCGTTGTGGCCATGGATGCGCCACAAAGGCTAGTTCATCGGTCAGGTTATCAATACCTGCCGTGATTTTGCCATGTTTACCTATCTTATATGTCGTTTTAACATCAAAGAATGTGTATCCATCAATGGCACCCATTACGTTCTGTGCAGTATCCTCGTTATCTAAATCGCCAAAGCTATCACTCGCATAACGCATACCTCCTGAAACGTTCCATTTATCGCTTAGGTGTTGCGTTAACAGAAAGTTAGCGCGCCATTCAGGCATACGCGCCATCACGTTACCTACAAGAGATGGATTTGCTTCATTTTTTGTAATCTCACTATCCAACCAGGTCATATTGAAGCTAACGTCTGTGTTACCACCACCAATACGGTTTTGTTGTACGATGAACTCGGCACCCAGTGTAGCAACTTCATCGATTGGCAAATAGGTAGTTACACTCGCCGCAGCATCATTCTGGTAATAAATGACATTTTTAATTGTTTCCTGGAACAGGTTAAAACGCATGAATCCTTTAGCCAGCAGCTTCTCAAACATCAGGTTATGATGCAAACCATCTTCCGGTTTGAGTTTTTCATCTGCTATGGTTGTTCCTGTTGTTGTATCCTCGTTTTTATAAAGCTCCTCAAGAATCGGAAAACGATATGCCTTGGCAATAGAATAACGTGTCACCCAATTTTTATTTAATTTATGCCCCACGGAGAACTTGGGTGAAAAACCAGTTTCAGTACGTGTATCAACATTTATATATGTGGATGAACCATAATCATAGTCTTTACCATTCATAGTGGTCCAGCGTTCATAGCGAGCACCCAGGGTAATATCTGTCTGTGGTGTAACCTGTAATCCCCACTGGGCAAATACTGCCTGGGTTTCTGATTCACCACCTACCGTGGCATCCAGTGCAGTTTTTGCGCCCGAGGCATAATCAGTAGCATAACTGTTCAACGTCATCTTGTAGTAATCATAATGAACACCAACAATGAAATTCATATTTTTACTGTCCATGAATTTATCAGAACGCGCCTTCACATCAAGCGTTACCCATCCGGTATTATCAAATTCACTGAGGCTACCAACGCCGGTGTAAGCAGGATCATCCGGATTAAGTTTTGAACTAATTGACTGGTCCTCAAGTACATCAAACTTGCTAACACCAACGTCCATATTCCAGTTATTTGCAACCGGGCCTTCAAAGGTAGCTGCTAAGATCAAGTTCTCACGACTTGATTCGCTCAAAGCGAAGCGGCTGCCTTTAACATCGAATTGCAACCCATCCTGTACAACCGAACCACTCCATACTGGGTTATCACCAGCGTCGCGCAGGTAATTTGTAGGTGTACTATTTCTAGAACGATCTTCATAAGCCAGAGTAAAGCGTGCCAACCAATCGCCCATTTCCTGTCCCACTTTCAGCTTGGTCAGATTAGTGATGCTATTGTCAGAACCGCTATCAGCAAAATACATTGATGGATTGCCCGCATCATCAACCGAATAATAAGCACCGGTTACAGCTGTTTCACCACCTGAAGGTGCGGAAGTCTTATCAGAACGAAATGACAATGGATGACTATTATTTTCAAGGTGACTATTAGACAAGTATAAACTGGTCGAACCAAACCTCTCACCAGCAGAAACAAACGTCTTGCTTCCTGTATACGTATCATTTGCTCCCAGGTAATTGAAGTTCTGTGAAAAAAGAGCCACTTCAGCATTAAATTCAAAATCATCTGGTTGCCTGGTATTAATATTGACTACGCCGCCCATGGCATTACCGGAATTCTCAGCAGAAAATGGACCATAGATAATTTCAACTGACTCCGTTTCATCAGGTGAAACCATAGACCAGCGTGGTGCACCATTCCAGCGAGTCCGCAGCATATTATGTAAAGGCACACCATCGGCAAACACCATGGTACGTGAAGTCTGGAACATACCACTACCTCGCAGACCAATAACACCATTGGGATCACCAATGTAACGACGACGGATAACCACGGAGGGCTCATACTTTACAAAATCTTCAACAGTCGCCACGTTGATACTTTCTGCCTTCTCTTGTGTAACAACCGAGGTTGGACTGGTATAAGGCGTGTCAACAGATGTGGTGATTTCTGCCTCTCCTTCAACCACGATATTACCAAGCGAATTATTCATGGTCGCTTCTTCTGCATATAATGATGTTATAACTCCTGCCATAGCCAGCGATATCATCATACTTATTTTTTTACGTTTCATTTTTTCTCCCAATTTACGATTTTATTGTTTCATCTGGAACTGCATTGCATAGCTAACCTGTATAGGGCACTC
This sequence comes from uncultured Thioalkalispiraceae bacterium, assembly GCA_964605385.1. Lineage (GTDB taxonomy): Bacteria > Pseudomonadota > Gammaproteobacteria > UBA6429 > Thiohalophilaceae > JAGLTQ01. The sequence goes on from CAZSCK010000056.1 coordinate 15,624, forward strand.
CACATCTTTTGGGCAGACCGGTAGTGGTAATGCCTTGTTTACTGAACCTTTTGCAGCGCGGCGTAATAAGATTGATGCGCCGTTTGCTGATAGTTCACTGATGCTGCCATCTTTTTGTAATACAAAAGAAACCTGTATGCTTCCTTCTATACTGCGTAAACGTGCCGCGTGCGGGTAATGCTTATGACCCTCAATGTGCGTAAGCAACATTGATAAATACCGTTGTCGGATAGTAATTTTATTGTCTAACTGTTGACGTTGTACTTCCTCTTCAACTTTTGGAGCAACGGCCTGCTCATGTGTTGGTTGTAACATTTTCTTTTTTTTCTTTACCTTTTTTTTAGCAACCTTTTTAGGTTTTAACGGTTTCACCTCAACAACTTTCTGTTGCTTTTGTTTAACCGGTGGTAATAAGTTAAGAGAAATACGCGTATCAAGAACAGGAGCCCGTGCCTGACTACTACTCATTGCAGTATTGGAAAACTGCATGAACAAAGCCCCATGAAGTAACAATGAAAGCAGCAAGGTTATAAAATTAATTTGTTTATCTTTAAACTTCATTTCAACATTATTACTAACTCAGGGTTTCTGAGTAATAATATCCAGAGAACTGGCTCCTGCTTTACGTGCTGCATCCATTACTTTTACTGTGAGCCCCAATTGAGCTACTTCATCACCACGAAGGATTACTTGCTTATTTTTTCGCCCCTTTAACATTTGTTGCAGAGCATTATCCAGTTCAGAAACCGCAATGTGTTTCTGCTTAATTAAAATATGACCGCTATTATCAAGAACAATCTCAAGCGCATCATCATTATCAAGTGTTGTCGTTGAATCGGCTTCAGGTAAAGTAATATCCAGAACTTCATCTTTTACAAAGTGTGCTGTCAGCATAAAAAAGATCAATAATAAAAATACAATATCTATTAAAGGGGTGAGATTTGGTATTTTGCGATTACGTTGTAGCCCTTCAAATTCCACTGCTTGTTTCCTCGATATGAAGAGGGCTATCTGCAATTATGGATTCATTTTGATGTGGTAAATTTTCAATTACGAGAGATGCATATTGATGCATAGTATTGGTTCGACGAGCTGCCAGACTTTCTAGCCAATGAAGTAAAAATAAAATAGGTAAAGCAACAGCAAGACCCACACCTGTTGTTACCATTGCTTCCCAAATTCCACCTGCCAAAGCTTGCGCATCGACCTTTCCACCTGCTTGCTCAATCACCATGAAAGCTTTAATCATTCCGGTAATCGTTCCGAACAATCCAAGTAATGGAGCGGTATCACCTAATAATCCCAATGTACGAAAACCACGTTCCATACGTTGTAATTCTTGTGAACCAATTCGCGTTGCAGTACGAACTAAATCCTGTACACCCTGTTGGTATGCAGAATGTAAACCATTAATGACAGCTACTTCAGGACCACGTAAGTCATGAATTAAAGAAGACAATTTATTTTTTGATATCGCCTCTTGTAACTGAAAAATAAAGCCTTGAGGTAAATTACCCATACGAAAAAAATGCAGGTAACGTTCCAGAACAATTGCTAAAGCAACAATAGAGTAACAAAGAAGAATCCAGACAACCGGTCCCCCTTTATCAAGTATTTCAAACATGCTCATAATATTTTTATATCCAACAAAACAAAAAATTGTTTTTTTAATTCTTAAATAATTTTCACTCCGACTATTTATGCCAAGGGTGTAAATTATTATTATTTTTTCATATTTCAGATGTATAAAAGAAAGGTAATAATTAGTTATGACATAAACATTCCCTCACTTTCTTTCCGTTATAAAAGCAAGTGTTGTGCCAATATAATTAACCATATAAATCAGTGACTTATAAATATCTGGATAAAAAAACTGTCTGATAACAGACAGTTGTGTTTAATAGCAGACAATAAAAAACCCGCATCAAGCCTAGCGGGTAAACAAAGGTGTTGATTTTTATGTCTACACCTAAGAAAAACCCAGTATTCCTAACAGAATACTGGGTTTATTTTTGAAGAAGATATTGTTTGTGATGTTTATAAGGTTAACTTAATGATATTCAACGCCTTTTGTTGTTAACCTCAACACCTTTATGTATAGCCTTGGCATCAAGCGGGTTTTTTATTGCTGCCTATTAATTTTAATTCATTTAAAATGCTG
>CAZSCK010000057.1:0-17406 GCA_964605385.1 uncultured Thioalkalispiraceae bacterium
TATATTCTCCCTTAGCTTTAGCATAACCAGCAGCCATTGCAGCAACAACGCCACGGCTATTTGATGAAACAAATTTAAATCGACTATCCTGAGTTAATTCTTTTGGTAAGTTTTTAATTGCATCATCAGTGGAATGATCATCAACTAAAATAATCTCTAAAGTAATATTTTCCTGATTTAATATACTTGCAACAGCGTCTATTAAATAATCACCCGCATTATATACTGGCATAATAACGGAAATAAGAGGTTCTCGATTACGCATTACAAAGATATTTAAACTTGATTATCACGATTAATAACCTGACTATCAAAGCCACTAAATAATTTGGTTTTAGCAGCCTCATAATCTTTTTTACTTATTACACCATCATCACTTAGCCGGCGTAACATTTTCATTTCACCAACCAATTGTTTATCTTCTGCAAGATCCATATGATCACGAAATTTTTTAATCCTTTGTTCAAGAGCATTAATAAATGCAGAAAACTTTTCTTTTGAAGGTTTTCCTACCTTCAATTCAATAATAGGAATATGGGCATTTCGAGAATAAAAAATTTGTTTTTTCGATGTGTGCTTCCAAAACTGAAAAAAACACAAAACTCCACCCAATATACCTGCAAATAAGATAATACCGAGATAAAGGTTTTTATTCCCACTTAAATAAGGAGGTAAAACCTTCAGCATTAATAGCGTAAACAGAAAAAAACTAACGCCAGCAAACAACCATTTCCAGGCAATGAAAAACATTTTTTTACTCTTGTCTTGCAGAGAAAGGATATCAACAGAATAAGTCTGTTTTGCTTTTTTTCCTTTGCTTACAACTTGTAATTCCCGGCCATCGAGCAATTTAATTTGAACATCAAAACCAAGCGAATTTCGCTGCCTTAATATAACTTCATTTTCTGCCATAACATCCTCTTTCTGCACAGCATAGCAAACAAAAGCAATACTATTTATAGCATGAAAAAATCTCAAATTCTGCCAAATCCATGGTAGAAACATAAGTCTTTTTTCAACTAATTTGTCTGTAGCAGCAGATTATTAGATAATCCAATTTCAAATATTTCAGGGGAATCGAACGTGAATAAAAGCTTTATTACCAACAGTTTAGCTGTTTTAGTCGTAATTAGCGGTCTGCTTATAAAAAACGAGCTTGTTTTAACCATTGGATTATTCGCCTTATCGGGCGCTATTACTAACTGGCTCGCAATTCACATGTTATTTGAAAAAGTCCCGGGTCTATATGGATCAGGCGTTATTCCCGCTCGATTTGAAGACTTTAAAGTCGCTATTCGTAACCTGATGATGGAGCAATTTTTTACTGAAGAAAATATTGATCGTTTCCTTCGTGTCTCTGATGGCGTAAAGCCTGATCTGCATTTAGCCCCCGTAATTGAAAAAGTTGATTTAAGCCCATCCTTTAATGGCTTAATTAAAGTCATTATGGAATCTTCTTTTGGCAGCATGTTGGGTATGTTTGGTGGCGAAAAGGCATTAACACCATTAAAAGAACCCTTTATCGAGAATATGAAGCTTTCTCTTATTGAAATGACCCAGTCAGAGTCTTTTCTTGAGCTACTAAGAGATGAACTTGAACAACCTGATGTAATGAAAGATATTCGTGAAAAAGTCGAAGATATTATTGAGAAACGTCTGGAAGAACTCACACCACAATTAGTCAAAGAGATTATCCAGGAAATGATTAAACAGCACCTGGGTTGGTTGGTTGTCTGGGGTGGTGTTTTTGGTGGGCTTATTGGTTTCGCAGCAGCATTAATTACCGTATAACCATTAATGGATTTTTCCTTAATAAATTCCTCTTTAATAAACTTTACTACAACCGAACTTGTCCTAATTGCACTTATCTTTATCTGGACAGGTTTTGTTCGTAGTGGCTTAGGTTTTGGTGGTGCAGCATTAGGTTTACCGCTGATGCTTTTTATTTACAACCAACCAATTTACTGGTTACCCATTATTGGCTCACATTTACTATTTTTTACATCATTAACTCTTCGCTCACGTTTAAATAATGTTGACTGGGTTTACCTCAAAAAATCCAGCATATATATTATTCCACCCGCATTAGTTGGTGTTTTTGGTTTAATTAACTTACCCAACAACTGGTTAATTATTTTTATTTATTCAGTCACTTTATTTTATGCGGTAATTTGGTTTTTAAATATGAATATCCGCAGTAATAATGAATGGCTGGATCGTTTTTTATTAGCGATTGGCGGGTATGTTGCAGGTACATCTCTTACCGGCGCACCATTAATGGTTGCAGTATTCATGCGTAATGTTACAGCTGAACAACTCCGTAATACTTTGTTTGTTTTGTGGTTTATTTTAGTCGCTATAAAGATGAGTACATTTAAAACACTGGGTATAGATATCCATTTGTTAACAGCTATCTACTTATTACCCGTTGCTGCAATTGGACATGTTATTGGCCTTAAAATGCATACTCTAATCTTAAAAAATGATCAGCTATTCAAGCGTATTATTGGTGGAATACTTATTGTGATTAGTATTTTAGGACTTACTCAAGTAAGTTTAGGCTGAAGGGATTCGTCTAAAATATAGTTTTTCTCAGTTCCATCTATTGGGCTAAGGAACGAGAGTTTAAATGCGGTTAGCTGCAAGTCTGTATCTTCTCCTGTATGACCAAACAAGCGATCCCCGACTACCGGAAATCCTGCTGCAGACAAATGAATTCGAATTTGATGTTTACGCCCGGTTTCAATAGCCACTTGCACTAATGATTTATTATGCGTTTTATCGTATTCCAATAACAACACATGTGAAATAGCAGGTTTGTTATCTATTTTATTTCTAAAGGTCGTCTTCTCATCAGGGAATGAACCATGAACAATCACCTTGTATTGTTTGTTAATCTTTTTTTTCTGAAATAAATCAGCCAATGCTGTTGCTGTTTTTTTCTTATGCGCAATTAAAATTAGTCCAGATGCAAAGCGATCAAGTCGATGTACAATAAATGCTGGCCTTTGTGATTCCAGGTGTTGTTCAACCCAACGGTTAATTACACAATGATCGCCCCATTTACTTCCTTGAGACAGCATGCCGCGCGGTTTATACCAAACACTATAGTCACCCTCATCAGCAATAAGAAGTGCGTCATCAACAGTTCCATCAAGTACTGCTGCATCAAAATAAAAATGTAAGGTTGTACCAGAATGCAGTTTTTTACTTTTTCGACGTAAACGGTGTGTACCTTTATTATCAGTTATCCATACAGCACCTTTTTGCATTGCTTGTTTTATTTTTTGTTTGGATAGACCAGATTCAGAAGCCAGCAGCTCAACAGGACTTACTGCTTCGTCAGTGATATTAATGTGATACTCATTACGTTCAAGTGACAAAATATTTTTCTCTATAACTAATAACTTACTATAAAGTTAGTATTATACACCTATATAAATAAAACAGTCATTGCGAACAATATAACCACCTCTATTGCATAAAGATTGCCGCGCTACCGTTCGCAATGACAGGCTTATTATTAAATTAAAAAAGGCGGCATAGTTCATATGCCGCCAAACCATAGAACACATAGATTACTTCTTAAACTTGTAATTTTTTAAAGCACCCTGTTTTTGAATAGCCGAGGTTACTGCTTCATTTATTGTGGCTGGACCTGGCACTTCGGCTTCTTTTTTCTTTTCTGCCACGTATTTATTGCGCTCAAGACTTAATTTACTAATTTGTTTTTTTAGCTCAAGACGTTCTTCAGTTTTTCTTTGAACAAAACCCTTACGTTTACTTTTCGTCATTTTACGTAAGTCTTCCGGCAGTTCTTCTTCATCCAGTTTATCAAGTTCAACTTTTCCTGTTGATAATGCATCGACCAGGTCCCAACTGGAATTGTCATACATTGATGACGCTTTTGCTGCAACACGTTTTGATAATAATGCTGAAGATATTGTTTTGCTTTTATCATCCTGGACTTTTTGACGAAGTGATTTTTTGCGTCCTTTATTACCATATGGCACATATGTTTTATTCAACTTATCATTTAACTTTGCAAGTTCTTTATCTTGTGGTGCATTAAAATGTACAATTTTGTAGTTGTGGTCAATACTCATATATTCACCACCCGCCAATAAAGCACCATCTTTCCAGCCTGAATTAGCACCTTGTTGCATATTTCCTGCATGGATTGTATTAATAGTAATACCTTTTTGTTTTGCTAATGCAATTGCATCTTTAAAAGCAACAGGACCCTGCGTAAACGGTTCATTACCGGCTATAAATATAGCTTTTATATCACCTTCTGAATTACTCCAGTGCAAATCTGTTACTGCAGTTTTTATTGCATATCCACAGTATTCATTACCACCATTAGTTGTTAAAGAAAAAAGTGCTTCTGATACCTGATCTAACTCCCCTGTTAAGGCAGATACTTGACGAATAAAACCACTACTCGCGGATAAACGACTATTACCATATTCATAAACGGCAACTTCTAATGTTGGTTTAATTCCATTTTGTTCTGCCCTGGAAAACTCATTAACCACTTGCCATAGCTGGTTTCTTGTTTGATCAATCAGACCATTCATACTACTGCTGGTATCAAGTAAAATAGCCAGTTGAATTTTCGGCTTTCCATTTAATGAAATATTAACATTAGCATCCGCTGCTTTATGAAAAAACGGATAAAAACCGACTACTACTGCTGTGATAACAAAAATACTGATAGTGAAAATTTTACTTTTCATTTTTACATCCTCCATTTGGATTAATTACTTACTATTAATTAGTTTAGATACAGCGACTTCAGCGGCATGATAAGCATATTCAAACTTGTCATCTGCTGGCCGATGAATAGATTCAACTTTCCCCTTAGCAATAAAGTTTTTTGGGATAAAAACGAACAGTGCCTGCATAAGAAAAAAACACCAAAAAGTTAAAAATAAACTTCCTGAAACTGACCAGGACCAAACAGCAACAATCAGACTCATCCCGTTTAGCATCAGGTCTATAAGTGCTGATAAAATACTGTTATAAAAATACAACGAACGCATAATCCAGACCATCAACAACTGAATGCCGATATACAGCATTAATGAGGGGACAAATATCAATGAAGCAATCGTCAAAACAAACCAGATAGAAATAACGGTAATGCGTCCGGTGCGATCTTTAGTTCGTAAAAATAAATATAAAATGTAAAAGAATGAAACTCCTGCTATCAACAACCTGAATAAATCATCGCCAAAAAATAAAGATGACATGGTAAAAGATATTGCCGATACAGCAATACTACTCGTTAAAGCAATACCTACACCTTCGATAAATGTTGTTTTTTTCATGATGTACTCCTTGCCTGTTTTTCCCGTAAAAAAGCAATGTCAACATCATCCTCATTTATGCTGTTGTTGGTGTTTGGAAAAAATTCATATTCATTATTTTGAGATTCTTCATTAATGAGCAATTCAAGTTTTTGCTGCATAGCCGATAGCCGTGTTTTATTTTCATGGATGCGGCTTCCTAAATTTTTTACTTTTTCATCCATTGAACTCGATTTATTTTTTAGATATTTTTCATAACGTTGCATCTCAAGTTTTCTTTTAACCTGACTTCGAGCAAGATCGGTTTCACCAGATTCAAAACAAATATCTAATTCATCATTAATTTGTTCAACATTCCCCTGCAATTCTTTTATTTTTATTTCAATTTGTGAATGTTCATTTTCAAACATCTTTAAATTATGTTCGTCACTATGGATATCTTCTTCCATTTCTCTTAATGCCTGTTTCAATAATACATCCGGCTCTTCAATACGATCTAAAACCGCATTAAAATCTGCACGAAAAAGTCGGCTAATTCGAGTTATTAATGCCATAATTATTACCTCGTCTAATCCTGTTGTTTAACTCATACCACCTGATAAATATTCAGGTAATCCTCAATTTCTACGTTAAAGTCTAGGTTGAAAGGATAAATATCTGTAGGACGTTTTATGTAAAATACTACAGGCAAAATTTACATAAACTTTACGTAAAAACTGCATCACACCGGGCTATAAAACTGATAGTCTAGTAACCACTATGTCATCTAAAGCAAACATTTTAATTATTGAAGATGAAGAAGCGATCCGCACAGGATTGGTTGATGTATTGATCTATCACGGCTTCACAACTGATTCTGCAGCTGATGGTAATAGCGGATTAGAAAAAGCTCTAACGGGTAAATTTGATCTGATTCTTTTAGATATCATGTTGCCTGGAATGGACGGTTTTGCTGTTTGTGAGCAGATACGCAAAGAAGATCGTGAACAACCCATTATTATGTTGACCGCAAAAACGAGTGATGAAGATATAATCCAGGGACTACAACTCGGGGCAGATGATTATGTTGCTAAACCTTTTTCTATTGCCCAGCTTATCTTACGTATTCAGGCAGTATTAAGACGGTCAGGTATAAGCCAGGAAACAGATCATATTATTGAGTTAAGCAAGGATATTAAAATCGATACTCGTAATTTATCCACTATAAAAAATAATGAGGATATCCACTTCACTCGTCGTGAGATGGATATATTGCTTTACCTATTCAATCATTCCGATCGTCCTGTTCCCCGAGATGAATTACTTCATAAACTTTGGGGCTATGCAAAAAACCTGGATTTAGAAACCCGTACTGTTGACATACATATCGCCAAGTTACGTCGCAAAATTGAACAGGATCCGGCAAAGCCCCGTCACCTTCTTACCGTTCGTGGTGCTGGATACAGGTTAATGGTGAACTAAATGTTGAAGAACTCACTCTCAACATGGAATAAAAAGAGATTACGTTTTATTTTAATGATTTTTTTCTTCGCATTAGCTATTCCCACTGCAATATTGATTAAGCAATCCTATAGTCAGTTAAAGTGGGAAGCATTTCACCACTATCGATTACAGGCTGAAGAACTTTCGACACGAATTGATCTTCGTTATAAAGAGCTCATTGAAAGAGAGAGTGCACGTGCATTTACTGATTATTCATTCCTTAATATTGCAGGAGATATTAAAGAACAGGTGTTACAACGTTCACCGTTATCAAGCTTTCCTGTTAATTCAAAATTTCCGGGGATAATGGGCTATTTTCAAATAGACAATAATGGCCAGTTCACAACACCTCTTTTGCCATCATCTGAACAACTTTCCCAAAGTCAGGATTATGGCATTGCCGACAATGAGAAAGTTAATCGACAATATGTACATAATCAAATCTATCAAATACTTAACCAAAATAAACTTGTGACTAAACCTGCCGTTAAAGTTATTGAAGAAGAAATAACAGTGTCGGCTGATGCAGAAGCAAGCGAAACCATACAATCTGAAAGCAGGATGATTGAATTAGATGATACGGTAACAGGTAAAAGTATAGCGCCTCAACGTATACAGGAACATATCGTACCCCAGGCTGCTTTTGATAAACTACAAACTCAACAAACATATGGCTCTTCATTAAAAACAGACACATACTCACAAAACAGGGGGCGAGTTGAAGATCTCAAGCTTAAAAGAAAATATCAGGAAAAAGTATTAAAACAAAAAATACGTGCAAAAATTTCAACGGCAAAAAGTGAAAGAAAAAAATCAAGCCTGCGTAAAGAAAGAAATGTTTTACCCGCCCCCTCTGCTTTAACCAGAGAAAATAAACGCCAAGCTACTAAAAAAGATAAAAGATTACAGGTTAATATGTTTGAGAGTGAAATCAATGTGTTTGAATTCAGTCTTCTTCAAAGTGGTCATTTTGTTTTATATAGAAAGGTATGGCGCAATGGTTTACGTTATATTCAAGGTTTGCTTATTAAGCCTGATATTTTTATTAACAATGTAATTGGCAAAGATTTTTATAAAACGAATGTATCAAATGCCAGTAATTTAACCATTGCATATCAAGGTAATATTTTATCTACCTTAAATAACAAGGATTCTCGTCAATCATACTCAAGTCGTTTGAAATCGCAGGGAAATGGCGAGTTACAAGGCACATTACTGTTACAAAACAGGTTATCAGCAACGCTTGACCAAGTAGAACTCATCTTTAGTATTAATAATTTACCTGCTGGTCCAGGCGGTGTGATCATAATCTGGTTATCCATCATTCTTTTGCTCATCTTATGTGGCGGATTTTTTATTCTCTATATTCTTGGATTAAAACAAATAAAATTAGCACGGCAACAACAAGATTTTGTTTCTGCTGTTAGTCATGAGCTTAAAACACCCTTAACCTCAATCCGCATGTATGGTGAAATGTTACGTGAAGGCTGGACCACAGAAGATAAACGTAAACAATACTATGACTATATTTATGATGAAAGTGAGCGGCTGACACGTTTAATCAACAATGTATTACAACTCGCCAGAATGACACGAAATGAACTTCCGGTTGATTTAAAACCTTATAGCATTGCAGAACTTATAGATACTGTACATTCAAAAATAAATTCGCAAGTCGAACGTGCAGATTTTAAACTTAATCTTACCTGTGATGAAGATGTTTCTGAAAAAACACTACTTGTCGATGCAGATTACTTTGTACAAATAATTATTAACCTGGTTGATAATGCGATAAAATTTTCATCAAATTCAGAAAAACAACAAATCGATATTTCCTGTCAACTTCTCCGAAACAATAAAATTCAATTTACTATTCGTGATTATGGACCAGGTATAAATAAAGATCAGATGCGAAAAATATTTAATTTATTTTATCGCACTGAAAATGAATTAACACGTGAAACGGTTGGTACAGGCATCGGGCTTTCTCTCGTTCAACAACTTGTCAGGTCCATGCATGGAAAAATCGATATCATTAACAAAGAACCGGGTGCAGAGTTTCAAATTACATTTAAAAGCATCTAACTCAATCCATTGCGCTTACTATCAACACAAGCTTTATCCACATAGATAATAAAATAAAACCTGATAATGCAAATGCAGCTAATCGATGTAAAATATGGTTATAGCTAACGTGGATATATGAATGAATATAACGAAATAAAACAAATGCCCAAGCATGAATAATAAAATATTCTGCACTCTGGTTTATAATAATAGCAATAACACAGACTAAATAAAATAATGCAGGCAACTCAAATAAATTACTGTAGTTCTGGCTTACCGCAAGCATATTGTCGGGTACATCATCCCCTTTATTTAACTTAAAATACCTTGGCGATACTTTTCGAGAACGTACCGCCTGTACTCGCAATACTAATAATAAATACATCATGAAAAAAGTTAAAAAAATCAATGTAGACATTGGATAAATTAAAGATAAACTTTGCATTTGTTACTCCCTGTAATAACGCTAATGTAATATTTTAAAAAATATACTAACGGGTAAAATGGACTTAATCAATTCACTAATATTATAAAATGTTTCTTCAGTATTACATATTTCAACTAACAACATACCGAACTCTTCCTCGGTTTTTAAACTACCCACTCACGGTTGGCTGGCTAACTAAGTAGCAATCAACAGCACAATGAAAATTGTGCTCTCTCTTCAATAACTATTAAATTCTAAGTTCCCTTATATTCATACATGCTTAACAACGATAGTCAAAATCTATTACAATATTAGAAATAAACGATTTTATCAATTGTAAGGGATGTTTGATAATACTCCTGTTTTCAAGGAAAGCTTTACAACTTAATTTACTAACTAATTAAAGCGCAACTGCGTTATTAAGGAGAAAATAATGGAAAATCGTCAAGGTCAAAATATTCCTCAAGTTACTTTTCGTACTCGCGAGAATCATGAATGGGTAGATGTTTCTACAAATGATATTTTTAAAGACAAAACGGTTATTGTGTTTTCACTACCCGGGGCATTCACTCCAACTTGCTCATCAACTCATGTGCCACGTTATAACCAGTTAACACCTACCTTTAAACAACATGGTGTTGATGAAGTAATTTGTATATCAGTTAATGATGCATTTGTTATGAATGAATGGAAAAAGGGGCAAAATGCTGACAATGTAATATTTTTACCTGATGGCAATGGTGACTTCAGTGAAGGCATGGGCATGTTGGTTGATAAAGAAGACCTTGGCTTTGGCAAACGTTCATGGCGTTATTCTATGCTGGTTAAAAATGGCGTAATTGAAAAAATGTTCATTGAAGAAAATGTTCCGGGCGACCCATTTGAAGTTTCTGATGCAGATACTATGTTGGCTTTCATTGCACCAAATGCAAAAAAACCTGATGATGTGACCATTTTTACTCGTCCAGACTGTGAATACTGTGTTCGCGCTAAAGGTATGTTAGCTGATGCCGGCATTCAGTATGAAGAGCTTGTTTTAAACAGAGATTATACTGAAATGACATTACGTGCGGTTGCAGGTATCTCAAGTGTTCCACAAATTTTCATTAATGGTAACTATGTTGGCGGTTCTGAAAGTTTAGAAGAATATTTATCTACTGATAAAGTCACATAAATAATAAAGGGGCATATTTATATGCCCCTTTTTTTAACTTTGTAACCATACGTACAGACCTGGCTGAATAGAATAACTATACTTAAATCGAAGTAAAATATTTAACCGCAGGAATATACCGTGGAAAATGAAGTTATCCCCCAATTTGTAATTGCCTATCGCGGTAGTTTTACCTCAATGATGCGTTGGCCACATTTAGATGACTTTTGGAGTTTATTAAATGAGCAGGCTGATGATAATTGGTATATTTATGCCATTGGCGAACAGCCACCCGAAGCACCGGCCACCAGAGATAAGCTATTATCCTTCGTAAAAGAAATCGATATATTACTGCGCAAAGATCACGCTGAAGATTACTGTGGTATCGTTTATGCTGATGATAAAACAAAACCCACCTTCATCAAAATATATGATCCAAATAACCTTGGCGTTTCTTGTGGATTTAGTGATAACCCACCAATGCCTGGATGGATATTATCCAAAATACAACCTGTAGAACTGGCATCCGCCTTAAACCCACCCAACAATCGTCGCCGCTGGTGGAAAAAATTATTTAGTTAAAATCCTTGAAGCAGCCACAATACTCCACGCATAATATTTATCTAAATCAAAACATAGGGTAATCCCCATAAATTAATGAGGTCTGTTTTGATTTATAATCTATCCGGATGTTTATTATGTGCAGAATAAATAAAACACTTCATTTATCATTGAATAAAATTTTATGGCACATACAAATACCTGGAATGAAAACGGCTTGTTCAGAAAATTAACAGGAAAAATAAGTCCTGAAAAAATTTTTGCAATAAATAAAGGCCATACAAAAATATACACTTCAACTGATGACATGATTTCTAGCGCTAAAGGTAACTTGAAGATCGCTATCATCACTATAAAAGGTGAACACATTGCATTAGCAAATAACTACAGGGAAGAAATGAAAAACAAACTTTTTAAATGTAAAATATTCTAAATGCTTGAAGCATGCTCAAAAATAGGCGGAATAATAAAAAAGTATGTATTTAATCTCCATCCTCCTTTTACCTTTTATTCATCTAAACTTCACCACAAAACCTGGATAGTGTGTTTGCAACCACAAATTCAGCGGATATTTACCCTGATTTTCTAATTTAGCCTGTTTATTTGATTTATATCATTAATTTTGTGTAGTCCATGGTCTAGACTTTAAAATATATATTCAATACTTATAGGTTATATGTATGTATATCATGAGAAAACGCATTTTATTAATTACAGCGTTCTTCACACTAAGTGTAAATTGCCTTCATGCTGAAAAATTAGCAACATTGCTAACTGGAAAAATAATCACCAATAATTCAGCGGCCATACAGGTATTATTAAAAGAAAGCGATGGTATTATTTTAGATATGTCAGATCTCTCTGCCACAGGTGTTTACAAACTTGACTTAACAATAATGGATACACCGTCCCGCTCTGAGGTTGAAAAATTAATCCTCGAAGTAAAAAATAAACCAAGTCTTAAGAAGATATTTTATATAAAGAAATACTTGAAAACTTTTGAAGACACCGTTTTATTAAAACCAATAGTTTTAAAATAAGATTATTAATTTTCACTCACGGTCAGGAAACCAGGCCACCTTACATATTCATAAAAAACCGAACAAATAAAAAAGCCTCCACAAGGGTAATGCCAACCAGTTAAGGGATGTAGATTCGAATTTATTCGAACGCCGAGGTAAAAATCAACCCTAAGAGGTTGGTATATGCACCGCGTTCGAATAAATTCGAACCTACGTAAAATAAATAACACCTTAAGTGAACGGCATTATCCACAAGGGAGGCTTTTTTGTTTTCGTGGTGTGCATCTGGCACGATTAATCGCTTCCCTCCTCCCTTCTGGGCCGCCTTCTATTTTAAATAGCGTTGGTATCTTTTTTATCCATAGATATTTCTGATATGCTTATTCTTGCCTGATCGACCATCAGGAACTTGCGATTCTCCCTATTGTACCGTTTAAATCTATCTGTATTGATAGTAATATTATTAACAAAATTATAGATTGTTAACATTTGGCCGATTAATAAAATTTATATAACCTTTTTAGATGTAAGGTATTCCTACACTATGTTATTCAGCAAATTATCATTGATAACACCAATTATTCTTTCACAAATGCTGTCGAATACGAGTTCAGCAGAGGAATCAGCGGTTGCCCAGTTAACCGAAAGTGATTTTTTTGATGATATTCCCGTTGTTCTAACTGCAACACGACTAAAACAATCAAAAAAGAACTCCCCGACTGCAACCACTATCATCGACCGAGAGATGATTGAAGCATCAGGATTCACTGATATAGTGGATTTATTAAGATTAGCACCCGGCATGCTGGTCAACTATGACAGTGGACATATTGGAAATGCAGGTTATCAATTCCTTTTTGATCGCTATACAGTAAGATTTCAGGTTCTGGTTGACGGTATGTCAGTCTACACACCTGTATTCGGTGAAATGCCATGGACACAACTGGGAATTACAATCGATGATATTGAACGTATTGAAGTTATTCGTGGCCCCAGCTCAGCAAGTTACGGCCCTAATGCGATGACGGGGGTAATCAGCATTATCACCCGACATGCCGTGCTAGATAAAGGTTTAAAGTTTAAGGTTAACCAGGGTGTAAATGGACGTAGTGAGCAATATGCTACTATGGGTGACAGTAACGGTAATTTCGATTACAAGTTATCACTTGGTGCAAGAAAAGATGATGGCTTCAAAAAAAGGCACGATAGTAAAGAATTATCAATTGCAAATTTTCGGGGAGATTACCAGGCCACCAATAATGACACCATCACTTTTTCTCTTAACTACAATTCAGGTAATTACCAGGAAGACGGCGCAGAGGGTCTAAATAACAGTACGCCAGACCACATAAAGACTGTTAGGCAAACGACAGGACAAAGTAAATGGGTACATAATTTTTCTGACGGTGATATTTTTACCATGAACTATTATCAGCAAACTTTTGAGGACAAAAACATTTTCATTGGCGACTATAACAGTGATGGCTTAGGTTTTATTCCTATAGATGAAAGTGTAACCACCAATCGCAAAAACCTTGAATTCTCTTATTCCACCTACTCTGACAAGTATAGTTTAACCTTAGGTGCGCTTTACAGAAAAGATAATACAATATCACCTCAATTTTTATACAATACAAATAAGGATATAGATACCAAACAAATATTTGTAAATGCAGAATTCCACTTAAATAAAGATAATGTTTTTAACCTGGGTTTATTACATGATGATAATAACGTCGGAGGTGCAACAACATCACCACGTATTGCATTAAACCACCATATTAGTAAAAATCATACAGCTCGCATTTCTTATGCAGAATCAACACGCAGCCCTTTTGCGCTAGAAGAATACACCAATTACGTATTATACATACCAGACTTTTCCTCTGATTTGGCTGTGTGGAGTGACCTGTCTGATTTAAAACCTGAACGGATTAAATCCCTGGATATTGGCTATATAGGCACATTGAATAATAATGCGACAGAAATTGATCTTCGTATTTATAAGAACTGGCTTACCGATATTATTGTACTTGATACTTCCATCGGAACCGGCGGTTTTTTGCAGGGCGATGAGTTCACTATAACCGGATTTGAAGCAACATTTTCTCATAAGTTTGAGGATACTAAAGCCATACTTAACTATGCCAGATCAACGATTAAAGCGGGTAACTTACTATATGGTAATCCTATCCGGTATGAAACAGGCACACCTGAAGATATTATTTCATTGCTCATCATGCAAAACTTCGGCAATAAGGTTAGCGGCTCACTCGGATATTACTATACCGGTAGTTACCAGCAACTTTGTTGTGAATTAGCTCAACAAGATCCAAGAAAACGCCTCGACCTCACTCTTTCTAAAACATTTAGACTTGGTAAATACAATTCAAAAATAAAATTTGTTCTACAAAATGTAACTAATGAAAAAACCAACACCAGACTATTTAATAATTACGACCGACAAGGGTATATAAGCTTTAGTATAGAGCTTTAAATACATACTATATTCTTTGAAGATCTATCATACAAAATGCTTACTCAACTTTTTTCCTTTGACCGAAAAGTGGGGACTCTTTTGTCTTTTACTAACACCAACGTTCGCTTTTTCACAAGAACATGTTTTAGCCGTTATGAGCAATCATGGGAAAATTTACCAGAATTTTTACTCTACGCTAGAAGATAAGCTGTATAAAAATATTAGCATTACCCGAGTCAGTTTTTCTGATATCAATAACGAAATATTAAGCCAGCATAACTTTATAGTTTCTATCGGTTATAAAGCGGCAAAGGCAGTTTCAAAACACAAAATAAAAACACCCATTATTTATTCTTTAATCCCTGATAATGAATCATTGCGAAGAAGCATACCCTGTAAAAAAACAACCTGTTACAAAGCATATATAAACCAGCCCCTTAATCGCTATACAAAGTTATTTAAAGTTTTATTTCCAGAAAAGAACTTAGTCCTTGCTACAACAAAAGCGAACACAAGAAAGGCACAACAGGTTAAAACGGCTTCTAAAAATATCGGCATCGTCTACAAAGAGATCCGTATACAGAAACAAAATACCACTCGATCATTCATAAATAAATTAAACAACAATGATGTTTTACTGGCGTTACCAAATCCCGACATATACAACGCAAATAATGCCAAAAGTATCATTTTATCTACTTACCATGCAAATGTACCAATAATTGCATATTCAAAATCCTTTGCTAAAGCTGGCGCACTAGTCAGTTTATATTCAAGTATTGATAATATTGCAGATAAGACTGCAAGCATTATTAATAAAATCATCATGGAGGGGCCACAAAAACAAAAAGAATACTATCCCGATGATTTTATGATTAAGATAAATTCTGCAGTCGCACGTTCTCTGAATATAGATATCGACTCAGAAAGCATAATCAAGAGAAAAATAAAATGATAAGCAGCCGATTCAGAACAAAGGTACTTTTTGTCACCGTATTACCTGTTATTGCAACAGCTCTTATTCTCGCATCTGTACTTATTTCAGAAAGAATTAATGAATTTGACAAACGAACAAATGAAAAAGGAAATAATATAGCAAGCTATTTATCTCTAATGAGCGAATATGGGATTTTTTCCAATAACTTCTCATATCTTGAATCAACACTTACACATACATTAAACCAACAAGATATTACCGCTATTTATATTAAAGATAACAACAAATCAGTTGTCCTAAAAAGATTCAATAACAACGAAGAAACTTTTGATATACGAAATGTAGATAATAAAATTTATAAAGTATTCACATCCACCATTATAAAAACATCAATTGAAATTAATGACATAAACAGTGAGTTTGATAAAACCTCTGATAATAATACCATTGTTGGTACAGTTAACATTGTTATGAACCTAAGAAATGCAAATATACTCAAAACAAAAATTATAAAAAATGGTATTTTAATAACTTTCATATTAACACTGGCGACTATCTTTATCGCACTTCTTTTTTCACGCAGCGTAACTGAACCTATCAACCAAATTTACACTGGTGTAAACATAATAAAACAAGGTAATTTACAACATAGAATCCCTATCGATTTTTCGGGAGAGCTTGCTGCACTGGCCAATGGCATTAACAATATGACCTCGTCACTTGATGTCGCTCAATCTAAAGAAAAACTGCGTAATGATGCGCTAGTCAAAGCTAAACAAGAAGCTGATCGCGCAAACCGAGCGAAAAGCCTGTTCTTATCGAGCATGAGTCATGAAATGCGAACACCGTTGAATGCCATTCTTGGTTTCTCTCAACTCATTGAGATTGATGCAAAAGATGATCTTACAAAAGAAAATGTTCAGGAAATCAATCAAGCAGGTAAACATTTATTAATGTTAATTGATGATTTGTTGGAGTTATCACTAATAGAATCAGGTAAGGTAAGATTATGCATTGAAAGCTATAACCTCAAAGAGATTCTTGAGTTTTGCTTATCAATGGTAAAGTCCTCTACCGAAAAAATGTCAATTCAAATAGATAATAAAGTTGATTCGTTACCGGATATAAAAATACAGGTGGACGATAAACGATTTAAACAGATCATATTAAACTTATTATCTAATGCTATAAAATATAATAATAAAAATGGGAGTGTGATAATAAATTATTCGATTGAAGATGAAAAAATGCTCTGCCTTTCAATCACAGACACAGGAAAAGGTATAGCCCCTCATTATCATGATAACCTTTTTAATCTCTTCGATAGAGCTGGACAAGAATGTTCTACTATTACTGGCACAGGTCTGGGGTTAGCAATATCCAAAAAATTAATAGAAAAAATGGATGGTACTATCGGCTTCGAAAGTACAGTTGGAGAAGGAAGCCATTTCTGGGTTAAGGTTTCCTTAGCGTGAATTTCCACAAATTGCGTAAATTGAACTCAATAACAACTTAAACATCACCCCTACAATTTCGCTACAGTAGAAACAAAAAATTGTCGGGAACAATTTTTCATGAGCGTAGCGAACCTGAAAGGTGGAGGGCAGGATGCCCGGCATAAAAAAGACTCACGCGTTAACGTAAGCCTTTAATTTGTTTGGTGCGCCTGGCACGATTATTCGCTTCCCTCACCCCTTCGGGGCCGCCTTCGCAAGCTCAGTCGTTCAACATACCTCTAGTATGTTATCGAACGTGCGACCGCTCGGTTCGTAGTGGCTAAAAGGCATTTTTTAATCATTTAAATTCAACAACTTAAATGGCTCCGCCTTCACCCTACTTTATGTTAACACTCGCTGAGACTCATAGAGAGTGTATTCAATACTACAAAATGACCATATAGTGTCTAGCAAACGTAAGCGCAAAACCAACCACACTCTTTCGGCCTCATAAAATCTAAGTTACCGTG
>CAZSCK010000058.1:0-17163 GCA_964605385.1 uncultured Thioalkalispiraceae bacterium
TTTACCAATTATCAATAAGGATATTCGGTTTCTTAAATTTTTAGGTTTGAACTTTAAGTTTAAACTTTAAATTCTAAGAACCGAGCTGTTTATCAGGATGATATTTGTATGTCGATAGTCATATCAATAGTTAAGCTACCCGAAGGTGCGGTAGATGCCAAAGCAACTCATACCTTTGCTCTCCAGGGCGGCACTATCGGACGAAGTTCTGATAATGACTGGATACTAGAAGATCCTGAACGTTTTATCTCATCACAACATAGTAAAATTAGTTTTGAAAATGGTCAGTACTATATAACCGATCTCAGTACTAACGGTACCTTTTCTAACGGTGCACCTGAACCTATAGGGAAAGGAAATACGGTTCAACTCAATGATGGTGATAAGTTTGCTTTGGGTGATTATGAATTCCTGGCAAGTGTGTGGCAAGCAGAAGAGCAAGATCAAAATCTTAATGAGGGCCCTTTTGCTGCTGCGCCTGCAGCTTCAGCACCAATACAACCCGTAGAAGATATTGTTGAACAAGATTATTTTGCATCAGCAAGTTCTTCGAATGTAGATAATTTTGCCGTTCCTTTTTCAGGACATGTTGAAAATACAGATTCCTTATTTAGTCCTGAACCGATGGAAACGGATCCTTTAGCGGTTTTAGACAGTGCTCGCTCAATTCACCATTCGTCTCCACTTGAGAGTAATGTTTTTCCTGCTATGAGCCAGTCTGATCAAGCCGATCCTATGCAGCAGTCCGTAAGCTGGCCATCTGCAACAATTGAATCTGGCGCTATTCCTGAAAATTGGGATTTGAATGCAGCTCCAGCTCCAATGAATAAAGCAAATTTCATGACAAATGAAATTCCTCAAGAAATACCGATGGAAAGTAAAGCTTCTCTCGATAAGCGAACATCTTTAGAAAAAGCCAATGAAAAAATTCTTGCTGAAATTGAAATTTTAAAAAAGCAGGCACAAAAGCATGCGTTACAACAACAAATTGAAAAAAACACACAAGCTTCAGCAATTGTTTCTCCTCAAGTTCAGCAACAAGCAGCCCCACGTGCATCAACTAACAATGAACAGTCACTAATTGATGCATTAGGTTTGTCTGAAAATGAACTGAGTGATGAGAAGGTTATTGAGATTAACCAGGTTGTTGGTGAGCTTGTACGTGAAACGATAACGGGAATGATGCAGGTGTTGAGTTCACGTAGCACAATTAAAAATGAATTCCGTATGAATGTTACAACTATCCAGCCGGTAGAAAATAACCCATTAAAATTTTCAGCAAATATTGATGATGCAATGCAAAACATGTTCATCAAAGAAGGTAACGCATATAAAAAGCCCGTCGAGGCCATAAAAGAAGGCTTTGAAGGAATAGCAGAACATCAAATTGCAATTCTGGCAGGTATTCGTACCGCATTTAAAGGCGTCTTGAATAGATTTGATCCTGTTGTACTTGAACAACGATTTGAGCAGTTTAATAAGCCTGGAATAATACCAGGCATGAGTAAAGCTAAAAACTGGGATTCATATAAGAGTTATTACCAGGAGCTGGTTGATGATATGGACAATTCTTTCCAGCATTTATTTGGTTATGAGTTTGTTCAGGCTTACGAAGAACAATTACAAAAACTCACTGTTGCACGTAAAACAAAAAATTAATAATAAATTAGGGAAGCAAAATGAAATATTCAATGATTATTAAAATCATGATTTTAACAATCTCGTTTTTTACATTGTCTGCTTGTACATCTATTAATAGTTCGGTAGGTGGTTTTTTTAACATGGATACTGACCTTGAAATTAAATTCAAAGTTGATTCTGATGTTAATCCTGATGATGACAGAAAACCTTCGCCGTTATTCGTAAGAATGTATCAGTTAAAATCAACAAAAATGTTTAGCCGGGCTAACTTTATCGACCTTTATGAAAAAGATAAAGAAGTGTTAGGCGCAGATATGATTTCAAAGCAAATATTAAGACGTATTAAACCCGGTGAAAGTAGAAATGAAAGTTTTGTGTTGAATAAAGAAACAAATTATATCGGTTTGTATGCAGAGTTTTTACAGTATAAAAAATCTTCTTTTAAACTTCTTATTCCGGTTGTCCCGTCTAATTTTATTGGTACCAGTGAAGATGTCCTGATTGCAGGTAATAAACTTATACATCTTAGTGCCAACAATAATATTGAAGAAGATAAAAACAGAATAAATAGTGTGAATAAGGCTGCAGGTGATGCAAGTGCTGCGGGCAAAAAAGCTAGTGAATTTAAAAGTCCATTTTAATAATTATATAAAAACAGGCAAAGTCAATGTCTTTAAATAGTAAAGTTGTTTGGTCAGAAGGGATGTTTCTTAATCCGCAACATTTTCAACAGCAAGAACGTTATTTTGAACGTTATGTTGAGGGAAAGTGTTCTGCTTATGGTGCTTACGGTTGGGGTTTACAAAATTTTGAAGTCGATCAGGAGTTACTTAAATTAGGGAAAATATCAATTTTAAGTGCCAAAGGTGTTTTTCCTGATGGCACACCGTTTAGTTTTCCAAATATAGATGATGCACCTGCTGTTTTTGAAGTACCTGAAAACACACACAATGCAATCGTCTATCTTGCTGTTCCAGTGAAGCGTCCCGGTGCAGTCGATGTTCTTGCAGATCAAGATACTCAGGGTTTAGCACGTTACTATTCAAGTGAACAGGATATACGTGATGTTACGGTTGATGGTGGCGATAATATATCCATCAATGTGGGCAAGTTACGTTTTCGATTATTACTGGAATCGGATGATTTAAGTGGCTATGCCTGCATTGGTCTTTTACGTATTGCAGAATCACGTGAGGATAAGAATGTTTTGCTTGATGATCAATATATTCCGACCTGCCTGGATTGTAATGCCTCGCCTAAATTAGCGGGTTTTTTGTCTGAGCTTGTTGGTTTGCTGCATCATCGTGGCGAGTCTATTGCCGGTCGCATGGGCGATACTAATCGTGGTGGAACGGCTGAAATTGCAGACTATATGATGTTGCAGTTGGTTAACCGACTTGAACCAATGGCAACACATTTGTCCCAGGTTCAGGGATTACATCCAGAACAATTGTTTTCGGAATCAGTACAAATGATTGGTGAATTATCGACCTTTGTTGCTAAAAATAAAAGGCCACCCGCATTTCCACAATATTTACATGATAGTTTGCAAGAAACATTTGTTCCGGTCATGAGTTCACTTCGTCAATGCTTAAGTATGGTGTATGAACAAACTGCAACATCATTGGCGCTAGTTGAAAAAAATTATGGTATTCGTGTTGCACAAATACCAGATCGCTCATTTATTGCCAGCGCAGTATTTGTCCTGGCAGTTAAAGCAGATGTACCTGAAAATACTTTGCGTACACATCTACCTGCACAAATTAAAGTTGGACCTGTTGAACGTATTCGTCAACTTGTTAATGCTGCAATGCCAGGTATTCCACTAAAACCTTTACCGGTTGCTCCAAGACAGATTCCTTTTCATTCAGGCTATACCTATTTTGAATTAGAACGTCAAAGTGAGTTTTGGAAAGAGTTAGAGAACTCCGGTGGTTTTGCATTCCACATTGGTGGTGATTTCCCAGGTCTTGAACTTGAGCTTTGGGCTATTAGACAATAATTATTTTAGGTTTTTACTATGTCGACTGATAATTCAGACAAAACAGTTTTTCGTAAACCATCGGGTGCTGCTGACCGTACCGTTATGCGACCTCGTCCCGGTGGAAGAGGGAGTGCGCCGCCACAAGTACCGCTTAACCAACAGATGCCCGGTTCACAACCTGCATATAATTCTGCTGCTCAGTCTATACCTCCTGCCTTTGATACACAGGCCGCTTATTTTAGAACAGGCAAAGGTTTAAATCCTTTAGTGAATGCTGCATCGACATTGATAGCTGTGTTTGAGAAAACACATAAATCCATGAGTCATTCTAATGTGGGTGGTTTGCATCAACGTTTAGTCAATGAAATTAAAGTGTTTGAAACAAAAGCCAAAGAACAGGGAATAAAACCTGAGATTGTTTTATCTGCACGTTATGTTTTATGTACGGTTTTAGATGAAGCTGTGTTGAATACACCATGGGGTGCTGAAAGTGCGTGGACACAACGTTCTTTATTAAGCATGTTTCATAACGAAACCGCGGGTGGGGAAAAGTTTTTTCTTATTTTAGATCGCATGCGTGATATGCCGGCTGAAAATTTATATATTTTAGAAATGATTTATATATTTTTAAGTTTAGGGTACGAAGGGAAATATCGGTTAATTCATCGAGGAAAAGAATCACTGGAACAAATCCGTGATGAGTTATTTAGAATAATAAGAAACCACCGTGGTGAATACGAGCGTTCCCTTTCTCCAAGCTGGCAAGGTTTAGGTCGAATGAAAAACTCACTGGCTCAATATATTCCTATGTGGGTTGTTGCCAGTGTTGTGAGTGGTGTTTTATTGCTGAGTTATTCAGGTTTTCGGTATTGGTTATATCAGTCATCAGCACCTGTTGCGCAACAGTTAACTGATATCGCAGATAATAAACCAGAGAAAAGTAAAAAACGTTTTAGTTCAGATAAGAGAATTTAATCGAGTTTTAATTATGTCAAAAGTTGTTGAGTTTTTTAAAAATAGAGTTGTTATATCCATAATTGGATTAATTGCACTTTCATTATTAATCTGGTTTGCCGGGCCAACGGTTAAGTTTGGTGAAAGTAACTCTGCACCTTTAGGCAGTGCCGTTGCGCGTCTTGTCTTAATTATGATTATTCTTGTTGCGTGGGGATTAAATAATCTTCGTTCGCAAATGAAAGATAAAAAACAAAATGATGAGTTGGTCAATGATTTACAGGAAAGCCAGGTAAATAATGCGACATCAGAGCAAACCTTAGAAGAAATGCATCTGATAAACGATCGTTTCACCCAAGCATTATCTACCCTGAAAAAACTTAAATTTAAAGGCAATGGCAGCAAGAAAGCATTATACGAATTGCCGTGGTATATCATTATTGGCCCACCGGGTTCAGGAAAAACCACCGCACTAATAAATTCAACATTGGATTTCCCCTTAGCTGAACAATTTGGCAAAGGTGCATTGCAAGGTGTAGGTGGAACACGAAACTGTGATTGGTGGTTTACCAATGATGCTGTGCTTATTGATACCGCAGGACGTTATACGACTCAGGATAGCCATAAAGTTGTAGATAGTTCTGCATGGGAAGGATTTTTAAATTTATTAAAACGCAACCGTCGTCGTCGTCCAATTAATGGTGCCATTATTGCGATTAGTTTATTAGATCTTCTTTCGCAAACAGATGAAGAACGCATCATGCATGCGAAAACCATTCGTACGCGCATAGATGAACTGATGGATAAACTGGAAATTCGTTTCCCTATTTATTTAATGTTTACTAAAACAGATTTAGTTTCTGGTTTTTCTGAGTTTTTTGAAGATTTAGGCAAAGAGGACAGGGAGCAAGTATGGGGGATTAGTTTACCTAATGCGCCAGGAGCTTCGCAAAGTCCTGACTTTGAATATCTGGATAACGAGTACGATAAGTTATTTGAACGCGTTTATGATCGTGTTTTGTGGCGTATCCACCAAGAACGTGATGTCAAACGACGTGGCGCAATACAGGGCTTTCCACAACAAATGGAAAATCTTAAAACGATTATCGATAGCTTTATAAAGCAAACCTTTGTTAAAAACCGCTATCAATTTCAGCCTTACCTTCGTGGTATGTATTTTACCAGTGGTACACAAGATGGAACACCGATTGATCGGATGATGACATCAGTATCCTCTAATTTTGGTTTTGCTCGCGAAGCGGTACAACAGCCACATCAGCAAGGAAAGAGTTATTTTATTGGACAGCTATTCCGTAATGTGATTTTTCCTGAAGCAGAATTGGTGGGTTCTAACCGAAAATACGAAACTTTCATTCGCTGGATACAAAGAACGAGTTATGCGGGCTTAGCGGGCATTGCTCTTATTATGTTTGTTGTTTGGGGGGGGAGTTTTACCCGCAATGAAATGTTCATGCATGAGGTTCAAACCTATATTGCGGAATATAAAGCAGAGAAAAAACGATTAAACAAATGGTCGAGTGATTTACGTACCGTATTACCTTCATTAAATTCCTTAGCTAAAGCAAGTATTGTTTATAATCAGGAAGAGCATCCCTGGTTATCAAGCATGGGCATGTACGATGCGAATGTTGATACTGCAGCTGATAATGCCTATGAATCACAATTAAAAACATTATTTTTACCTCGCTTACTTAATTATTTAGAGTCATACCTGCAAAAAGGTCACCGCGGTGGTGATCTCTATAACACCTTCAGAACTTATCTCATGTTTCAAAAAGTTGAACACATGGATAGAAACCTGATAACTGATTGGTTTAAAACCAATTGGCAAGTTCAGTTGCATGGTCAAGCAACGAAACGTAAAGAATTAGAAGTGCATCTGCAGGCTTTGTTAAACCTTGATTTAGAGGCGGCCACATTAAAACCACGTTTAGTGAAAGTAACGCGTTCATTATTATTACGCGTGCCGGTTTCACAGCGTATTTACAGTAGAATTAAAACCAACCCTAAATACATGACAAAAGTTAATTTGTTGAATGAGTTTGGTGAATCAGTAAGAACCACTTTCAAAAACAATCCTAAAGTGAATAATGATTTATCTACGCCTTTAATTTTCACGCTTGAAGGTTATGAAAATATTGATTTGTCACCTGAGTCTGAAGTACTAGCTAATCTTGTAAATGAACGCTGGGTACTCTCGGATGATAAAAAAGCAAAAGTCGATTTTATTAAAGCAGACCTGGATGATATTAGTCGTAAAGTTAAAGATCATTATTTATCAGATTACAAACAACACTGGAAAAAAGTATATAAAACATTAGATGTTAATACTTTTAAAAGTTTGAAGGATGCTAATGATGTTTTAGCGAGCTTTACTGATCCCGTATATTCCCCTTTAATTACAATATTGCAAATAGGCGCGACAAACACACAGCTCTCTAGCCAGGTTTTTGCCAATATGGCAGATGATCATGAAAAAGGTGTAAGCGGTAAATTAGCGGGGTTTGCAGCAGCGAAAACGAAATGGACAAAAGTTGATAAAGAATTTCGTAGTTTAAATGTTTTGATGCGGGATGCAAAAAACAAACCTGCACCTATCAATGGCATTATTAATAAAGTGCAACAGCTTTATGAATTTGTAAATGAAATATCAGTGTCACCTGATCCAGAAAAGATGTCTTTTGAAATTGCAAAAGCACGTTACCAGAGTGGAGCAGGCAATGCGATTACTTCACTTTATGCTTATGCTAAAAATACACCACAGCCTGTGAAACGCTGGTTAATGACATTATCCAGTCAAACCTGGAAAGTGGTATTACAATCAGCACATCAACATGTGAATTCAGAATGGCGTACACAAATACATGAACCTTATAAACGTGGTTTAGCTGGACGTTATCCGCTTAATCGCACCTCACGTGATGAGCTGGCATTATTCGATTTTACCGAGTTTTTTAAACCTGAAGGCACAATGGATAAGTTTTATCTTGCTTATTTAAAACCTTTTGTAAATACGCGTGGTGGTAGCTGGAGTAGTCGTGTTATTGATAAATATAGTTTGGGTTTATCCAGAAAAACATTGAAACAAGTGCAAAGAGCACAATCAATTAAAAATATATTCTTCCGTGCAAACCCAACGATGCCTAGTTTATCGTTTCAATTGAAACCACATCAAATGTATAAAACAGCTGCGCGTTTTACATTAGAAGTGGGTAACAAAAGTATCGCATACAGCCATGGCCCAAAATTCTGGAAAACATTAAAATGGCAAGGCGATGATGAACATAATCGAGTCAGAATCATCTTTGAAGATTTAGATGAACGTGAACATTCTAAAGATTACGACGGCCCGTGGGCATGGTTTAGATTACAAGATCATTCTGTATTGAAAAAAACAAGAAAATCTAATGTTTATTTAGTGACGTATAACATAAATGAAGAAAAGAACAGTTTTGGTTCGCAACAAATTGCCCATGCTGTGACCTATCAAATTAAAGCGAAAAGCGTCAACAATCCCTTTAGTAAGAATATTTTGGGTTCTTTCAGGTGTCCTGAGAGAATTTAATTGTTATGAATATGCAACAAAAATCAATTGGCCTCTTTGGTAAGTTACCTGCACATGGCGATTTTGTACAAAGAAATCTTCCTGCCGGGTTTATTAATATCTGGGATGAATGGTTACAGCACTTTATTGCGGGTACTAAAGAGCAGTTAGGTGAGAGCTGGTTAGATATATATTTAACCAGCCCATTATGGCGTTTTGTGTTTTCTGCCGGAGTGGTTGATGAATATAATTGGGCAGGAATTATGATTCCCAGTGTTGACAGGGTTGGTCGATACTATCCTTTTTCAATTGTTAAAAAATTACCTCAAAATGTAAATCCTTTTGAATTTATTCAACAACAAACTGCCTGGTATAAAGAAATTGAAGCACTTGCATTAGATGCGCTTGATGGTGAAGTTTTGATAGATGATTTAGTGCTTTCACTTGATGCTATGACAATAGAATATCAAAGTGATTATTCTCGTGCCGGTTTTAATATGGAAAGTGATGGATTTCAGTTTGATATGGAATTTGAAGAACAGTCTGCCTCATCAGTTTATCCGTTATTAGTAGATACTGTTATGACGAAACTATTTCAAAGCTTTAGTGTTTGGCAAACAACAGGATCGGATTGTATTAAACCGTGTTTATTCAGTTCTCAAGGATTACCTGGCGTGCAGAAGATGCCCGCAATGTTGAATGGTGATTGGCATGGATGTGGCTGGCAACAACCTTATGCTCTTAATGAATTACAAACATTTGGTGAAGATGCATGAGCGATACAACCATTAGACGACCGATTAAATGGAATACATCTGCCGACACTAATGTTGGTATGGTTAGAACGGTTAATGAAGATTCCATTATGTCAAATCCCGACGTGGGTTTGTGGGCTGTTGCAGATGGTATGGGCGGTTATGAAGCCGGGGATGTTGCTAGCAAAATGATTGTTTCATCACTGGCTGAAATAGAAAAGCATGAAAACCTTGATACGTTTGTAGATGATATTGAAGATAAGATAATTGATGCAAACCACCGTATTCTTGAGTACTCCGATATTATGCATGATGGTCGAATATTAGGAAGCACCATAGTAAGTTTGTTAATAAAAGGTCAGGTTGGAGTTTGTTTGTGGGCAGGAGATTCAAGATTATATTTATTGCGAAATAATCAGCTACAACAGCTTTCACGCGATCATAGTCATGTGCAGGAATTATTAGATCAAGGTTCTATAACTGAAGAGGACGCAATCAATCATCCTGATGGAAATGTTATAACTCGTGCAGTTGGAACAAGTGAAGAATTATATATTGATATAAATGCATTTAACGTACAAATTGGCGATACCTTTTTATTATGCAGTGATGGTTTATATAATTCTGTTGATGACATCGACATAGAACATCATATGCGAAGTCATGATACAGATAACGCAGTAAAACAAATGATAGTCAAAGCTTTAGAAAATGGCGCGCCTGATAATGTTTCAATTATTATAATTAAAAATGTATCAGATATAAATCAATCGCAATCAAATCAAGTGCAGCAGGTTATGAATCATTAATTTATTAGTGAGAAATTAAATGTTATGAAAGATCCTGATAAAAACAAACCTGCTGATAAGCGCGAAAATGATGCAGATAAAACTGTATTTCGTGGTATAGATGCAACTCGAATTAGGGAAAAGGTTGCACCTAAGGTTAATCCAGATTTAACTAATAACGATGCAACTCAATTTAAACCGAGTACAAAAAATAGAAATCCAGATGCAACACGTGTTGCCCCTGCCAGACAACGAACGTCATCAGCAACGATTAATCCTCAAAACTCTTCAGTTGCACAACATCAGATCCTTAAAGGTCGTTTTTTACTTGAAAAAGTTCTCGGTGTTGGTGGTATGGGGGTTGTTTATAAAGCAAGAGATCGTTTAAAAGTAGAAGCACAAGATCGAGACCCATTCGTTGCAATTAAAGTTTTAAGTGAAGAGTTTAAGTCTCATCCAGAGGCTTTTATCTCATTACAACGCGAATCAAGAAAATCTCAACGTATTGCTCATCCCAATACTGTGAAAGTGTATGATTTTGATAGAGATGGCGACACTGTATTCATGACAATGGAATACATGGATGGAAAACCACTTGATCAATTGATACGCCAATATAAAGCAACAGGCTTACCTCGGGATGATGCCTGGGAAATAATCAAGGGTATGTCTTCTGCTTTAATTCATGCACATGCAGAAAATATTGTGCATTCGGATTTTAAACCCGGTAATGTTTTTATTATCGGTAATGACATGGCAAAGATATTCGATTTTGGTATTGCCAGGGCTGTTGCTAATGTTGATAGTTTTGCAAACTCAACGGGTGATAAAACAGTTTTTGATGCCGGGAATTTAGGCGCGTTAACCCCTGCCTATGCCAGTCTTGAAATGCTTGAAGGTGAAACGCCTGATTTTAGAGATGATGTCTATGCCTTAGGTTGTGTTACTTATGAAATACTTACTGGTGAACATCCTTATAATAAAGTTCCCGCTAATGAAGCATGTGAACATGGTCTTAAGCCTAAAAAGATACAAGGGATTAAAAAGCATCAGTGGAAAGCTATTGAGAAAACACTGGCTTTTAAACGTGACAACAGAACAAGTTCTGTTGAGCAGTTTTATAATGAGTTAACGCATGTATATAAACCTGGTTTTAAAAGTATTGCCGCACTATTTATTTTTTTAGCGGTAAGTGTTGTTGCATTGGTGCAAACAAATAATCAAGGGACATCATTCTCTGAGGATGATATTCGCAGTGAGTTGGAATATACGATTCGTTTTGACTTGTTTAAGTCTGAAATAACAAAATTAATTAATAACCCAAGCTTTTCAATTGATTGGGAAGAAAATATATGGGGTGAATTTAATGGTGTTTCTACATTAATGAATGATCCTGATGATGAATGGCTAGTTAACACAAAAAACACTATTTATGGTTTATATATTGGCAAAGTTAATCAATTTATAAAAGAGAAACGTTTTGCTCGAGTGAAAATAGTGATAAGTAATGGTTATCGTTATACAGATGAACATGGCGATCTTGATAATGCTCAAAAAACCCTTTTAGCAGCAATTGAAAAGAACAAAAAGAATAAAAAGTTAGCTTTTAATAATCAACGTCATCAGGAAATATTAAGACGTAAAGCCACGAAAGAAGAAAAGAAAAAGATAGATAGTTTTAATCTCGCGCTTAAGAATGTAAATCACCAGTTGAAATGTCAGGGACGCCTGAATATGCGTGACTTTGATATTGCGGTTAAAAAGTTACGCTCATTAGATAAGCCTGAATATAACAAAATTGAAAAGAAAATTGTTAATACGCTTGCTGCCTGTATAACCCAGGTAGGGAAGCTGCGTCCGGAAAGGGCCGCGGAATCAAAGAAATATGCAACACGTATTTTTAAACGCAATCGAGTTATAGCCTCAATAAAAATTATACCTCGTGATGCTTGTGATATTTCAATCGCAGGTTTAGGTGCTCGTGGTAAACGCACAATATGCAGAGATAAGTTGCAGGGTTTGAGTTATGGGCCTTCGCTTGTTGTTATTCCAGGAAATCAAAATATTAAACCTTTTGCTTTAGGAAAATATGAAGTTTCTGTGAAAGAGATGAATGAATATTGTAAGAATACAGAGGCATGTTCGGTAAGTAAAAATAACAAAAGCCTGCCTGTGACTGGAGTGTCTATATCCACAACCAAGAAATATTTAAAATGGTTAAGTAAAAAAACACGTCAGAAATATCGTTTACCTACCCGGCATGAGTGGGTTTATGCCGCGAAATCTAAACGCACCGTTCGCGATCCTAATCGTAACTGTCAAATGAGTACACGTGGGATATCAAAAGGTAATGAGTTGGTAAAAGTGACTATAGGCAAACAAAATCCATGGGGTATTGTTAATTATTTAGGTAATGCGCGTGAGTGGGTTTATGGAAATGGTCGTAGTTTAATAGCGATGGGAGGATCTTATAAGGATGCAATGGATAAATGTGACGTTACATTATCATCCTCTCACACGGGGCAAGCCGATAAAATTAGTGGCTTTAGAGTATTGCGCGAAGTAAAACAAAGATTGTAAATATGAATTTTAGAGCAAATATGGCATCACTACGTACCTTGTCTGATGATCACTATCAAGGCAGGATATCGTTTGCACAATACCGGGAACAACGAAGTCAGTTACTGGCACTGATTGATGAAGATCTTAATGGTATAAAAATTACTAACCAAAATGAACAAGAAGAAGTGAAAGCATCAGAATCACTTGTTGATAAAGCTTTATCTTTTTTGAAAATGGATTAGCAGTAAAAAATTATTTTTGAATATTTATATTAAGTAAAAGAGGTAGTTTATGGAGTTTGTAAAATTCTTTCAGACAGGTGGTCCTTTCATGTACCCGATTTTAATCGTTTTTGCGATTGGTCTGGCTATAGCGATGGAAAGATTCTTATTTTTATCACGTACTGATTCCCGCACTAAGAAAATGTGGGGAGATTTGGTGCCTATGTTGAAAGCGAATGATTTTCAGCGTGCAGTTGGTTTAACTGAAACAGTTAAAACACCTTTGGCATTGTTACTCAACTACGGTTTTGCTCGACATCGTGCAAACAAGAAACGTGAGTTAGTCGAGTCTGCAATGGAAGAAGGCATGATGGAAGCTTTACCGAGCCTGGAAGAGCGTACGCATTATTTAGCAACATTTGCCAATATTGCTACCTTGCTTGGTTTATTGGGGACAATCGTAGGTTTGATTCAGGCGTTTACAGCAGTAGCTGCGGCTGATCCTGCTGAAAAGGCCGACCTTCTTTCAGCAAGTATTTCGGTTGCAATGAATACAACCGCATTTGGTTTGCTTGCTGCTATCCCATTATTATTATTCCATTCATATCTTGTAACTAAAACAGCACGGTTAGTTGATAATCTTGAAATGGCAGCAGTTAAATGTTTGAACTTAATGGATAGAGATTAATACCTAAGCTTATGAAACGAATTGGTAAAAAACGCGTTGAAGCTGCGGTAGAGTTAAATATTACTGCATTTATGAATTTAATGGTCATACTGGTACCGTTTCTATTAATAACGGCGGTATTTTCACGTATAACGGTTTTAGAATTAAATTTACCTGCACTTGACGCTAAAAATAATCAGCAAGAAAAAATTAAATTACAGCTTGAGCTTGTGTTACGTAAAAACAGTTTTGATATTCAGGATGCAAACCTGGGAATTATTAAACGTTTTGAACGTAACGATAAAGAAACCAGGTGGATGAAATTTACCGATATTCTTGTTGAAATTAAAACCCGTTTTCCTGATGAGAAAAATATTACTTTATTGCTGGAACCAGGCATTAATTATAAAACCCTTATTACGGTGATGGATCATGTCCGAAGTGCTGATGTTGTGCAATTTACTTCTGTTGAAACGGTTGAATTGTTTCCAAATATATCAATAGGTGATGCGCCTGGTTTTGAGAAGGAAACAGTCAGTACTGTTGTGCCAGCTAATGCGACTCTGAAACAGGGAGGGGTGTCATAATGATGACGATGTCTCGCCGTGCCAGAAGAATGGAGCGCAACCATAAACGTAATAAACAGTCAGCAATTAATCTTGTATCGTTGATGGATATATTTACTATACTCGTTTTTTTCTTATTAGTGAGTTCCTCAAATGTTCAGCAACTTCCGAATAGTAAAGATATTAGTTTGCCTACATCTGTTGCTGAAAAAGCACCTAAGGAAACATTAGTTATTGCGATTACACAAGATAGCATTATTGTTCAGGGTGTTAAGGTATCAAATATTGCAAGTGTGCTTGCAAGTAGTGAAATACTGATACCGGGTTTAGAACAAGAATTGAAATTCCAATCATCCAGGTCTGTTGTAACACCAAAGTCAAGTAAGGGACGTTCAGTCACCATAATGGGCGATGAAAACATTCCGTATCAATTATTGAGAAAAATTTTAGCCACTTGCAGACAAACAAGCTATACACATATCGCTTTCGCAGCAGTACAAAAAGCTAAAGGAAAGGGATAATGTCGGCAGTTACTTATTCACATCTGGCTTTAGGCTGGACGCCAGAAAATAATCGCGATAAATTTTTTAATCGCCTGACCTTTGTTGTCGTTGTTTTTGCTATTGTTTTTGGTGTTGTGATGATGTCTGTCAATTTACCAAAAGAAGAACGAAAAGCACGTACCGCTATACCTGAACGTGTCGCAAAATTTATTTTGCAAAAAGAAAAACCAAAAGTTATTAAAGTTAAACCAAAGCCTAAGCCAAAACCACCGGTTAGAGTGGTAAAGCGAATTAAGAAAAAACCCAAATCAAATAAACCTTTAACTAAAGTGCAGAAAAATGCGCGCAAGAAAGCTGAATCCAGAGGTTTATTGGCTTTAAGTAATGAGCTCTCAGATCTAATGGACACTTCATCAATCAGTGCCATGGTTGGAAAACGTGTGAGAAGTAATACTTCTGCCATGAAAGTCGCAACAGTCGATAAAGGAGTATTAACTGCGGGTGCTTCAGCAGGTAGTGGTGGTGTAAGTAAAGATAAATATGTAACACATGTAAGCAAGACAGTTTTAACTCAATCTGAAAAAATTGCTTTCAGACAATCACTTGCTACAAATGGAAAGCTTAAAGAGAAGGGGAGTAAGTCTAGACGTCGCGGTGATAATGTTCGTTCTGAAGAAGATGTTATCTTTGTGATGGATCAAAATAAGAGCAAACTTCATTCTATTTACAGACGAGCACGTCGTTCACATCCTGGTTTAAAAGGAAAAATTGTTTTAGAAATCACTATTGCTCCTTCAGGCAAAGTGCTAAAAGTACGAATAAAATCAAGCGAGCTTAATGATCCTAAACTCGAGTCCAGATTAGTTGCGCGAATCAAGCGTTTCAATTTTGGTTCACATAGTGTTGAAAAAGTTACAGTAGTATTTCCGATTGAATTTTTACCATCTTAAAACAGCAATATGGCATGCTGTTTTAAGATGGTTAATTCTTCTTTATTTTAATAGCACAGAATGAATTATGGAAAGGCAGGTATTGTATGATCAATACCGCGAACTGTAGCTTCATGATGACTTGAATTTACAAGTTTAGTAATTTCATCAACTCTATGGACGGGGACATCTACCATGTAAAGTATTTGTCCTGCGTTTACATCTTTCATGAATTCCTTTAAGTGAGTATTTTGCACATTAATGGCAACCATACTTGATGTCCAGGAACCTAAAAAAGCACCCCCAACAATTATTCCACCCATTGATACGGTTTCCCAGCCTGGTACGATCATTCCGAATAGATAAGATATCACTGCGAGCGCAATACCTGTAAATCCACCGACAATAAAGCCGAGCTGTAGACCATGTATGAGATCTCTTTTTTCCAGCAAGGACGCTTCAGGTAAACCTTCGAGAGAAATGTCATCCTTTGCTAATACATGCATATTTCGTTCTTCAATGCGTGCGAGCAAGAGTTCATTATGTACAGCCTTGGCATTACTAATATTTGGTATAAGAAAATATAAACGACGTTTCATGAGGACTCTCCTTTCCAGAGATTTCTGGAGTTGTTGAGTATCTTGTGAATACTTTACAAATATAGTTGGTTATGCGAAAAACACACAATAGACCTTATTAATAATAAGGATATATTCCTTATTTGATAAAGACGTAGCTTAAAAGGATAGGTATCATGTGGGTTTTAAGCATTTAGCTGTATTACCGCATAGCTGGTTGGAGCTCAACCTGTAAATTTAGAGGATAAACCGTGGATTTTTTACCTATTTTCATGAACGTTAGAGGCGAGAACTGCCTGGTTATTGGTGGTGGAAAAGTCGCCACTCGGAAGGTTTTTATGCTTTTACGGGCAGGTGCTTCGGTATCAGTCGTGTCCCCTGAGTTATGCCAGGAGCTGACTATTCGTATAAATGAAGGTGAAATTACACATATTGATCGTTCTTTTGAAGATGCAGATTTAGATAATAAAAAAATTATTATTGCTGCAACGAATAATGAGTCAGTCAATAGCCATGTTTCAAAGTTGGCCAAAGCTAAAGGTATTCCTGTTAATGTAGTTGATGCGCCCGATTTATGTAGTTTCATTGTGCCTTCAATTATTGATCGCAACCCCGTTCAAATTGCAATCTCTACTGGCGGAGCCTCACCCGTATTAGCGCGTTTATTACGATCACGTTTAGAAACTTTTATTCCTGCGGCTTACGGCCGTTTAGCAACATTGGTTGAATCATTCCGTGAGAAAGTAAAATCAAAATTCTCAAATACAGATGAAATTCGAACTTTCTGGGAAGGTATTTTAGAAGGTCCTGTTGCTGATAATTTGATTGCAGGTAAAGATAAACTTGCACGTGAGTTATTAGAAACGGCGGTTGATAATGCAGAAGCACCAGCAGAACGTGGTGAAGTATATTTAGTTGGAGCAGGGCCGGGTGATCCTGATTTATTAACTTTTAGAGCTTTACGCTTAATGCAACAAGCCGATGTTGTGGTTTATGACCGTTTAGTTTCTCAAGGCGTGATGGATTTGGTACGCCGTGATGCAGAAATGATTTATGCAGGTAAAGAACGCAACAAACATACCTTACCGCAAGAAAGCATTAACGCTTTATTAGTTCGCCTGGCGCAAGAAGGTAAAAAAGTTTTACGCTTAAAAGGTGGTGATCCATTTATCTTTGGTCGTGGTGGTGAAGAAATTGAAACTTTAACAGATGAAAATGTGAGTTTTCAGGTTGTACCGGGTATAACAGCAGCAGCAGGGTGTTCATCTTATGCCGGCATTCCTCTTACACATCGTGATTATGTTCAGTCTTGCATGTTTGTTACCGGACACTTAAAAGATGGCACAACAGATTTGAACTGGGATGCGATTGCACAACCTAATCAAACTGTTGTGTTTTATATGGGACTGCAAACAGTAAGAGAACTTTGTAAAGAACTTATTGCACACGG
>CAZSCK010000059.1:0-16925 GCA_964605385.1 uncultured Thioalkalispiraceae bacterium
AATAGATTGAGAAATTAAGCGGGCATAACAAGAAACTAAAATAATATCGGGCTGATATGATGAAATTTGTAAAACCACATCAGTCAGTGTTTCATTTAATTTTATTAATGGAATTGAATGTTCAAAAGCCAAGGATTGAATAGAACCTGAATTTATTACGTTAAACTCACCATTATCTTCATCTACAGCAATAGCACAAATAGTGTATCTAGAATTTATCAAAGCCTGTAATGGAATCAAAGACAAAGGACCCGACGATCCAATATATAATATCTTCATAGGCTAAAGCTTGTTGTTTTTGTAACTCTTGAAATGAAAAATACAAACCGACTAAATCAAGCCCGCTTTAACGCAAAATACCACGTTCACTTTGCTCTAGAAAAGTCAGCATATTTTGTACTTCCGGGAAATTTGAAGCTAATGATTTCAACTCTGCTTTTGCTATTTCGACAGTATTATTTGAGCGATAAATAATTTTATACGCTTCACGTAATGCTTTTATTGCTTCTTTACTGAAGCCTTTACGTTTAATACCTTCAGTATTTAAACCATGAGCATGTGCAGGACTGCCATTTACCATTAGATATGGAGGTATATCCTTACTAATAGCACTACCCATTCCACAAAAAGCATGTTGTCCAATTTTGCAAAATTGATGTACTAAAGTAAAACCACCAAGAATGACAAAATCTTCGATTATGGCATGGCCGGCTAGCGAAGCATTATTTGCAAAAATAGTATTACTTCCAATCTGACAATCATGAGCAATATGAATATATGCCATTAACCAATTGTCATTACCGATACGTGTCGTTCCACCACCATCGTCAGTGCCACGATTAATCGTGGCAAACTCACGAATAGTATTTCGATCACCTATTTCAAGAAATGAGATTTCACCATGGAATTTTTTATCTTGAGGAATTTCGCCAATAGAAGAAAATTGAAAAAGTTTATTTTCGCTACCAATTTTACATGGGCCTTGAATGACTACGTGTGGCCCAACCCAGGTTTTTTCGCCTATCTCAACATTCGCACCAATAACGGAGTACGCACCGACTTCAACAGAGTCAGCGAGTTTTGCGGAGGGATCAATAAGGGCTGTTGGATGAATCACTTTTAATTAAAGAGTCTCAGCATCACGTTGTGCGCACATTAAATCAGCACTACAAACTACTTTACCATCAACCGTTGCTTTACCGACAAATTTCCATATATCACGCTTTTCTTTAATGAACTCAACATGCAAATCTAATCGATCACCTGGTTCAACAGGTCGCTTAAAACGCGCTTTGTCTATGCCGACAAAATAATAGAGCGAGCTACCATCAGGAATCTCTCCAATTGTACGAAAAGCAAGGATACCCGTTGCTTGAGCCAAAGCTTCAAGAATTAACACGCCAGGCATAACAGGCCGCTGTGGAAAATGCCCAGTGAAATAAGGTTCATTATAAGTGACATTTTTATAACCGGTTAATGATTTACCCGGGTTACATTCTGTCACCCGATCAATTAACAAAAATGGATAACGATGTGGTAAATGTTCAAGGATTTGATGAATATCAAGTTCTTTCAAGGCTAACTTCCTCTTAATATTTTATTCGCCAGGCTCTTTTTTGCTGGAGAGTAGTTTTTCTAATTTATTTAAACGCTTAGCCATTTCATCTAAGTGCTTGAATCTAATTGTGTTTTTTCGCCACTTCTGGCTAGGTTCAAGTGGTGTTCCCGCTGAATATACCCCTGCTTTCTTAATTGAACCTGTAACCAATGACTTTGCGGTAACGGTAACATTGTCGGCAATCTCTAAATGCCCTACGATTCCTACCATTCCGGCTATTCTACAATGTTTTCCAATTTTTGTACTGCCTGCAATGGCCGTACAGCCCGCAATTGCGGTGTGTGCACCAATTTTCACATTATGCGCAACCTGAATCTGGTTATCCAGCTTAACATTGTCTTCAATAATAGTGTCTTCGATAGCGCCACGGTCTATTGTCGTATTAGCGCCAATTTCAACATCATTGCCAATAATAACTCGCCCAAGCTGGGGCACCTTAATCCAGTTGCCATTATCCATTGCTTGCCCGAACCCATCCGCGCCAATCACTACACCTGGATGTATTAGGTTTCCTTCACCGATATCACAGTCATGCGCCACGGTTACATTCGCTGTTAAAATGGAATTAGCACCAATTTTAACATTTTTTTGTAATACACAACCTGGACCAATACGAACAAAATCAGCAAGAGTCACGCCTGATTCAATTACAACACCTGCTGCAATACTGGCTGTTTTACTGATACTGGTATCAGTAGCAACATGCGCGCCAGTATCAATTCCTTGAATATATTTTTCATCTGGATAAAGTAAAGCCGCAATTTTCGCATAAGCAGCATAAGGGTTTTGCGAGACAAGGGCATTTATTGTACAGCTTTCAGCATCGGCTGCTGACATAATAACTGCACCCGCTTGACTTGCTGCAAGCTGCTTACGATAGTATGAGTTGGTTAAAAAACTTATTTGTTTAGCATCAGCGTTATGTAAAGTTGCCACGCCCTCAATCATACAAGAGGCATCACCTTTTACTTCACCTGAAACGTGTTCTGCTAGTTCTCCCAGTGTGTACTTCACTGGCCCACCTTATATAAGTTGAGGATGTTATTTTAATTATTAAATTTATTTTTTTACTTGATTATTTTTATATAGCTCACGTAAACGCTTTAATACGTTAGCTGTAATGTCAACTTGTTGACTGGCATAAATAACACTCTCATTTAAAATGATGTCATATTTATTTTCTTTTGCCAGTGAAAGAATTGTTTCTGAAACAAGTTTTTGTAACTTGCTGATTTCTTCATTTCGACGAAAATTAAAATCTTCGGTAAACTCTTCACGAACTCTTTTAACGTCACGTTTTTTTGAAACAATTTCACGCTCTTGTTTTTTACGTGCGGTATCACTCATGATAGCAGCATCTTTAGAAAGCTTATCTTCTAAAACTTTAATTAACTTTTGCAAATCAACAATTTTTGCATCACGCGGAGCAAACTCACTTTCTAATTTTTTCCGTGCAGCTTCTGCTTGTGGTGCTTCTTTTAATAACTTGGCTGTCTTTACAATACCAATTCGAGTGTCTGCAGCATTAACAATGGATACACCAGAAAACATTGTCAAAAAGATAAAACAGAGACTATAAATTTTTATTCTTAATTGCACATAAAATCCTTATAATTAGAATGGTGAACCTAAACTAAACTGGAATGAACGGGTTGAATCACCTTCTTCTTCATTTAATGCATTCGCGAAGTTAAAGCGCATCGCACCAACCGGGGTAATCCAAATAAATGCCAGACCCGCAGTGTAACGGAAATCACTACTGTCAATAGCACTTGCATCTGTAAAGACACTACCTGCATCTAAAAATAAACTTACCCGAGTTGAGCCACCTTTTTCTGCGAAAGGATTAGGTAATATCAAATCCATATTACCAACAATCTTCACCGTGCCACCGAGTGGGTTATTGGTTATACTGTCTTTTGGCCCAATGCTATTCGCATCATAACCACGAACCGAACTACTACCACCGGCAAAATAATTTTTATACGGAGGATAACCACTAATATCTTCGAATGCAGCACCATAGCCTAAATTCAGATTAGCTGCCAATGTCACCTTACTTCCTATTGGGATATAGCTCAAATGACGAAAATCGACTTTATAGTACTCCAAATCGCCGCCAGGCACAGCAATTTCGGCTCCGATACTAGTTAAACTTCCATCTGTTGCAAATATTCGTCTATTCCGACTATCGTAAGCCCAGCTGCCAAATAGCTGAAAAGTATCGTTTATCCGGCCGTTAACTGTAACAAAGTCGTCTATATTCGATGCTACTGCTGTGCCCGGAGTGATTTCGGTGCTGTCGTATTTGATACCCCAGCGATAATTTGTGAATTCAGAAAGAGGAACACCATATGAAAGAGAGGCTCCGTATGAATCTGTGCTGTAGTTTGAAATATTAGCTGCTGCAGCATCAACCTTGCGGTAAGAAAGACTAACACTCCGACTTATACCACCTTCAGTATAATAAGGATTAGTGAAACTAAAACGATACTGCTTTGTGACAGAACTGTTATCAATATTGATCCCAACACGCTGACCAGTCCCCATAAAATTATCTTGTGTAATAGATAAATTAACTACCGCACCCTGTGTATCAGAGTAACCCAAACCAGCTTGTAAACTACCTGTTGGTTTTTCAGTAACATTGTAATTTAAATTCACCTGATCAGTTGCACCCGGGACACGTACTGTTTGCACATTAACATCACCAAAAAAACCAAGTCTATCCAATCGTGTTTTTGATCTGGCAACATGTTTAGTTGAAAGCCAGTCACCTTCTAATTGACGTAATTCACGGCGAATAACTTTATCCTGCGTTTTAAGATTACCCGCAATATTTACTCTGCGAACATATACACGACGACCAGAGTCAACAAAAAATGTTACTGCCATAGTACGCGAATCCTTATCGACATCCGGAATCATGTTTACATTTGCAAAAGCATAGCCATTTTCTGCTAAACGATCACTTAAACGTTTTGTGCTATCAATAACCTTACGACGAGAGAAAACATCACCTTCTTTCACACTGATCAAATCAATCAATTCTTTTTCCGGAAGAATTAAATCGCCCGCAAGCTTCACATTACGAACAGTAAAACGTTCACCTTCTTTTATATTTATAGTTATGTATACACTTTCTTTCTCCGGCCCTAATGAAACCTGAGTCGAATCAATATTAAAATTCAGAAAACCACTATCAAGATAAAATGATTTTAATTTTTCCAGATCTGCAGCGAGCTGTTGCTTTTGATAACTATTTCTGGAACCAAAAAATGAAGACTCAGCTAATGACAGATGTTTAATCAATTCTTCATCA
Source organism: uncultured Thioalkalispiraceae bacterium (assembly GCA_964605385.1). Classification (GTDB taxonomy): domain Bacteria; phylum Pseudomonadota; class Gammaproteobacteria; order UBA6429; family Thiohalophilaceae; genus JAGLTQ01. The sequence continues at coordinate 4,941 of CAZSCK010000059.1, forward strand.
TTAAATTTTTTATTGCCAATGACATTTACTGAATAAATTTCAGCAGATTCACCTTCTGAAATCTTAACCGTAATATCAACACGATTTCTTTCCAGTTGCGTCTGCTGAACATCAATTTTTATATTGTATTTACCAAGACTGTAATACTGACGTTGAAGTTCTTGTTGTAAGCCCACAAGTATTGAACGATTATAAACACGACCTTTAACTAAACCTATTTGTTTAAAAGCCTCATCAAATTGATCTTTAGATATAGCATCGTAACCTTCAATAGTAACTTTATTAATTGCCGGACGTTCAGCAACAAAAACAACAAGCACATCATCTTCCCGTTCAATATGGATATCTTTGAAAAAACCGGTTTTAAATAAAACCCGAATAGCATTCCTGATTTCAGACTTATCAATTTTGTCACCTGGTTTAATCGGTAAATAATTAAAAACCGTCCCAACAGATATACGCTGTAAACCTTCCAACTTTATATCTTTCACTTCGAAAGACTCAAATGCAGAAGCAGAATGTACCAAACCAATAAAAACTAAAACAATAAAAAAATATCTCATAAAACCCAATGCAACTTTATTTTGTTTAACCCATCACGCGAAGAATATCGTTATACAACGCAACACCCATCAACGAGAATAAAAGAACCATACCAATTCGGCTGGCAAACTCCTGCGTTTCATCTGAAACCGGTTTTTTGCGCACAACCTCAATGAGGTAATACGTTAAATGGCCACCATCTAATATCGGTATAGGTAAAAGATTAAGTATACCTAAACTAATACTAACAATAGCTAAAAAATCTAAAAATCTTGCCAGTCCAGCACTTGCTGAATAACCAGCATACTGAGCGATACTCACAGGCCCGCTTAAATTTTTAATGGAAATTTCTCCAGTAAAAATCTTAGCCATCATTTTAAATGTTAAAACACTAAAATCCCAGGTGCGTGAAAATGCTCTGGGGATTGATTCAAACATATTATAGCCATGTGTAACGCGCATGTCTTTTGGATAAGCTTCACCTGCTTTATGTCCCAGACCTAGTCGACCTATTGTTTTTCCATTTCTTACAATTTTTTCCGGGATGACTTGTAATGTTCTTTCCTGACCATCACGCAAAACAACAACCTGTAAAATTTCAGCAGGTTTACTTGAAACAATTTCAACAACATCAAGCCAGTCTGGTGTGTTTATTTTATTAACAGAAACAATTTTATCATCAACTTTAAAACCAGCATTTTTTGCAGGAGAATCATCAAGAACAGCACCCACAACTGGATTAATAACCGGGCGCCAGGGTTTGAAACCCAACTGTTCAAATAGTTTTTCTACCTTTATCTCGCCAGTTGTTGCAGAGAAATCAAGTATCCGGGTAACAGTGTTACCTTCTTTATCTTTTAACTCTAATACAGACTGAGAACGATCAACAATAGCCGGAATAATGTTCTTAACTGCAACATCCCAAATGGGTGTTTTATTATTATTGATAGCTACAATTTCATAGCCAGAGACCAAACCTGACTGTTTAGCCAGGCCATCTGCATCAACATTACCAATTACCGGTTTAATACCTGAAACACCGACAACAAACATTAGCCAATAAGCAAAAATTGCAAATATAAAGTTAAAGGCGGGGCCTGCAATAACAATCGCTATACGTGCCCAAACAGATTGTCGGGTAAATTCACGATGTTCTTCTTCAGCAGTAACTTCCGTTTCCCGGGCATCCAGCATTTTGACATAACCACCTAAAGGTATGGCAGCAATAACAAATTCTGTTTGATCTTTTCCAAAACGTTTTTTCCATAATGGTCGACCAAAACCAATTGAAAAACGCAAAATTTTAACACCAAGTTTTTTAGCAACTATATAGTGACCAAACTCATGAATAGCGACAAGAATACTAATTGCAACAATAAAAGAAAGAAGTGTATATAAAATTGACATCATTATTCTCCGTGACTACCCTTGGACTCTTAATTCAATCAATTGTTCCGCTTCATTTCTTGCACTAAGATCATCTTCTAATATTTCTGTTAATGAATCTGCTGGCCGCGAGGTTAGATTGTTTAATGTTTGCTCAACGATATAGGCAATATCGCTAAACTTTAGTTCATTGTCTAAAAAAGACGCAACTGCAACTTCATTTGCAGCATTCAAAATAGCCGGAGCTGTTCCACCTTTGCGAATAGATTCTTCTGCTAAACGTAAACAGGGAAAACGTTCGTAATCAGGCCGTTCAAATTCAAGTTTTGAAATTGAAAAGAAATCCAGTTTTTCGACACCCGATTCTATACGCTCAGGCCATGCTAACGCATGTGCGATTGGTGTACGCATATCAGGTTGTCCGAGTTGTGCTAAAACAGAACCATCCGAATATTGAACCATAGAATGAATAACACTTTGTGGATGCACTACAACCTGGATGTTGTCAGGATTAGTATTAAACAACCAACAGGCTTCAATAATTTCCAGGCCTTTATTCATCATAGTCGCAGAGTCTACAGATATCTTACGTCCCATACTCCAGTTTGGATGTGCGCATGCTTCGTCTGGTGTTACGTTTTCTAATTCATTTAATGCTTTAGTGCGAAATGGGCCACCCGATCCAGTGAGTAATATTTTTGTTATACCTGATTCAGCCAAACCTTTTTCATAATCTTCTGGCAGGCATTGGAAAATAGCATTGTGTTCACTATCTATTGGTAATAATTCTGCATTATTTTTTTTCACTTCATCCATGAAGATCTGACCACTCATCACTAACGCTTCTTTATTCGCCAGCAAAATACGTTTACCTGCACGTGCAGCGGCTAAAGTTGGTTTAAGACCTGCAGCACCAACAATCGCTGCCATCACATAATCAACCTGCGGTAAACTTGCAATTTTTTCTAAACCTTCAATACCGGATAAAACCTGCACAGAAGAGTTTTTACTTTTAAGTTTGCTTGCTAATTCTTCAGCAGCTTTCTCATTTGCCATAACCGCATATTCAGGTTGGTACTGTTCACATTGCTCAACTAAACGGTCAACCTGGCTATTTGCAGATAAAGCCACTATTTTATATTTATCAGGATGACATGCAGCAACATTCAGGGTATTTACACCTATTGATCCAGTCGCGCCAAGAATGCATATTCTCTTCACGCTAATCTCTCCATTAACCATAAACCTGCAATAAATACAGGCAAACCAGAGGTCAGGCTATCAATACGATCAAGGATGCCACCGTGGCCAGGTAAAATATTTCCGCTATCTTTCACATTCGCCATACGCTTAAACATACTTTCTGATAAATCACCAACAACAGAATAAACAACGGTAACTAATGTGATTAAAATAAATAAGAATGATTGTGTTGAAGATATATTTAGTAAATCAACAGCAACAAATGCCGCGATAAATGTCGCGACCATTGCACCCGCAACACCTTCCCAGGATTTCCCAGGGCTAACATTGGGAATAAGTTTATGTTTACCCCATGCGCGCCCCGTAAAATAAGCACCACTATCCGCAACCCAAATAAGAACTAACAAATAAATAACATAATCAGAACCGTAATCTACTGAGTTACGTAATAAATTCAATGCTAAAAATGTAGATAACAACATGACAAAACCAACAATGACTTTAGCTGGTTTTTTTTGTAAAAAATGTGACGGTTTAAACGGGAAAGTAAAGAGTAAAGGTAAGCTTAACAACCACCAAACTAATGATAAATAAATAGCATATTGAATAAACTGAAGATTAGCTAAATATTCTAAATATAAAAAACAACTTGTAACAACAACAGAAAAAAACCATGCGCTCATTTTATTTTTATAACTGACAAAATTATTCCATTCTAATGTTGCCATGAACAACACGATAGCTAAACCATAGGTAAAACCCTGAGCTGTAGCATAAAGAATTGACCAGATAACAAGAGGAATTAAAATTGCCGCAGTAATGATTCGTTGTTTAAGCATTTTTCATTTTCTCAATTTGTTCGCCAGTATGGCCAAAACGACGTTGTCGTCCGGCAAAAGAATCAAGCGCAACTTCAAATGCCTGACGATCAAAATCTGGCCACAAAGTATCAGTGAAATATAATTCACTATAAGCCAGTTGCCATATTAAAAAATTACTAATGCGTTGCTCTCCACCTGTACGGATAAACAAATCAGGTTCAGGCAAATCATTCATGGTTAAATTTTGGCTAATTAAATCGGAGTTAATGTCTTCAGGTTTAAGTTCACCGGCTTGAATTTTTTCCGCTAGAGATTTAACGGCCTGAGTAATATCCCATTGCCCACCATAATTTGCAGCAACATTAAGAACAAGGATTTTGTTATTTTTAGTTAACTCTTCAGATTTTTTAATTTGTGCCTGAATTTTATTATCAAAAGCTGCAATATCACCAACAATTTTTAGCTGCACGCCATTCTTATGAAGTTTTTTTACTTCACGTTGCAACGCAAGTAGAAAAAGTGACATTAACAAACTGACTTCTTTTTTTGGACGACGCCAGTTTTCACTTGAAAAAGCAAACAAAGTAACAACTTCGATGCCTTTTTCAACGCAAGTTTGAATAACAGATCGAACGGTTTCAACACCCGCTTTGTGTCCAGCTATACGAGGTAAACCTTTTTTTTGCGCCCAACGTCCATTGCCATCCATAATAATAGCAACATGTTTTGGTATATTGGTCGAAGCGGATAGCTCTATGTGATCATGGTCATCTTGCATATTAGTTGTCACTGATAAAATTTGATTAACATCAAATTTCCATCAAGTCCTTCTCTTTGACAGCTAAAGCATCATCAACCTGTTTTACATATTTATCTGTGATTTTTTGTACATCATCATGTGCTTGATGATCTTCATCTTCAGTAATTTCTTTATCTTTTAGTAACGCTTTAAAATCACTCAAAACATCCCTGCGAATATTACGAATGGCAACCTTAGCACCCTCGCCTTCAGCACGAACAACTTTAATCATATCTTTACGTCGTTCTTCAGTTAAAGGTGGAAGTGGAATACGAATAAGTTCACCCGTGGTAGCAGGATTCAAACCCATATTAGAATTCATAATGGCCTTTTCAATTGCCTGGACCATTGGCTTTTCCCATGGAGAAACGCTTAAAGTACGTGAATCTAATACAGAAACATTGGCTACCTGACTTAAAGGAACCTCTGAACCATAATATTCAACTGTAATATGATCGAGTAAACTGGTATGTGCTCGCCCAGTACGTAATTTTGTTAGATCATTTTTTAATGACGCTACACTTTTTCCCATTCGGGTTTCAGCATCTGCTTTTAATTCATTAATCATTTTATATTCTCGTTCTACGTTGCTGGATTAATTTAATTACGTTATTTTCTAATTTTAACTTTCGACTATGTTTAATTTTCTACTAGGTTTTATTCTCAACAATCGTCCCTTCATTTTCACCACGAACGATTCGCATTAAAGCACCATCGGTGCTCATATTATAAACAATGACGGGGATATTATTATCACGGCATAAAACAATCGCAGTGGTATCCATTACACCTAGCTTATCTTCAATAACTTGATCGTATTCTAAAAAATCATATTTTTCTGCGGTTGGATCTTTTTTCGGATCAGCAGAATAAACACCATCAACATTGGTGCCTTTTATAACAACATCACAATTCACCTCGATACCACGCAAACTCGCAGCAGTATCGGTAGTAAAAAATGGATTACCGGTACCTGCGGCAAAAATAACAACTCGACCTTTTTCTAAATGGCGTACTGCACGGCGACGAATATAATCTTCAGCTACATTATGAATAGGTAATGCAGACATAACACGAACTTTTAAGTCATGACGCTCAAATCCATCCTGTAATGCCAAAGCATTAATGACCGTTGCAAGCATGCCCATATGATCGGCAGAAACACGTTCCATACCACTGTCAGATAAACTCACTCCGCGGAAAATATTCCCCCCACCGATAACCATGGCCACTTGAATACCATTATCAATTAACTCTTTTACTTCAACCGCGACACGATCAATAACGACAGGATCAATACCGAAATCCTTATCACCCATCAGGGCTTCACCGCTCAATTTAAGTAAAATACGTTGATAACGAAATTTGCTTGCCATAATTTTTTATCCGACTAGTTATTATAATGAGGCTGACTAAAAAATGGCCTCTAGAAGAGGCCATTTAGATTTTACTTAATTTGCGCCATTACTTCATCCGCAAAATTTTCTTCTTTCTTTTCAATACCTTCACCTACTTCAAAACGCACAAAACGTTTAACTGAAGCATTTTTAGATTTAAGCAACTGCTCAATTGTTTGGTCTGGATCTTTAACAAAAGGCTGACCTAACAAAGTCACTTCTTTAAGGAATTTTTTGATACGACCTTCAACCATTTTTTCAATGATATTATCAGGCTTGCCACTTTCAGCTGCTTGCGCAGAGAAAATTTCACGTTCTTTATCGAGTGTAGCAGCATCAACATCAGCTTCAGATATACAAGCAGGTTTGCTTGCAGCAATATGCATTGCAATATCTTTACCTAATTCAACATCACCACCTTCAAGCTCAACCATAACGGCAATACGTTCACCATGTTGATAGGTGCCAATAACGTCAGCATTTTCGATAATTTCAAAACGACGTACGCTCATGTTTTCACCAATTTTAGCAATCAATTCTTTACGAGTATCTTCTACAGATGTTCCATTTGCTAATGGTAAGTTTAATAATGTTTCAATATCAGCAGGTTTGTTTTCTAAAACACAGTCTGCAATTGACGAAACAAAATTTTTGAAATCATCGCCTTTAGTAACAAAATCAGTTTCACTATTTACTTCAAGAATAATTGCATTCTTGTTGTCATCACTTGTCTTAATAGCCGCAAGACCTTCAGCTGCAACGCGACCTGCTTTTTTATCTGCTTTCGCCATACCCGCTTTGCGCATTGTTTCAATTGCTGCTTCAATGTCACCATCGGTTTCTGTCAGGAATTTTTTACATTCCATCATGCCGGCGCCAGTACGTTCGCGTAGTTCTTTAACTAATGCTGCAGTAATTGCCATGTTAATTTCCTCTTAAATCTTTTTGATAAATCAACTCTATAAAAATTTGATTCTAAAATATTTGAAAAAGGGGGCCCAATATAAATACGGCGCCCCCTTCACACTTCACACAAAACAACTATTATTCAGCTGAATCGTCTGCTTTCTTAACGGCTTTCTTTTTAGCTGCTTTTTTCTTCGCAACTTTCTTAACAGCTTTTTCGTCATCATCTGCTTCAGCTTTTGCAGGAGTTTCTTTTGCAGGAGCTTCTTCTGTAGACTCTGCTTTTTTCACTGCTTTCTTTTTAGCAGCTTTTTTCTTAGATGCTTTTTTCTTGGCCGCTTTAACAGGAGCTGCGTCATCAGTTTCAACAAAGTCATCTTTATTGCCAGCAGTAGGCTTAGGCGCAGACTCTTTACCTGTAATAACTGCATCTGCCATACCTTGGACATAAAGGCTTACTGCGCGAATAGCATCGTCATTACCAGGAATAACATAATCAATGTTATCAGGGCTGTTATTACTATCTACAACACCAATTACCGGGATACCTAATTTAACCGCTTCTTTAACTGCGATGTCTTCATGGCCTACATCAATAACAAATAATGCATCAGGAATACCACGCATATTTTTGATACCACCGAAACTACGATCCAGTTTTTCCATTTCACGAGTCATGGTCAGGATTTCTTTCTTGTTACGGCCTTCGATACCTTTTTCCATCATCGCTTCTAATTCTTTCAAACGACGGATAGATTGTTTAACTGTTTTGAAGTTTGTCAACATACCACCTAACCAACGATGGTTAACGAAAGGCATGTCACAACGTTCTGCTTCTTCACGGATGATTTTACCTGCAGCACGCTTAGTGCCCACAAATAAGATTGTGCCGCGGTTTGCAGCTAATGAACCAATAAAGTTAACCGCTTCTTTATATAAAGGAAGAGTCTTTTCTAAATTGATGATATGGATTTTGTTACGATCACCAAAAATGTAATTACGCATTTTTGGATTCCAGAAACGTGTTTGATGACCAAAATGTACGCCGGCCTCAAGCATTTCACGCATGCTTACTTCACTCATTACTTTCTCCTGTCCCTTAATATATTAAGAGATCTGTTAGGGTTACGCCTCCACACACCCCATTCAATCAACCACTCCAAACCTAGTCTCAGCGTTAAAAGGAGCAGCACCCTGACAAATGTGTCGGTGTGTGTGTGTCGTTAAATTCAGCTTGTTTTGTAGGGTTATTGACCCCATAAAATCAAACCATTAAAAGTTTGCTAAATCAGCGCGCGCTTTATACCATACTTGGCTTGTAGCAACAATCAAGATCGCCCAAACTCTTGAATTAATGCCAATTTTTGACTATTTGCCTACTTTTCAGGCATCTTTATAGAACAGGGACTATTAAATGGCCGTCACTATCAAAACTGCTGAAAATATCGACAAAATGCGAATCGCGGGACGTCTCGCAGCAGAAGTGCTCGAAATGATCGAACCTCACGTTCAAGTGGGCATTACCACAAATGAACTCGACAAGATTTGCCACGATTATATCATCAACGAGCAACAAGCTATTCCTGCTCCTCTCGATTACCATGGCTTTCCTAAGTCCATTTGTACCTCTGTGAATCAGGTAATTTGCCACGGCATTCCCAATGAAAAACACCTGAAGAATAGCGATATGATCAATATTGATATCACGGTGATTAAAGACGGTTGGCATGGCGATACCAGTAAAATGTTTTTTGTCGGAGAGCCTTCTATCAAGGCCAAACGTGTGGCAAAAATTAGTTATGAGTGTTTATCAAAAGCTATTGCATTAGTGAAACCCGGTGCTCGACTTGGTGATATTGGGGCTGTGATTCAACAACATGCCGAAAGTAATAACTATTCTGTAGTTCAGGAATATTGCGGTCACGGCATTGGTGAAAAATTTCATGAAGATCCACAAGTTTTGCATTATGGCAAAGCGGATACTGGTCTAATCCTGGAAGCAGGCATGATTTTTACCATCGAACCAATGATCAATATTGGCAAGCGCAATGTAAAATTGATGAAAGATGGCTGGACGGTTGTATCTAAAGATCGCAGCCTCTCAGCACAATGGGAACATACTATTCTAGTAACAGAAACAGGCCACGAAATTTTAACCTTACGAAAAGAAGAATCTATTTCATGAGTCGAGTAAACAAGCACTTCATTGATACCGAATTATTTGATGAAAAGCATTTTGAAGCTGAACTACAAAAACAAGAAAACACATTACCGCTATTTAAAGAAACATTACAAAATGCCACTGACGTTTTAAAGCAACGTTTCAAAGCTGGTCGTGCTGCGACTGAATTAGTACATGCACGTTCAAATGTTGTAGATGCTGTTCTTATTAAAGCATGGTTACAATACTTTTCCAAAGACGCAAATGATGTTGCACTACTTGCAGTGGGTGGTTATGGGCGAGGTGAACTTCATCCCGCTTCAGATGTTGATGTACAAATATTACTTAAAAATGATGAAGAACATCATAACGAAGCACTTGGACAATTTATCACTTTCCTTTGGGATATCGGCCTTGAAATTGGACACAGCGTTCGTACTTTAGACGAATGTGTTGCCGAAGCCACTGCTGATATTACTGTTGCAACCAATCTACAGGAAAGCAGGCTATTATTTGGCCCGGAAGAATTGTTTGATAAACAACGTAAACTTTGTGCGCCCGATAAAATTTGGCCAAGTAAAGATTTCTTCCAGGCAAAACTTGATGAACAAATTACTCGTCATCAAAAATATCATGACACTGCTTATAATTTAGAACCAAATATAAAAGAAAGCCCCGGTGGCTTACGCGACATTCAAGTTATTGGTTGGGTTGCAAAACGGCATTTTAATGTTGACACCTTAAAAGATTTAATCAACGACGAGTTTCTTACCGAACAAGAATTTCAATCTTTACACGAAGGCCAGGCTTTTTTGTGGAAAGTGCGTTTTGGTTTACATGTAATAACAGGACGTCGTGAAGATCGATTATTATTTGATCATCAACGTGAACTAGCCAAACAATTTGGTTATAAAGATGATCGCCATCACTTAGCTGTTGAATATTTCATGAAGCAGTACTATCGCACAGTGATGGAACTAAGCCGCTTAAATGAAATGTTATTACAGCTTTTTAAAGAAGAAATTTTACTTAGCGATGATTCAAGTGAACCCGTAGAACTAAATAATCGTTTTCAGTCACGTAAAGGTTTTATCGAAGTCGTGCATGAAGGTGTTTTTAAACGCTACCCTTTTGCCTTATTGGAAATTTTTCTTATCCTGGAACAACACCCTGAACTCAAAGGTGTTCGAGCAAATACTATTCGATTAATTCGTGACCATCGTTATTTAATTAATGAACAATTCCGTAGTGACCTACGTTGCAAATCTCTATTTATGGAAATTATGCGGCAAACAGAAGGCGTAACTCACGAACTCAGACGCATGAACCTGTACGGCATTCTTGCAGCATATTTACCTGTATTTGAGAATATTGTTGGCCAGATGCAACATGACCTTTACCATGTTTATACGGTTGATGAACACACACTCACACTTATCCGTAATTTACGTCGTTATACCGTGCCAGAGTTCTATCATGAATTTCCATTATGTAGCAGCATAATGAATAACGTACCCAAACAAGAAATTGTTTTGTTAGCTGGATTGTATCATGACATAGCCAAAGGTCGTGGAGGTGATCATGCAGTACTCGGTGCAGAAGATGCGATGGTATTTTGTAAAGATCATGGTTTAAGTAATTTTGATAGCAACCTGGTTGCGTGGCTGGTTCGTAACCACCTCATCATGTCTTCAACCGCACAGCGAAAGGACATTACTGATCCTGATGTGGTGCATGAATTTGCGCAACTGATGGGTGATAACATGCACCTTGATTATTTATTTTTATTGACCGTTTCTGATATTCGCGCAACCAGTTCATCAGTTTGGAATTCATGGAAAGGAGCCTTATTACGCGAACTTTATTCTGCAACTGAAGCTGCCTTTAGACGAGGACTTGAAAACCCGGTCATTCAGTCTGAACGCATCAAAGATTATCAGTTACAAGCGCGCGAAACATTAGTTAAAAAAGATTTTTCTGAAAAAGATATTGATGTTTTATGGGATCGATTTGGTGACGAATACTTTATCCGTTACTCACCTAATGAAATTGTATGGCATACAGAAAATATTTTACAATCCGAAAACATTTCCACTCCGCTTATTCTTTTACGTAAGCGTCCAAAAGGAGATGGTACAGAAATATTTATTCATACCGAATACAATAGTAATTTATTTACTATAATTACAAGTTTAATTGAACAAATGAACTTAACAGTCATGGATGCGCGTATTTTCACATCTAAAGATACTTTTACGCTTGATACTTTTCTTGTGTTAGAAGCAGATGGTTCACAATTAACTGATAGTATCCGCATTGAAGAGTTAAAAGAAAAATTGACTCACCACATAACCCAGCCCAAGGCAGCCACACCAGGCATTACCCAACATATTCCACGAGCAGCAAAACATTTTAAATTCCCTACGCGAGTTAGTTTTGAAAATAATGAAATACAAAAACAAACACTAATGAAAGTTGTCGCTTATGACAGACCAGGGCTTCTATCTCAAATTGGTTCTGCGATGCATGCCTGTGATGTGACTTTACATAAAGCAAAAATCGCAACCTATGGCGAAAAAGCAGAGGACATTTTTTTTATTACTGATAAACAAGGAAACACAGTTACAGAAAAAATGCAGCTTGAATGTTTAGAGCAGACGATTATTGAAGGATTAAATAATTAATAAACTGAACTACGAACTACTTTGGAAAGGCATGTCAAATTTGACCATTATTCAATGGTTGAAGTTTCCGTTACTACTTTAACTC
>CAZSCK010000060.1:0-16740 GCA_964605385.1 uncultured Thioalkalispiraceae bacterium
GGGGTTTTTATTTAAGAAGTAAAATTTATTTTAACTTACGTAATTGCTTCTTAACTTGCTTAGCACTTAATGGGATGTAACCATCTTTGATTACAACTTTTTGTCCACGCTTAGATAAAACCATCTTGATGAATTCCATTTGCATTGGAGCCAGTGGACGGTTTGGCTGCTTGTTAACATAAACCCATAATTTACGACCTAATGGATATGTTTTATTAGCTGCATTTTCTGGTGTCGCTGCAACAAAAGGCTTACCGGCTTTTTTCGTTAATGCTAAAGCACGCACACCTGATGTTTTATAACCGATACCTGAATAACCGATACCATTTAAAGAAGAAGATACTGACTGTACTACTGATGCAGAACCAGGCTGCTCATTCACCGTTGTTTTGTAATCGCCTTTACATAATGCTTTTTTCTTGAAGTAACCGTATGTTCCTGAAACGGAGTTACGACCATAGATTTGGATGCTTTTATTTTTCCAGGAACCTTTAAGACCTGTATCGCCCCATTTTTTGATGTCTTTCTTCGCTTTACATTTACGTGTTGAAGAGAAAATCGCATCTACTTGAGCAATGGTCATGCCTTTGATTGGGTTATCTTTATGTACATAAACCGCTAACGCATCAATCGCTACTGCGATAGCTGTTGGCTTGTAACCATGCTTCTTTTCAAAAGCCTGAAGCTCTTTGTCTTTCATTTTACGGCTCATAGGACCGAAGTTTGAAGTACCTTCCGTTAAAGCGGGAGGTGCAGTAGAAGAACCGGCAGCTTGTACCTGAACATTTACATTTGGATAAAGGTGGGTGAACTGTTCAGTCCATAATGCCATTAAGTTAGCGAGTGTGTCAGAACCCACACTTGAAAGGTTGCCTGTTACGCCGCTAGCTTTTTTGTATTCAGGTAGTTTTTTATCTAATGTTGAACCAGCATAAGATAAAGTTGCAATCGAAGATAAACCAACTGCCAACACGCTCATGCTGATAGTCTGGAGTAGTTTAGATTTCATAGTATTCTCCATAAAAGAATTATTAGTTAAATATTAGTTGAAACTTATTAATACAATTATTTTTAAAGTGGTTGTATTTTGCCGTTCATATATGACGATAATATGTATTTAATGTGACAGTTTGATGAAAGGCAGGTAAGTCTATATTTAGGTTGAAAAACGCTGGCTCGGGAAATAACAGCTAAATGTTGAACCTTTACCTAAGGTACTTTGAATTTCCAACCTGCCATCATGGCGCTCAATAGCATATTTCACGATAGCTAGCCCTAAACCGGTGCCGCCGGATTCACGGGAGCGATCAGCATCAGCGCGGTAAAAACGTTCGGTGAGGTGAGGGATATGTTGAGGGGCTATTCCCGGGCCATTATCGATAACAGAAAAAATCGCTTCATCATTTATTTTTTGCCATGAAATAGAAATGGTTCCATTTTCGGGTGTATAGCGAACTGCATTATTAATTAAGTTAGCAAATAAACTATGTAGCTCATCATTGTTTCCACGTAAGTTAATCTGTTCATCCGCTTGTAGACTAATTTTATGGTGTTTGTCCTGTCCTAAAACTTCTGCGTTTTCTTTTAAAGTGGTAAGTAAGGTGGAAATATTAATGGATTTGGTGTGTTCTACAGGGGTGGTTTCCATTTTTGACAAAGCTAACAGATCGGTAACAAGACGTTGCATCCGCATGGCTTGTTGATACATGTTATCAATGGCTAATTTAAAGTTTTTTTTGTCTTTAGGTGGTTTGTCCGAAAACATTTCTAAGTAACCACTTAACACTGTAAGCGGCGAACGCATTTCATGTGAAACGTTAGAAACAAAATTGGTTCGCATCTCTTCCAGTTTACTAATGTGGCTAATATCACGACAAAAAATCATTTTTTGTTTATAACCAAAGGGGATGATTTGCATGGTTAAGGTGTTATCTGCATTATCAGGTGCAGGTAAGGTGATGCTTTTACTGAATTTGTTTTTAGTCAGGTAACGCTGAAAACTCGGGTGGCGTATAAGGTTGTTAATTTTTTGCCCGGCATCTTGCGGATAATTAATTCCAAGTAATGAACTGGCAACAGGGTTTACCCATTCAATGACGTTATGTTGACTTAGTATAACAACACCATCAGGTAAAGCTTCCGCAGCTTTTTTAAAGCGGGATAGGGCAACAGATAAAAGTTTTTGTTGTTTAAATTTTTTCTTTTCAAGTATATGGAGTTCATTAAAAATTTCACCCCAATAGCCCCAGGCATCCGGCAAGTCTTTTTTGCGTTCTGTCAGCCAGTCTTGTAATTTAAAGGCATTACGTAACATAAATACAATATAAGTAAAAAGAGCTAAACCGACAAAAAGAAAAGTTTGATTAAATAATGCACCGATTAATGCACTAGCTGCAATAATGCCGAGCAGGGAAGTAATTTCATTTTTTTGATGTGGGGACATTTATTGTTTGTTTACTTATTGGATAAACGATAACCTGCACCGCGAACGGTTTGCACCATATTTTCATGATGTGTTTTTTCAAGTGCTTTACGTAGACGACGAATATGTACATCTACCGTGCGTTCTTCAACATAAACATTATCACCCCAGACATTATTTAGCACCTGTTCCCGGCTAAAAACCCGATCGGGATTTTCCATGAAAAAGCGCAATAATTTAAACTCTGTTGGCCCAAGCTCAATCGTTTGCCCATTGCCCTCAACCCGGTATGAGCCCGTGTCGAGTACGAGGTTATTGATTTTGATAATATCTTGCGTGTTTACTGGCTGGCTGCGGCGTAATAATGCTTTGATGCGGGCAATCAATTCACGGGGGGAAAATGGTTTAGTGAGGTAATCATCCGCACCACTTTCCAGACCACGAATAACATTGTCTTCTTCTGTTTTTGCGGTGAGCATTATAATAGGAATATTCATTGTTTCCGGCATGCGGCGAAGTTTTCGTGCAAAGTCGATGCCGCTAATGCCAGGCATCATCCAGTCGAGTAAAATAAGTTGCGGGATATTTTTCTTGATCATGGCTTCTGCTTTATGCGCATCGCTGGCCTCAGAACATTGAAAATCTTCTTGTACTAGCGCCATACAAACCATGTCACGAATAGCCCGCTCGTCATCTACAACTAGAATGTAATCATTATCATTTGTCATTTTTCTTTCACATAAATTGATGTGTTTGTCATAAATGATATTAAAGCAGAGTTTTGTTACAAATTCATTACAGTTGCCTTGTAACAATAAAACAGGTCATTGCGAGCGATAGCGCGGCAATCTATGTGAATACCAGTATAACTCAGAAAGATTGCCGCGTTATTGCTCGCAATGACGGTTTGATATTTATTTAATTAAAAGCACAAACCCACTTATTATTAGAAAAAAACCAATGGCTTTTTGAAATGTACGTTGTGAAATATTGGTGTGTAAATGATTTCCTATGTACATGGAAATAAACATAATAGGTAAGGCGTAGGCTATGCTTAATAATACTGTTGAGGTATAAAACCCTGAATAGGTGAAGCCGGCTGCCCGGATAAGGCCGTCGACGAAAAATACTGCGGCGCAAGTGGCACGAAATACACTTTTATCCAGTTTCTGTAATTGAAAATAGAAAATGTAAAAAGGCCCGCCTGTGCCAAACAAGGTACCAACAAGACTACCAAAATAACCTGCAAAAATGGGCCACACAAAAGAGTTATTCTTTTTTAGAGGGGGGGAGATAAGGCTGTAAATTGCAAACAGAATAATGAATGCGCCTAATGCTTTCACAAGGATTAAGGTATTAATTGATTGAATAATAAAGAGGGCGGATATCATACCGAATAGTGCAAAGGGAATAGCGCGAAGAATGACTTTCCATGCAATGTGTTGCCGGGTGTGAGTGATGTGCAGTATAGATGCAGACATATCTAACAAACCAATGAAGGGTACGACAAAGGTTAAAGGTAAAAAAAAGGCAAGGAGAGGAATTGCAATGAGTCCAGAGCCAAAACCTGTGACACCACGAAAGACATAAGCTGTAGCAAGAATAAATAATGCTAAACTATATTGTGTGTAATTGAGTGTTTCGATCATAAGGGTTCAGGTTTTATGGTTAACAAAATAAAGATAGCTGTGAGTAGTTGTTTATTAGGTGAAGCTGTTCGTTATGATGGAACAGATAACCACATTGAATATATAACACAACAATTAGCGACGGAGTATAACCTGATTTCATTGTGTCCTGAAATGGCGATAGGCATGGGTGTGCCTCGTCTTCCTATTCAGTTAGTTGATGATGGTAATCGTATTCAGGTGTTGGGCGTGGATAATCCTGAAAATAACATGACAAAACCCTTATCTGAATATGGAAAAGAAATTGTTGAATTACATTCTGATATTTGTGGTTATATCTTTAAAAAGAATTCACCAAGCTGCGGGACGAAAAATGTAAAGGTATTTAGTTCTCATGAGAAATATGAACGTAAAGGTCAGGGTATATTTGCTGCGAAAATTATGAAAGCATTACCATTGTTGCCCGTTATTGATGAAGATGATTGTTTAAATAAAAAAACAATGGATAAATTTTTACTTGACGTTTTTATGTATTCAAAACAGTTAAAATAATTTTACATTTTAAATTATAACAAAGGTTATTATTCCTTTTTTTCGGAAGTAACATATAACCAGATAAAACCTGAAAGCCCGGCAATAATTGAAGCAATTACCCCCCCCCGTTTTTGCCATGAGCAGATCATCGGCAGAATGCGCAAAGCCTGACTCAGCAATAAATATAGACATGGTAAAACCAATACCGCCCATTAAGGCTACACCGATAATATGTTTAAAATTCAGATCTTTTGGTAAAGAGGTTAAACCAAATTTTATTGCTAGTCATGAAACCCCTGCGATACCGAACAACTTACCAAAAACAGACCAGCCGCTATACCTATGGTAGTTTGGCGATGAATAAAATCTTCAAGTGGGCTTAGTACTTTATCAAAAGCTTTTTCCCATGGCGCGACATATTCTTTTTTAAGTTTTTTTATCATTAAGTTATCTCAAATATTGAGTTATTAATTTCTACGTGATTTGCAAATCCGGCACCTGCTTCTGTGTAGATGTTGAATACGGCGGTTGCCCTGGCCTGTTTTAATATGGGTACTTCATCTGGAAATCTTGCGGTTGCAGCAATGAATCCGGAAAAAGATATTATTTGCAATTGTTCCAGAGCATCTAAATTGGCTTGAAGATTTGGTAAGGCTAACATAACAAGTTTGATGCTGTGATCCTGTTCTATTTTTTCCCAAAAATCTGCATCGCTGGGATCACCGTGTAATACTTTTCGTCCTTTAGATTGGTGTTCGTTTACACGATAATTATCAAAATCAACACCAACGACCGTGTCACCATGGCGTTCACGCATTTTGTCATAAGCTCCTGTACCCACTCGCCCCATACCAAAGATGGCAATAGTAGATCCGTGTGTGTCGAGTAACATGTCATCGGGTAGTCTCTCTTTGCGTTGAAATTTCATCCAGAATGTTCTGAACTGGCTATAGAGTTTGTCATCTATATTATTTAAAGGAGCAGAAATAATAAAAGAAAGGGATAGTGCAATAGCCATTACCACAAGCCATTGTGCATCCAGCCAGCCATTGCTTACACCAATAGCAATAACAATGAGGCCAAATTCACTGTAGTTTGTCAGGTTCAGTGTTGCTAGCAGAGAAGTTCGTGCGCGTAATTTGAAGCGAGTTATCAGGATAAAGAAGAGTGAAGATTTAATAAATACAAAAGGTACTATTAGTAGTCCAATGAATAGCGTTTCCAGTGAAAAATAACCGGACATGCCAATAGATAGGAAGAAGCCCACCAGAAATAGATCTTTGAGTCCTAGCATCGACTTAGACATTTCGTTTGATTTGGAGTGGGTTGAAATCAATAGACCCATGATGAGTGCACCCAGATCACCTTTTACTCCAGCCAGCTCAAACAGTTCGGCTCCGCCCAGAGCCAGCACCAATCCATACAAAACCAATAGTTCGCCATGCCCGGTTTTTTGCAAAAAATGGTGGAACAATGGGCGTAACGGAATAAGTAGAAACAGCAGTAGTGCCCAGAGTGAAGGTATTTTACCCGTAGAGGCTGCCAGAAAAATAACCGCAGCCAGATCCTGCATCACTAATATACCGATAGCGATACGGCCATGCAGGGATTTCATCTCACCTTTTTCTTCCAACGTTTTGACTACAAACACGGTACTGGAAAAACTCAACGCAAATGCAAGCATTAATGAAAGCTTGAGATCTAAACCAGAAAAGAGTGATGCCCCCGTCAAGGCAAGACCAAAAATGACCGCTCCGAAAAGAGCAATAATGATCGATGTATGCAATAGGGTGACTGACCAGACCTGGGGTCTTATCAATACCTTCAGGTTTAACTTCAGACCAACAGTGAACAGCAACAGTGTGATACCTAAATCAGCTAACTTCTGTAACGTTTCACCGCTAGTAATTCCCAGGTAGTTGAGTATGAAACCTGTTGCCAGAAAACCAACTAAGGGCGGCAGGTTAATGTATCGTGCCAGGAACCCCAGAACAAAAGCCAGAGAAATCCAGGTGACATCGCCAAGTGCAATTGCAACCCATTCAAAATCCATGAATCATTTATCCTCTGTAGGCTTAGAATATGAGATTAATAAT
The DNA here is from genome assembly GCA_964605385.1 of uncultured Thioalkalispiraceae bacterium. Lineage (GTDB taxonomy): Bacteria > Pseudomonadota > Gammaproteobacteria > UBA6429 > Thiohalophilaceae > JAGLTQ01. The sequence continues at coordinate 6,681 of CAZSCK010000060.1, forward strand.
ATGCTGACTTCATATGCTACACCATTACTAGATGGATATTTTACTCCACCGCACGCCAATTTATAGGCATGCGCTTTTTTATTTTTATGAACGGCTCATAGCCCGTTTTTCCAATGCTTCTATTCTGGCTTCAATAGGAGGGTGAGATGAAAATAATGCCGAAATACCGCCTTTATCATTAATGCCAAAAGCAGCCATTTGTTCAGGCAATGCTTCGGGTTCTACCTGCCCCAGACGCTTAAGGGCGTTAATCATATTTTGGTGCCCGGCTAAATCAGCACCACCGGTGTCGGCAATAAATTCCCGTTTTCTTGAAAAATACATCACAATGGTTGATGCCAATATGGATAGAACAACCTGTGCGACAATCACAGTCACAAAGTAGCCAATACCATGGCCCTGATTATTTTTTAAAATCACACGGTCAACAATGTGACCGATAATGCGTGATAAAAAGACAACAAAGGTGTTCACCACACCTTGAATCAAAGCCAGAGTCACCATATCACCATTAGCAATATGGCTCATTTCATGACCGACAACGGCTTCAATTTCTCCTTGTGCCATATTATCTAATAAGCCCTGAGATACCGCCATTAAGGCCTTATTTTTACTGGCACCTGTAGCAAATGCGTTCAGCGCAGAGGATGGAAATATTGCCACTTCCGGCATTTTTATACCGACAATTTTTGCCTGCTTTTCAACGGTATTGATGAGCCATTTTTCCATATTGGTGCCAGGATTAGTAATCACGACCGCACCGGTCATGCGTTTTGCCATCCATTTGGATATCAGCAAGGAAATGAATGAACCACCAAAACCAATTACACCAGAAAGTATGACTAACGCCTGTATATTAAGATCAGAGCCATTTTCCGCTAATATGCTGTCAACGCCTAATAGGCTCAATGTGATGCTCAGTACGACCATAATGGCAATATTGGTCAAAATAAATAACATAATTCGTTTCATTTTTTTGCCTGTTTTAGTTGGTTAAATACGTATAACTGTTGGTTACATTAACAGCATTCAGCATTACCCGGTAATACTGATGTTGGTTCTAAAATCATGGAGGAAACGTTTCAGCTCGACGTTTTGTCTTGCTTTTCCTCAAGACAGAGTATCTCTTCCAACTTAAGCCCCGTCATGCCGTGGATTGTACGCCACAGGTAATAGAAGATAGCCATCATCATAATCATGGAGGGAATGGTAATCACTGGATAACTAAGCAGAGTCATCTGTCCGAGTTCTTCGTTAAAAGCAGTGCTGCCTGCCGGGCTGGTAACAACCCACTTGGCGAGAGTATAGTTCAGCACTGCGGACAAGAAAAAAGTGGCTCCGAGCATATATGTTGCTTTTAGCAAGCGCTTTTCAAATATTTCGGTGTAACCCAATTCGCCAAGTTTCAGCTTGATCTTGTCGACCTGCATAATTTTTGGGTTATAAATTAATGTTTTAATGAGTGGATAACGTGTTTGAGTGGAAATAAGTACTGCTAAACCGATGAGCCCGGGAATAGCCGCTTCCTTAATCGCCAGCCACTGGGTGTCCAGTTGTAACAGGCCGATGCCACCGGTAAGCAGCACGCTGATTAAGCCAAGCAAGGCAATGAAGTTGAATTTCTTATACTTTAAAAGCTCAAAAAGCCCCCAGCTGATAGGAAAAGACAGAGCCACAATCAGCGCGCCAGCCGCGCCAAGATCATGTTCAGCACTGAATTTCATCAGGATCACAGAAGGCAGAATAATACTGACCAACATGTCGATTAGTGGCCGTGGCTTATGCTCAAGTGATTTTTGCGGATGGGTATTACTCATACTTTGTCTCTGGTTTAACCTCTTATTTCTATCAATTATCTGGGATTTTACATTCGCATGAGCCTGCGCTTATCGTAATTTTTCGGTTGATCTTCTTACGCATATTTGTAGCTGGCTGTGTAACTCTTTTATCTGTTGTGCTCTTCACAGACTAGTAAAATCAAATTGCCTTCCGGATAGGATAGAACAGTTATACACTAAGAAAAAGTCGATTATTATTGCTATAATGTTCGTTTTTAACGATGTATTATAGTGAGATGATTAACTACAAGCACCTTCATTATTTCTGGGTTGTCGCCAAGGCGGGCAGCATTGCTCGTGCCAGTGAAAAACTTCACATTACCCCGCAAACCATCAGTGGGCAACTTAGTCTTCTGGAAGAAAATTTGGATGAATCCTTATTTTCTCGAGTAGGAAGAAATCTGGAGTTAACCGATACAGGACGTCTGGTCTTAAGCTATGCCGAGGAGATTTTCTCATTAGGCGGTGAGCTGGAAGAAATGTTGCGCAACCTTCCGCAAGAAAGAGATAGGCCTATCGTGTTTAAAGTTGGTGTCGCCGATGTGGTGCCCAAATCTATAGCCTATCGTTTGTTAGCTCCGGCACTGCAACTACCAGAATCCGTACGTATTATTTGCCGCGAAGGTTCGGTCGATTCATTATTAGCTGAACTTGCGCTACATAAAGTTGATCTGGTCATTGCCGATAGTCCCATTCCACCTTCGATTAATGTGCGTGGATTCAATCATCCTCTTGGTGATTGCGGCATTACTTTTTTTGCTGCCCCGCAACTCGCACGCAAGCTCGGTAAAAATTTTCCACAGAATCTCAATGGGATGCCATTACTGGTACCGGGTGAAATGACCGTCACACGAAGTCATCTTATCAAGTGGCTTGATGGACAACATATCTATCCTCACATTGTTGGTGAGTTTGATGATAGTGCCTTAATGAAAGCTTTTGGTCGAACAGGAACGGGTGTCTTTATTGCAGCAACGCCCATTGCCGAGGAAGTAAAAAAACAGTACGGTGTTATTGTTATTGGGCAGACCAATGAAATACGTGAACGGTTTTATGCAATTTCAGTAGAACGCAAAATTTCTCATCCAGCAGTCGTTGCTATAACAGAGACCGCACGGGAGTGGTTGTTTCGAGATAGCATGTAGTTAAGTTGTTGAAAAGTAAGCTGCCTCTGTATTGGAAGAGTACAGCTATAATGATATGAGCAGGAGCAATTATGGATAACAATAACGAAAAAAACCTTTTTGGTGAACCTGGCCATGAACTTGCAAATAATTCAGAAGATGCATTTATGGGGTTTCTTCACAAGATTATAAGAGTGGCAGTAAAAGTGCTGGCGGTATTAATGGTTGCCGTCATTGTATGGGGAATCGGTGATGTCATTTATGTTTTGTATCAGCGCCTCATGGAACCACCCTTTTTACTTTTAAGTATTAGCGATATTCTGGCAACATTTGGTGCCTTCCTTGCTGTATTAATTGCTATAGAAATATTTATTAATATAACACTCTACTTAAAGACTGACGTTATTCCAGTTAGATTGGTTGTCGCAACCGCGCTGATGGCAATCTCACGTAAAGTGATAATTTTTGATTTTGAAAAAATTACTCCCATGTTTGTATTAGCAACGGGTGTTGTTGTTTTGGCGTTAGGAATAACCTACTGGCTTATTAGCAAAAAAACTTGTGACTGATATAAAAATATTTGTAACAGGCGTGTTATGAACGGGTGTTCAGATGAATAACAATCTTACATGGCATTTTGATATTACGGTCATAGAATGGCTAATTGTCCTTGTTATCCTGTCTATTGTGGGTGCAGTGGTGACCCGGCAGTTGTTTAAAGCATTCAGAAAGCTAAATGCTCAGCCTGATGCGCTGGTTTCAACATCAGAAAGTTGGCATACAGAAAGTACTGAAGAAGTTTTATTCTCGCTTAAAACAACTGCAAACGGTTTATCTAAAGAAGAAGTCACTGGTAGATTTGCTCAATATGGTCCGAACCAGCTACCCGAGCCTAAGACGCGAAGTGCGTTGATACGATTTTTTTGCCAATTCCATAATGTATTAATTTATGTGTTGATTGCTGCAAGTGCAGTTACGCTCATGTTGGGGCACTGGGTGGATGGCAGTGTGATCATGGCCGTGGTTTTTCTTAATGCGGTGATCGGTTTTGTACAGGAAGGCAAAGCCGAGGATGCTTTGAAGGCGATACGACAGATGCTTTCTCCCAATGCCATGGTGTTGCGTGATAACCGGCAAATAACGATTAAGGCTGAAGAATTGCTGCCCGGTGATATTGTTTTATTACAATCAGGCGATAAGGTACCGGCTGACTTACGGTTATTGCGAGTCAAGGGACTGCAAATACAAGAATCAGTACTCACAGGTGAGTCAATGGCAGTAGAAAAAATTACTGATCCTGTCGCCTCGCAAAGTGTGATTGGTGATCGCCGTTGTATTGCCTATTCGGGCACGCTTGTTACCCATGGTCAAGGTCGTGGCATTGTCGTTGCAATCGGTGCACAAACCGAGATTGGTCGAATCAGTACTCTAGTTTCAGAAGTGGCATCAGTAATGACACCCTTGTTACGTCAAATGGCTCAGTTTGGCCGTTGGCTTACGTTTGCTATTCTGGCACTTGCCGTTATCACCTTCGCTTTTGGTTTACTGGTGCGTGATTATGCTGCCGCTGAAATGTTTCTTGCTGCGGTAAGCCTGGCGGTGGCCGCAATTCCAGAAGGATTACCTGCCATCATGACCATCACGTTGGCGATCGGTGTACAACGTATGGCCAGGCGCAATGCTATTATTCGCAGATTACCTGCTGTTGAAACATTAGGCGCAGTAACAGTAATTTGTTCAGACAAAACTGGCACCCTAACCCGTAATGAAATGACTGTGCGGACGATTGCCACCAGCAACAATTTGTTTGAGCTTAGCGGTACAGGCTACGATCCTCACGGTGTGATCTCAATGGCAGGCAAAGATATATCGGCGGAGGAAAGGCTCTTTTTGCAAGAGCTACTTCGTGCCGCAGTGCTTTGTAATGATGCGTCACTGGAAAAAAATAACAGCGAATGGTTTGTACATGGTGACCCTATGGAAGGGGCATTATTGGTGGCAGGGTTAAAGGCAGGTTTGGATATTGAGGCTGAAGGCAAACAATATCCGCGCACCGATCTTATTCCGTTTGAATCTGAACATCGTTTTATGGCAACCCTGCATCATAGTCATAGTGGTGATGCTTTTATCTATCTCAAAGGCGCACCTGAACGTGTATTGGAAATGTGTGCCAATCAAAAAATGCTGGATGGCGATCAGCCTTTAAACAGATCTTTATGGCTGGAATGTATTGAAGAAATGGCGCAACAAGGTCAACGAGTATTGGCTATCGCAGTCAAACAGGTGCGTCCTGAAAAAATGGAGTTAACCTTCAGTGATGTTGAAAGTGAGCTAACACTGTTAGGCATGTTTGGCTTGATCGATCCGCCTCGTGAAGAAGCCATTGAGGCAGTGCAAGTTTGTGATAGAGCAGGCATCCGGGTGAAAATGATTACGGGCGATCATGGTGCCACTGCCCTTGCTATTGCCCGGCAACTGAAACTCGTTAATACCAATGATGTACTCACCGGGCAGGAACTTGAATTACTGAATGAGCATGAGTTGAGTCAGAAAGTGCAGGATGTTGATGTTTATGCACGAGTAAACCCGGAACACAAACTGCTCCTGGTAAGACTGATGCAAGATCAAGGTTTGATTGTTGCTATGACGGGCGATGGTGTAAACGATGCGCCGGCTTTGAAACGTGCTGACGTCGGTATAGCCATGGGTCAAAATGGAACCGAAGCGGCAAAGGAAGCCGCCGAAATGGTTTTGGCTGATGATAATTTTGCTTCGATTACTCATGCCGTCGAAGAAGGTCGTACTGTTTATGACAACCTTAAGAAAGCCATTCTTTTTATTCTTCCGACCAATGGTGGTGAGGCACTGATCATTCTTGCTGCCATCATATTAGGTTTTCAGCAACTACCGTTAACACCTGTACAGATTTTATGGGTGAATATGATCACAGCAGTTACCTTAGCACTATCACTGGCCTTTGAACCCGCTGAACAGAATGTCATGCAACGCCCTCCACGTGATGCCCATGAACCGATGCTGACTTCCTATTTAATCTGGCGCGTTGCGTTTGTCTCCGTTATTTTGATGAGTGGAACATTTGGTCTTTTTATTTGGGAAATTAATAGTGGTGTGAGTATCGAGCATGCACGCACGGTGGCCGTGAATACGTTAGTTGTGTTTGAGATATTTTATCTATTCAACTCTCGTTATATTACAGCATCGGTATTTAACTGGGCAGGATTGACGGGTAACCGTTATGTTTTGTTTGCCATTGGTATACTTATTATCTTTCAGCTTGGGTTTACCTACCTTGCGCCAATGCAGTCTTTGTTTGGCTCCACAGCAATTGACTTTGATGTATGGTTACGTATCTTGCTGGTCGCTTCCTCTGTATTATTTTTAGTTGAGTTAGAGAAGTATTTCGTGCGGCGGCTGGATCGGAATAGCATGGGGCAAAATAGATAGTGAAGGATGTGCTATAGCATTAAACATTTAATTTTTTCATGCCGCTACTCAATGGCCATTTTTGTGACACCATCTATACTCATCAAGTTTGCTGTTACTTTTTGTTTATGAAGAGCTTTTTAAGTGGAAATTTAAGGAATGTTTTTTTTACGTAAAGCTGAAGAGTATTCAAAAAAATACTTGTGCAGGTCGGACTTCAGTCCGACGCGGTGGTGGGATAATTAAATAATAACCAATAACTAAAAAATTGCAGGTTTTGTTATGTGTGTCATAATTTAATGTCATTCATTTATTATAATGCAGCGTCGGCTTGAAAGCCGACCTACAGGAGGTAGTAATGATTTTTGTAGGTTGGCCTTCAGGCCAGCGCGGTGCTAAGTGTATTAAAAAGGCTATTTACCCCGCAATAATTAATCTTAAAGCATCTAAGCGTAATTGCGGATGTTGAATATATTTATGCAGTTGATCTTTTTCATCGGATAATTGTTTAATCTCATCATCACGCACATTTGGGTTTGTTTTTTGTAGTGAGTGCAAACGTGAAATTTGCTCACCCAGTTGTTCTTCGATTTGTTTTTCTGCTATTTCAATAAGCACAGGAATGTTTTGTGATAACTGTGATTCTGCATGTGCAATTATTTTTCGTAAAGTATCTCGATGGCCCGTAACAATTTGCTGGCAGGTATGGGCATCAACGGTGGGAACAAGGCTTTTGCATTGTTCAAAGCTAACTTTATCACTGTAATCGGTATTATCTTTATCCATCACCAGACGAATGAGTTGCGCAGGCATAAAGCGATCAATCTGTAAGTAAGAGGGCGCGATACATTGAACGACAAATAGCATTTCTAAAAGAACAGTTCCTGTTTTGAAATTTTTATTTTTAATAATACTAAAAGCAACATTGCCATGTTCGCCTTCAAACACCATATCCATTACGCCTGTGACCATTGGATGTTCCCAACTCATAAAGAAGCGATCTTCATGTATTAAAGCGGTTTCACGATCAAAGGTGATGGTTGCACCATCATCCGGGAGTTCGGGAAAATGCGGTGTTAACATATGGTTGCTCGGGTGCAATACATAACTGTGAGCACTATGTTCAGTGTGATCAACACCATAGGCATCACAAACGCGCAACATATAGTCTTCGAGTTCATTATTGTCTTCGATTTGATGAATAGTCTGAACTAATTTCCTGGCAACAGGTTTGCGGAATGAGTTCATTTCTAATAAGCGATCTCGGCCTTTTTGTAGTTCCTCATTTAATTCGCTAAACAAAGGTTTTGCTTTATCCAGTAATGAAATAACATTGTCAACGTTATAGCTCGTTTGTTCTAATTGTTGATATAAATTCTCACCAAGTTGAGCGACCATGCCTTGTCCTGCAGGGCAGGTTTGGGCAAAGGCATTTAAACCTTCTTTATACCAATGAAATAAAATTTCCTGTGCTGATTCTTTTATATAAGGAATATGAATCTGGATTATTTCTTTTTGCCCAATACGATCAAGACGGCCTATACGTTGCTCGAGTAAATCTGGATTCAACGGGAGGTCGAATAAAACCAAATTATGTGAGAACTGGAAGTTACGACCTTCACTACCAATTTCTGAACAAATAAGAACCTGGGCACCATCTTCTTCATCTGCAAAATAAGCGGCGGCACGATCGCGTTCAATTATACTTAAATTTTCATGGAAGACAGATGCACGTATCGCGTGTTTGTTTTTTAATAAATCTTCGAGTTCAAGTGCAGTTTCTGCATGAGCACAAATAATCAGTACTTTTTTATTTTTTAGTTCTTTAAGTAAATTAATTATCCAGGGGAAACGTGGATCAAAGCTGGTCCAGTGTGGAGCATTTTTGAGTATTGAAATACCAAGATCTTTTAAGCTTTGATAGGTTACTTCAGGAGTAAGCATAAGCTCGGCATAACGACGGTTAAAGTCAAGGGAGAACTGTTCTTTTTTCTCTTCAGAGTTAAATATTTTTTCAAACAGAGAAGAATATGCTTCACATACTTCTAATGCATACCCCTTAACTTGTCGTTCAGGAAATCCTTTAATGGCATGACGTGTATTTCTAAATAAAACACGCCCTGTTCCATGTTGATCTATTAAGATGTCGACAGTTTTTTGTTTGGCTTTAGAGAGCTCATCCCCGTTTGCGGAAGCTAGCTGGCTTAACAAGTCTTTATTATCTTGCGGTATAAATTCTTCCAATACATCAATATCATGTTGTTCTAATGATTTATCATCAATTAACAACTCAGCTGTTTCAGCTAATCTGGTGTAATGTGATTCTTCTGCTAAAAATGTATCAAGGTTATGGAAGCGATGTGGATCGAGTAAACGCAATCGAGCAAAATGACTGGAAGGACCGAGTTGTTCAGGGGTTGCGGTTAATAATAAAACGCTAGGGGTATTTTGTGCCAAAACATCCATGAGTTGATATTCTGGACTAATATTATTTTCTTCCCATTTTAGATGGTGTGCTTCATCTATAATTAAGGAATCCCATTCACCATCAATTACTTGTTGATGGCGGTGAGGGTTTTGCATAAGGAAATCCAGACTACATAAAACCAGTTGTTCGCTGTGAAAAGGACTTAACTCCTGGTCGAGTGAATCTATATCTTCATCAGGATTCAAGCCATTTTCTTCGTCTAAAGACAAACAACGTTCTTCATTAAACAAACTAAACTTTAAGTTAAAGCGGCGTAACATTTCGACTAACCACTGGTGCAACAACGCATCGGGTACAACAATTAATATACGTTTTGCACGGCCTGAGATAAGTTGATGATGAAGAATTAATCCTGCTTCAATGGTTTTACCCAAACCCACTTCATCGGCCAGTAATACGCGGGGAGATGGACGTTGAGCAACTTCATGTGCGATGTAAAGTTGATGGGGAATCAAACTCATACGCACACCATATAAACCATTCACCTCTGAGGTGGATAATTGATGTTTTTTATTTAAGGTGTCGTGTCGGAGTATGTAGGCTTTTTCTGCATCAAACTGGGCAGTAAATAAACGATCTTGCGGGCGGTTGAGTTTAATTGCAGCACTTAATTGAGTTTCACATAGTTGACTTGCTTTGCCGTCAGAATCAGTCACGTCATAGGTGATAATGCCGTCATGTTCTTGCAATGTGGTGATATTGAATTTTTTATTTTCCTGATTTTTAATCGAGTCACCCACTGCAAAACTGACCCTGCTTAGCGGCGCTTGTTCAATGGCATAGGTACGTAATTCACCGCTGGCAGGGAAATCAATGGTAATCGTACGATGGTCCAGTGACTCAATGAGACCCAGGCCCAATTCACTTTCACTATTACTAATCCAGCGTTGGCCGGGAACAAAATCAAATGAAGACACGCATTCACCTTAATATTAAAAACTTAAATTTATATCAGATTATAGACCTTATACAGAATATAGCCTCCTGCATAAGGGAGGCGGATTATATAGGATTTATCTTATGTAATGAAAGAATCACCTGAAGAAGGGTAGTTAAGCGTATATTCCAGTTTATATATAAAGTGTATTATTATGGTATGTTATAAATATAGTCACTGCTGTCCCGTTAACTTTGTATGTGGCAGGCGGAAATTGTTGCTATGCCTG
>CAZSCK010000061.1:0-16600 GCA_964605385.1 uncultured Thioalkalispiraceae bacterium
CGGCAAGTAATAAATTACGTTTGCGCATAGCCCAAGTACGTTTTGCATACATCCAGCAGCCGCTAATCGACAGAATAATTAATAATATAGCGGATAAATCCATAATCCATGGACCTACTTTTCCAAGGAAACGACCGCTATGTAAATCGAGTAGTACTCTTTCTTTTGTTAGACCCTTTCCTCTAAATAATACGTTGAGTTTATTTTCCAACTCTACAGGTATAGTAGATGAACCAGCCCAAGTTATATTTTTATCTGTACTTGAGATCCATTCAGTTACATCAGAATTTGCTTTGTATATAGACTGCTTAGTTTTTAAGAAGAGGTCGTTTTCTTTATTTAAACCGATTGATGTAATATTATTTGGAACCCCTGTCGTCGCATTAAGACGTTCAATTTTTTCGCCGTAGGGTGTAAATAGAATTATTTCATTTTGACTTGCTACGGCAATGAAATTTTCCGTAAGAATTGCGCCAGTGACTAAACTGAGTTCTTCTTCGATTAACTTGTTATTGAAATAAAGTTTGTCTTCAACATGGCTAATCCAATTTTTTTCTATTTGATAGCTATTAATAATAGGTTTTTTTATACCGTACCATTTTAGTAAAAATTCTGATTGAATATAATTGGAACTGAGACTTAATTTTTCAGTATGATTGAGCATTATCCCGGATACAGAAAGAATGATTACAAATAGAGAAACGACTAAACCGAGTTGCCGATGCAAATGAAAGATGGATCGTTTTTTCTTTGTTATGTTTTTGCTTTTGTCCAAAACGTTTTATTCCTTTTGCTGCTTATTCGTTGAAATACAATGTAAGTCAAATTGATGATTAATAGAGTTGTTCAATACTTTTATTACATTCATCGTTCCGTTATGCCTATTTCTTTTTACTATTTTTTAGTGGCAGCGCCATGATACTGATTATTGCCACAAAAACGTTAAATATTTCTTTTTTTTTGTAAAAAATTAATATATCAATCATTTTGTTTAGCGCATCGAGATTTTCAAGAACAGACTCTCTGGTATATAGATATGCCACTTTACGGTCGTTCTGATGATGACTTCAATAGCTGTGTTTTGAGCCGTAATTATATGCTCGTTTGATCTTGGTGGTGCGATAAGAGCACGCTTTTGTTTAAATATACTTAGAATAATGGTTAGGTTAATTGTTTTGTTCGTATATAATGGCGGGGTATCTTAGTCAACTATTTTATATCTCATTTAGGAATTCAGCATGAGCAAAGAAGGCCCTCTAAAAAAAGCTGGTTTGCGTACAACGACTCCAAGGTTGAAAATTCTTGAGATTTTTAGCCAAAGTGACCATAAACATCTGAGTGCTGAAGAGGTTTACCGCATTTTGTTAGATGATGGTGAAGATATTGGTTTAGCAACAGTCTATCGAGTTCTTACTCAGTTTGATACGGCGGGTTTATTACAGAAAAATATGTTTGGTGATAACAAAGCTGTGTTTGAGCTGGATTCCGGCGTACATCATGACCACATGATCTGTACTGAGTGTGGTCAGGTTCAAGAATTTCATAATAATGACATTGAGCGTTTGCAAATAGAGCTGTCTAAAAGTGCTGGATTCCAACTTCATTATCACGAAATGAATCTTTATGGCTGTTGTGAACAGTGCCAAAATAAAAAAAATAAGTCTAGCTAAGAAGCCGATCTAAAGTTAGATCTGTTTTTTTTTTAATAATGTTAGCTTTTTTCATCCCGTCTTACCGACCTTTTAAAAGTCTCTTTTAGATTTCCTTATCGAGTATTTCTCGAAATTTCACTCCGTTATTTAAAAATATCACCTTAATTTACTTGGCTATTGTTTAAAAAATGGTGTAATTAATGTGATTATTTTCAATAAATTCAACGGGTTATGTGTTTGTACGGCAGGCTAAAAGTTTACCGTAAACGTTAATGAGAATGATTTGCATTTCCATTTCTGTTTCTGTATATTCTCAACCATCAGAAGTAACCAAAAATATGAGGATATGCAATGTACAAAATAAGAACTTCAGCACTTGTTGCTGCATTAATTAGTTCACCGATGTTGATGCAAACCGCAACAGCAGCGAATAGCTTACAAGATGAAATTGATGCGCTAAAAAAACAGAATCAAATAATAATGGAACGTTTGGATGCGACGGTAGAAATGATGGCATCAGATAAAGCAACCGGATCGCTTGCCGATAATGGCTCAAACAACAAACGCTCGACTCACCAAGGTAGCTCCGGTAAAACGACGGTGGGTGGTTATGGTGAAATGCACTACAATAATCTAAAAGGTGAAGGTGGTGCGACAGATTTACAGGAAATTGATTTTCATCGCGCGGTGTTATTCGTGGGTCATGAATTTGATGAGAAAACACGTTTTTTTATGGAATGGGATTTAGAGCACTCATTCGATATGGAGCTGGAACAAGCTTTTCTTGAGTTTGATGTTAATGAAGATACACAAATTGCGACTGGTGTGATATTGATGCCATTTGGTATTCTTAATGAAACCCATGAGCCAACGACTTTTTACGGTGTTGATCGTAGCCCCATTGCTTCTAACATCATACCAAGTACATGGCGAGAAGGTGGTGTCGCGGTTGCTGGAAAACTTTCTGATAGCATAAGCTATGATGTTTTTGTCACAACAGGTTTAAAATTAGATTCAGCAACAAATTACACGGTTCGTAAAGGACGTCAAAGTGTTGCTAAGGCTACGGCAAAAAATTTAGCTTATTCAGGTCGTATTAAGTGGAATGGTGTTGCTGGATTACAAGTTTCTGCCAGTTATTTCACACAAAGTGACTCTGGGCAGAGTCTAGATGCTAATCTTGCTGGCGCTAATATGTTTTCTACTGCACTTAGTTGGCAAGTATCAAAGTTCCAGTTACGAGCGGTCTATGCTGCATGGAATATTGATGGCAGTGCTCCCACGGCACTTGGCGCAGACAAACAAAATGGCTGGTATGTAGAGCCATCGTACAAGATTACTCCGAAAATTGGTTTGTTTACCCGTTTAAACAAGTGGGATAATCAAGCGGGTAACGGAACAAGTAATTCTGAAAAAGAACAGGTTGATTTCGGTTTAAATTATTGGCCGCATGAAGATGTAGTAGTTAAACTTCACTATCAAACACAAAATAATGCCGATGGTAAAAACCAGAATGGTTTAAACATGGGTGTTGGTTACCAATTCTAGAGTTTACTAAACGACAAGAATACCCAGCCATTTGAGTGGCTGGGTATATTTTATGATGAAATACTTTTTAATATTAACAAGCATTTTTGTACTCAGCATGAACACGGTGACTGCTCGAGGCACTTACCAAACTCCTGTCGATTTCTTAAATGAAACTTTCGCTAATAAGCCGCCTGTTGTCAAAAAAATATGGATAACGGGAAAAATCCGAGAAGTTAGCGCAAAAATATTACAGCATAAACCGCAACAATTACGCCTTAGTTATTGGCAGCAAGATTCACGCAGTGTTTGGATCTTGAATGAAATAGGCAAAGATCAGCCTATAACGGTCGGTATTATTATTAAAAATGGAAAGGTTGAGCGCGTCAAAGTACTTGTTTTTAGAGAAAGTCGTGGCGATGAAATACGGCATGATTTTTTTACCAAACAGTTCCGCAAGGCCACTTTGACAAAAGAGCATCAACTTGATCGATCAATCGATGGTATCTCAGGAGCAACTTTATCAGTACGAGCACTCACTAAACTTTCGCGCCTTGCGCTTTACTTATCACAGCAAATAAAACCATAAAGTAGCGTAAAAATTCTTTCGTTATTTTAGATTAGCCGCCTGTGTAAGGAAAACAATGCGTCAGTGTTAACGACTACACGAAACCCAAGTATCGCACTTATCTGGAAGTTGCCGCGTCATCCTCAGTACTCGAATTCCGGTTCATTCGAATAAATTTGCTTTTTGGGTAAAAAGGAATGATAATTGTTCTCATTTTCAAAAAATAGACAGGAATCGAGTGAAACATAGATATGGCGAGTGATAAGCAAATTACCATTGCCCTTTTAGGGAATCCAAACACAGGCACAACCTCTCTATTTAATCGATTAACCGGTTTACACAGCTCAGTTGGTAACTATCCGCGAGTTACGGTTGGCATTCGGAAACATACTTTTGAATATCAAGGCTGGGAGATCCAGCTGGTTGACTTACCTGGCATCTATTCACTCAGTTGCCGTACAGACGAAGAACGGGAAAGCCGCAACTTTCTCTATCATAATGCGCCTGATTTAATTCTTAATATCCTCGACATGAGTAACCTTGAGCGGAACTTATTGCTGACATCTCAGCTTATTGAAATGTCCATCCCGCGTATTACCGTTTTAAATATGGTCGATGAAGCAGAGGATAAAGGCGTTCAACTTGATGAAGAAACTTTTGCTTACTTACTGAACACACCCGTTGTTGAAACGAATGCAAGAGACGGTGTTGGTATTGATGCTTTATTGAATGCAATCATGGAATTTGCTGAAGCAAAAACACAACCTGAAATAATTAAGCTAAATTATGACAGCCATCTTGAAGAGGCCATTGAACGTACGCAGGCTCATATTGCAAGATTACATGATGACAGCATGCGAGCGGAGCATTCACGCTGGTTAGCAATAAAACTACTTGAAGATGACGAAACGGTTATTAAAGAAGAAGGCGATCATGCAGATTTAATTGCGGCGGTCGCAGTAGAGCGTGATGAACTTAAAAAAGGGCATAGTGAAGATGCTGCTATGTTACTTAATAATGGCCGTTATGGTTTTGTGAATGGCTTATTGCAAGAAACAATGAAGGTTGATGTCGATACAGCAATTAATCGTATTGATGCAACGCGCATAATTGATGCTTTTCTTTTGCATAAGTGGCTTGGCATGCCGATTTTTCTTTTTATTATGTGGGTTATGTTTGAATCAACCTTTACCCTGGGTGCATACCCGGTTGACTGGATTGATGCAGGTGTTAGTTTAATCGCAGGTGGCCTGAATAACATCATGCCTGATAATTTGTTCAAGGATCTAATTATCAACGGTGTTCTTGCCGGTGTGGGCGGAACCATTATCTTCCTGCCCAACATTGTTATTTTATTCTTTTTTATCGCTGTATTTAATGACACAGGTTATATGGTGCGTGGTGCAGTATTAGTTGATCGCATCATGCATAAGTTTGGTTTACATGGAAAAGCTTTTATTCCAATGCTAACTGGTTTTGGTTGTAACGTGCCGGCGATTATGGCGACACGTACCATTGAGCATCGCCGCGACAGGTTGGTTGCTATTTTAGTGAACCCTTTCATTAGCTGTTCTGCGCGGCTTCCGGTTTTTATTTTATTTACCGGAGCCTTTTTTGGTGAAAGTGCAGGCACAGCATTATTTGGTATTTATATGGTGAGTATTGCAGTGGCACTTGGTGCGGCATTATTTTTAAGCAAAACCATTGTTAAAGGCGCAAATACTTCTCCATTTTTAATGGAGCTACCTCCTTATCGTGTACCTACGTGGCAGTCAATTTCAACACACATGTCGAGTAATGCCTCAGAGTTTTTGAAAAAAGTCGGTGGCATTATTGTTGTAGGTTCTATCGTTATCTGGTTCTTACAAACTTTTCCTCTCGATGTTGAATTGAGTAAAGATTACCAACAGGAAATTTCCGTTCTTGAAGCGAAGCCGCAAGTTAATCAGGAAATTATTAAGCAATTAAAACTCGATATGCAGCAGGAAGTACAGCATAAAAGTTACCTTGGACAAATAGGAAATTTTGTACAACCTGTTTTTGCACCGATGAATTTTGATACTAATGCATCCATTGCCTTGCTAACGGGAGTTGTTGCAAAAGAAATTGTGGTGGCAACCTTTGGTGTACTTTATGCGCAGGGCGATGAGGTGGATGAGAATACGCTAAGTTTGCGTGAATCAATTGCATCATCAATGACGATAGTAACAGCCATTTCATTTATGATTTTCACCTTACTCTATATTCCCTGTATGTCAACAATCGCGATTATCTATCGCGAGACACAGTCATGGAGGTGGACAGCGTTCTCCGTTGGTTTTTCTATTGCATTGGCTTATGTATTGGCTTTTGCAGTGTCATTTTTTGGTGGATTAATTGTATGAGACCTGAACTAACATTTTGGGATCATATTACCCTTAGCCTGGCTTTATTATTTGTCGTGGTTTTTATTATAGTGAAAATAAGACAGGTATTAGATCCATCATCAGGGGCATGTGGAAATTGTTCCAGTAGCGCATGTGCTGCACCTCTGACAAAAAAACGTTTGCAAAACAAGGTTGAAGTCCATATGGTTTCTGTTTCTTCGATTAAAAAAAATGCTGCTCTGAAACGTAAAACAAAGACTCCACGTTCGACTTGAACTTATTGATTTACGCCCACATAGTTCATGATAGAATTCTACTTTAGATAAATAAGGATGAGAAAAAAATGAAGCATAACTGCTTACTCTGTGACTATGTTTATGATGAAGAAAAGGGTGACCCTGAACATGGCATAGCACCTGGAACAAAATGGGAAGATATTCCCGATGATTTTCTTTGTCCTGAGTGTGGTGCAAGCAAACTGGATTTTGATTAAAACTTGATTAAGCTAATACAGAAACAGCAATAGATTGATAAAGGGTGGTTTGAAAACCATCCTTTTTCATTACTACTATCGGAACTTCTACATACCTCAAAAATAGCCATTTCAAAATAGCCGTATTTAAGGATGAAAGTAAAAAATGACCAAACTTGTAATTATAGGAACAGGAATTGCCGGTTATACACTAGCTCGCGAATTTCGTCGTCGTGATCAGGAAACAGAACTTCTTCTTATTACCCGTGATGATGGTAATTCTTATTCAAAACCCATGTTGTCAAATGCCTTAAGTAAAAATAAACAAGCAGATGAGTTGGTCATGGCTAATCCGGAGAAAATGGAAGCGGATTTGAAAGCAGAGATTTGGAATAACACTCGGGTTATTAATATTGATGCCGATGCACACACTTTGGAAGTTGAACGTAACTCAAAAAAAGAAATAGTACCTTATGATCAACTGGTATTAGCGAATGGTGCAAACACCATTAACGCACCGATTGAAGGCAATGCAGCTAAACGCGTATTATCGGTTAATGATCTGGAAGATTATCGCCAGTTTCGTAATGAACTAAAAAAAGGCAAACGCATTGTCATTATTGGCGCGGGTATGATCGGTTGTGAATTTGCTAATGATTTATCGCATGTAAATGCACAAATCAGCATTGTTGATTTAGCACCACAGGTGCTGGGTTTTATGATGCCTGAGAAAGCAGCGGCATTGTTGCAGGAAAAATTATCAGAGCAGGGTGTGCAGTGGCATCTTGGGAATAGCGTTACTCATGTTGAACATGATCAATCATCGCTATCGGTTACTTTAAAAGATGGCACAAAAATCAAGAGTGACATTGTGCTTTCAGCAATTGGTTTACGTCCTGACTTAACGTTAGCAGAAGCAGCAAGCCTGGAAACAGAACGGGGCATAAAAGTTGATCGCTATATGCAAACCAGTAATAAAGATATTTATGCTCTGGGTGATTGTGCTCAAGTTGACGATCTTACGCTACCTTTTGTTATGCCATTAATGACTTGTGCAAGAGCACTGGCCGCAACATTAGCTGGTGAAGAAACTGCTGTGCGTTATTCCGCGATGCCGGTGGCATTAAAAACACCTTGCTACCCTACGGTTGTTTGCCCTGTGCCACGACGCACTGAAGGTGAATGGGATGTTGAAATAAATGATCAAGGTGTCTGTGGTTTATTCAAAGACAGTGCAGGCAATATTTTAGGTTTTGTGCTGATGGGTGAACGTGTTACGGAAAAAACGGCTTTAGCAAAACAGATACCTGACTGGTTACCTTAGTCAATATTGTTAGCGGGGAAAACGACATGGAATTATTAAATCAATTTTTAGCTAACTTTGTAGAAGTAAGCATGGAAGCTGCACCCTGGTTGTTGTTTGGATTATTAGCTGCGGGATTGATCAAAGTCTGGATTCCTGAAAGTTTTATGAAACGTGTGCTCGGTGGTAAAGGTGTCTGGCCCGTTGTGAAAGGTGCATTTATTGGCGCGCCATTACCGTTGTGTTCTTGTGGTGTATTACCTGCTGCTATTGGCTTAAAACGTGCTGGGGCATCGGACGGTGCAACTTTGTCTTTTCTTGTTGCAACACCCGAAACGGGAGTTGATTCCATTGGTGTTTCTTACGTTTTACTCGGCCCCTTTATGACTGTTGTGCGCGTTTTAGCGGCGATTGCCAGTGCCATTATCACCGGCATACTGGCGGTAATTGTGTTGGATCGTCAACGGGTAGCCACAGCAGTTGCAAGTGATGAGGTCGTAACCGCTTGCTGTAGTGGTGGGTGTTCCAGTGAACCTGAGCCTGTTATTGAAGTTGAAACCAGCTGTTGTAGCAGTGGTGATAGTTGTTCCAGTCGTGCGAGTAAAGCAGGGACGGATTTCTGGTCACGTAATGTAAGCGGTTTAAAATATGCCTTGAGCGACATATGGGATGATATTACCTACTGGTTATTATTTGGAGTTGCGATGGCAGCAGCACTTGCAACCTTTTTTCCCGAACAAGCATTGGCGGAGTGGGGCAGTGGTTTACCCGCCATGATATTGATGTTGTTGGTTGGCATTCCTATGTATATTTGTGCAACGGCATCGACCCCATTGGCGGCAGGACTGCTCATCGCGGGGATTTCACCAGGCACAGTACTGGTTTTGTTACTGGCTGGCCCGGCAACCAACATGGCGACAATTGCTATTTTATTTAAAGAAATGGGGCGACTTGTCGTCGTTGTTTATCTTATGGGTATTTCTCTGAGCAGCATTGGATTCGGTTTGTTAACCGATTATGTGGTGACGGCAAATGGCATTGATATTAGTGCTCAAATAGAAGGTGCAACCGAGGTTGTACCGCAATGGATTGCGATTGTGAGCATTATTGTCTTAATTGCTGCATCCATTAAACCGCTCAGACGACGAATTCTTGGTTGTTGAAGTGAGGAGCGGGTACCTTATATATTTGAAATTGTCGGATGAAATTAATTCATCCGGCTTTTTTTACCTGAGTTTTCCATATTAAGGCTATAATAAGGCCTGCAAAATATGAGCTGAAAGGGGACGTTTGTGAAGCAGTATCTGGATTTAATGCGTCATGTCAGAGATAACGGCGTAGAAAAAGAAGACCGCACTGGCACAGGAACAAAAAGTGTTTTTGGTTACCAAATGCGATTTAATTTGGCTGATGGTTTTCCTGTTGTCACCACTAAAAAACTTCACCTTCGCTCGATTATTCATGAGTTACTTTGGTTTCTCAAAGGCGACACCAATATTCAATATCTGAAAGATAATAAGGTACGAATTTGGGATGAGTGGGCTGATGAAGATGGAAACCTGGGGCCTGTTTATGGTTCGCAATGGCGTTCATGGCCGACTGCCGATGGACGACATATCGATCAGATTACCCAGGTGATTGATCAAATTAAAAACAATCCTGATTCACGCCGTTTAATTGTTAGTGCCTGGAACGTCGGTGAAATTGAGAATATGGCGTTACCTCCATGTCATGCATTTTTTCAATTTTATGTTGCTGATGGAAAACTTTCTTGTCAGTTATATCAACGCAGTGCAGATATTTTTCTTGGTGTGCCCTTTAACATTGCTTCTTATGCTTTGTTAACCATGATGATCGCACAAGTCTGTGATTTAGAGGTTGGTGATTTTGTGCATACATTAGGTGATGCACATTTATATTCGAATCATATGGAACAAACCGAGTTACAACTAAGTCGGGATGTTTTTCCTTTGCCAACAATGAAAATCAATCCAGAAATTAAAGACATTTTTGAATTCACGATTGATGATTTTGAGTTGCAAGGTTATGAATCGCATGAGCATATTAAGGGGCTTGTAGCAGTTTAATGAAAATATCTATGATCGCCGCAATGACCGAAGATCGTGTAATCGGCATTAAAAATACATTACCCTGGAAATTACCCAATGACATGAAATGGTTTCGCCAAAATACCATCGGCAAACCGATTATTATGGGGCGAAAAACTTATGAGTCTTTTGGTGCTAAAGCCTTACCCGAAAGAACAAACATAATTATCACCCGCGATGAATCTTATCAGGCAAGTGACAGTATTGTTGTGCATTCAATTGAAGAAGCATTAGAAGCTGCCGGTGATGTTGATGAAGTAATGATTATTGGTGGGGCTTCTTTTTATGAACAAATGTTGCATAAGGCAGACAGATTATATTTAACCTTTGTTCATGCCGAATTAGATGGCGATGCATGGTTTCCTGAAATTAATAACAGTGATTGGAATAAAGTTGAAAAAATCAATCATAAAAAAGATGATAAAAACAGATACGCACATAGTTTTGTTATTTTAGACAGGAAATAATATTTAATGCTGCGAACGTCACTTTTATTATTATCAATTGTTTATTTATGTTTGGTTTCTATTGTTACTGCTGCCGAAAAAATGCCAGATGATATTCGTTACATGTTAGAAGATATGTACGGTGCGAATAAAAGTGAATGACCATCACCAAGTTATAAACAGGATTTAAATAATGATGGGTTTTCTGATTGGGTGGCAATAAAGAAAAATTGTACTTTAAAAGAAAAATGTCCGGCAGAACTATTTATTTGTATTCCGAATAAAAAAGGAACTTGTTCAGAATATTGTTATATAGAAGTTAAGACGTTAAAGAATATTGAAGAAAATTTAAAAACGTTAAAGTGCGAATCAACCTGCTGAAAAAATCACGTCATTTTCACATGCTCTTAGCGGGAATCTATTGTTTTGTTGGCTCGTAATAGCTCGTTGTCAGATTAAACCCTCCAATATAATTTTGGTGTGGGGCACTATGATTATGACCTGCAGCATGTGCATTATATTGGATTTTTTGTAGGTTCGAATCGTAGTGCCCCGCATAAAATTATATTAGAGGGTATCATTCGAACGCGGTGTTGGTAAATGAAAGTTGTTTCAAAGAAGATATTATTTAATAAAATCTGCTGGATTAGCTGCACCAGAACAATCAATACTAATATATTCTGCTATTTTAGTGTCTATTCGCAATGCGGTTAACTTACCCCCCCAGACACAGCCGGTGTCTAAAGCATAAACATTTTTTTTATGAATGAGTCCCAGGGTTGACCAGTGCCCAAATAAAAGTTTTTTGTTACTAATTTTTCGCTTGGGCAGTTCAAACCACGGAAAAGTTCCTTTTGGAATCTTGCCGGGGGCACCATTGCTGCTAAAGTCTAAAGTACCATCTTTTTTGCAAAATCGCATACGGGTAAAACAATTACAAATAAAACGTAAGCGTTTAAAACCGCTTAGTGAGTCATCCCATTTGTCGGGTTTATCGCCATACATGTGATTTAAAAAACCATGAAGGTTATTTTTTAATTCGTTCTCTAACTCCGCTGCATATTTTTTAGCTTTTTTTAACGTCCATAAAGGATAAATTCCAGCATGTGAGATAGTGTAATTTAACTTAGAATCATGATGAAGCAAGGGACGAGTACTTAACCAGTGCAGAAGTTCATCGCTATCTTCAGCATCCAGTATGCGTTGTAAATCGGCAGAGCATTTCTTTTTAACGCCATGAGCAGTCGCAAGTAAATGAAGATCATGATTACCCAGTACCACTATCGCGCTATCACCAAGGGATTTAACAAAACGTAAGGTCGATAAGGAATCTGAACCGCGATTCACTAAATCTCCCGCGAACCAGAGAGTATCTTTTGTTTTATCAAAATTGAGCTTTTCGAGTAGAGCTAACAGGGAATCATAGCAGCCCTGTAGATCGCCAATTGCATAAGTTGCCATGAGGGATAGTGTCTAGCAAATATTCTTTACTGGCAAGTTTTAATGTAGCGTATTAGGAATTGATAGTGTGAAAGGGGCAATAGGGGTATCAAATTCAGTGCCGTCATCAGCAAGCATATGATAAAAACCATGCATACTGCCAAGTGGTGTTTTTAAAACAGTACCACTGGTATAACGGAAACCATCCCCCGGTTTTAAGTGAGGCTGTTCCCCAACGACACCATCACCTTCAACTTCCTGCACATTGCCATCGGCATCAGTAATATACCAATGGCGGCTTAACAACTTAGCGGCAATTTCACCATGGTTTTCAATGGTGATGGTATAAGAAAAAACAAAACGTTCATCACCGGGATCAGATTGTTCAGATATATAACTCGTTTGAACTTCAACACGAGTATCATAAATTGGATTAGTCTCAGACATAACTTCTCTACAGTCTTTATTGATTGATTGTTTCAGGACGTTCGTTATGGCGATGCTTATTTACATAGTCAATGGCCATATCGACTGCATCCTCAACAATAATTTGATTTTGTTTTCTTTCTTCTGTGGTCATATAAAAAACCATATCAACATTATGGCGAACATAACGCGCGGGTAGTTGATTCAGTGCAACACAGGCAAGATCACCTAAAAAATCTTCATCGTCATCCAGTTCATTTGTATTTAACTTTCCTTGAATAACGTCAAAAACGAGATTTTCAAAGTAGTTATTAATATTGTTAAAAGCCATATCTATTACCTTTAAGTACGTAACCGTTCAGTAGGTACATCATTCTGATCGATTAAGTGTTCTTTTAATAACCATTGCTGGGCATCCTCCGCATCATCACGAAACCAGGCCAATGCCGATCCAAGACGAAAGGTGTAACCCCAGCTGTCCATGTTCTTCATTAAGGTATCGGCAGAACATCCAGAAAGTTTAGCCGCGAGAAGGATTTGTAAGTAACAAACGGCATTTTCTTCGTCATAATATCGCCGCCGGTATCTGTATCTAACTCATCACGCCGAGCCGAATCAAGTCAAATATAGTGACAAGCCTCATGTAAGGCTGAATGTACGGGGGGTTCCGGACGAACATACAAAATATTCCTGATTAATCCGGCCTCTGAATCCCCCCCAAAACTGCCTGGGATTGGCGCATTATTGGATACAGATTCGACAATTATTGAATAAGGTGAGAGCAAATTTTGCAACGCCTGCGTGGGTAAATCTGCCACAGTTAACATGGATATCTCCAGTTCTTGATTGAGTTTAAAAAGAATTATTTTTTGATAAAGCGTATTCGTACTCGATTACCAGGATAAATAAGATGTGGATTTTTAATATTACTCAATCGTGCGAGTTCTGGATAGAGGAAAGGATTATTGACGTATTTTTTTGCAATGGCCCATAGCGTGTCGCCTTTAACGACAATGTGAATAATTTCGTTGATAGTTTTTTCTGGTTTGAGACTTTGTGCTAACTCTTCTTTTTTAAGTTCGTTTACTGGAGGAGTTTCTAATACCTTTTCATTAACTATATTATCATTTGGTTGCTGAGGGATCATAGCAATATCTTCTTGGGAGGCTTTTTCTTCAGCTATAGGTTGGTGCAAAGTAATAATAATGTCGTTATCTTGTTGAATGATTTCTGCGCGGTAAGCTGTATTTTCTACATAATCTATTATTGAATTATTTTCATTTTTGTCAGGTGCGTTCTGTTTTGTAATTAATTCGTCGATAACTTTCTTATTCTCATTATTAAGTGGCTTATTATCTTTTCCTGTTACTGTATCTGCAATTAATATTTCAGAGCTGGAATTCATTTCATCATAACTTGATGTGATGTTGTCTAAATCTCTTTTTTCTAAAATGGGTTTTTCATTAATGCTGTAATCTACAGGGGCAGTAGAAATAACACTTGTTTGTTCTTGTGTATATTTATTATTACTATTACTGCCCGCAGTATTGATAAATAAATAATAAACTCCTGCACCTAAAGAAAACAAAATAAAAACAAATAAAAGGATAATACCAAAAGAAGATGATTCATCTTCTGTAGTTGGTGAATAAGATGGTTTCTTTGTAATGTTTGGTTTTTTTCCAATAATGACTGCCGGTTTTTTATTGTGTTTTTCAGACTGTATCCCTGCTCGTGTTGAAGTTGTAGATGTGATTGTTGGCTTTGTTACTATCGGTTGAACAATGGGTGGTTTTTTAATTTCTACTTTTGGGGTTTTGTTTTTACTTACCGGAATACTAGTCGGTATGCTGCTTAAACTTGATGTTTTAGATGTTGTTTTCTCGACATGCGTAGGCTTATCTTTCTTTACTACTTGTAGATTTTTAACTTCTTTAACTGGTTTATGTTTTGTCTCATCAAGTTTAACAGGAGAGGTTGCTTCTAAAGTGATTTTTTTCTGTTGTTGCTCAGTTTCTTGTACATCCTGTTGTTTTTTAAGTTGTTGAATATAATGTTTTAGATAACCAAGGTCATTGATAGTGGCAAGCTTTTCAAATTCAGAATAAAGATGTATTTTTTTATTTAATAATAAAGTACGACTAAAGACACCTCGAGGAATTGCAGAGGGTAAGTTTCCCCAACCTTCAGAAGGAAAATCAAAAACATCAAGAATTTGATCTACCCAAAAAGCAAAACTTTCTTTTTCAAAAATAGTAATAATTAAATTACCGGGTTGTGTTTGTTCTGATTTCTCAATGCCAAACTTTTGCCGCAAATCGAGAACCTTTACAATATGTGAACCGTGCTTAAAAATCCCCGGCTGTGATGAATTGCTTCCTGGAGGGTGGGTAATTTTTGGAGGGCTAATAATGCTCCGTACAGGAAGGCTCGGGGCACAACAAAGCACCGGGCCAACCCGGAATGTAAGGAGTGATTGTTGCTTACCTTCAAAATTCATTATTAATAAACGTACTCATCGTTAACGTAGTATTAATAGCGGCTGAAATGAGAAATTTTAAAGGAGAATTGAGCTGTTATGAGAATAGAACCACAAAAATCATTAAATACCGTATAAATATCGAGGTCTTATGTATTTTTTACTTATTATATTTAATTCTAAGGAGTCCCCCATTCATGTTGATAAAAAACACCTGTTATTAAGGCTTTTTACAAACGATTAGTAGCACAAGATAAGCATAAAAAAGTTGCGATAACCGCATGTATGAGAAAATTTATTACCATCTTAAATGCGACGGTAAGGGATCAGGTTCAAGACAGCGAACATTAATATCATAACCGTCAGGGTTGAAGCGTGGTATATAAAATGACTTAATACCACACGTTTTACAAAATCTATGTTTAGCCTCAGCGGTATCAAATGTATATGTAGTTAGATTATCTTCACCTTGGAGAGCCCTCAAAGAATGACTGTTCTTTATTAATTATTGCCTTTGCAAGAACAACTAATTGTTCTCTAGCTTCTCTTTCATTTTCGTTTAATGCAGATCTATCCATTTTTATACCGCTAACGACCTAGCTGTGCGGCGCAAACGAAGCATTGTTATGTGTTTTTTCCCTCATAGATGTCTAAGTGGTACATATTGCCCCAATCTTCTCTGCAGATATTATGATTTTCTGGTTTCCGCTGCTGTCCAAAAAAGGATATACATCGCTGTATCGATAACCTGCAGGTAGAGTGACTTGTTTTCTATTAGAGCCATCACTTTTCATTGTCCAGATCGTACGGCTGTTAAATGTCACAGTAGAATCAATATTGGTAAATACCAGAGTTGTATTATCGATCCATTCTGGCAGTGCATCATTATTAAGCTGTGATGCACCAAGTGAAGTAGATATATTAACTTCCGTTAGGGGGGGAGCAACAGGAACAACAAATATTCTAAAACCAAATCCATTGGCACCAGCATTAGGTGCTCGCCTCATAAATGCGACATTCACTCCATCGGGTGAGATTTTGGATCGTTCTCAAAAATATCATTACCAAACAATGTTGTCCCTGAATTATCTCGCCCCAAGGATAAACCTGTAGGTATTCCTGCTGGATTTAATGGTTGTAAAAAAATACTTTTTACCAGCCCACCACTATTATATAAACCACCATATACAAATTGATTGTCAGATAACGCTGCAGGATCAAAGGGCGTGATTGTGCCAGGAATTGTAATCTCAGTTGGTCCAGCAATTAGGTTCATCGATGAATCCGTTTGTGCATGATATAGCTTTGTTGATCCTGGCGCACCGCCTAAATATGTGAACTCGTTATTGTTATTATACCAAAAATTATTAGAAGTTAGCTCACCCGCAGTCACAGGTAAGATGGTTTTTTGTTGTATACCATCTAAACTCGCAGCCATAATTTTAGTATTCACGTAGCCAGTATCCGTTGACGCACAGCCATCGGTATTGGTGTCATTATATATTGTATAAGCGACCCATAGTTTATCGGCGGAGACTCGTGGGTGAGTCATATCCTGATAACTGTTAGTTGCAACAACCTGGATATTTGTTGCTTGTGGACTTGCAAGGCTAAAATCAACATCAGCTAACAAAAGATTATATTTTAATGTTTCACAGTCGAGTGTAGTACATGGTTCATTGTTGCTACTGCTACCACAACTAATAATTACTAAACAAGTAAATAATGTAAAGAAATTCTTTATCATGGCTTTTTTATAGTATTTATATGTGTTTAGTATTAATTTACTATTGAATAATATGTTTGTTTTATT
>CAZSCK010000062.1:0-15082 GCA_964605385.1 uncultured Thioalkalispiraceae bacterium
GATACTTTTGGACACCATGCTGGTGACAATGTGTTGCGCGGAATAGGGACTTACTTTCAAAAACGTATTCGTGGCTCAGATACCGTATTTCGTGTTGGCGGTGAAGAGTTCATAGTGCTATTACATGACACGAATATAAATGATGCTTGTCTTGTTGCCGAAGATATGCGCAAAGAAATTGAATTACTCTCATTGCTCCCAGACCATACTGTAACTGTTAGTATAGGAGTTGCAGATCTTCAGCCAAATGATGACTTGAATGACTGGATGAAACGCAGTGATAAAAATCTATACATGGCAAAATCACGTGGTCGTAATCAGGTCGTAGTATGAAGAAAATAATTATATTTGAGCATCATCTATGGACTGTGCAAAATTAACTCGGACAGTTTAAAGCGCCTCTTCCCATCGCTCTGCTTTAAACGGCTAGTTATTTGCGACGTTAAAATTTTTGAAACGAAATAACGACAGCACTCTCAGTACTTTTTTCTTCTGGTACCCAGGCATGCCCATACACAATTTCATGACTAACCGGTAACAAACCATCAACTCGAAATTGTTCATAGGTTTGAATCATTTTTTTTAATTTATTTTTACCGGTGATGTTATGTGAACGGCCTTGCATTACGTTATGAGCACCAATTTGTTTTAAGTCGCGCATTACCGTTTTTACATCGTTATAGGTCACCGTTAACATTTCCATATCCATCACGGGATCTGCAAAGCCACTTTGTAATAATGCATCACCAACATCATGTAAATCTGCAAAAGCATTTACATGGGGATGCTCATCCACTTCTGCCCAGCTATGGCGTAGTTCTTTTAAGGTATCGGGGCCAAAACTGCTGAACATTAACAATCCACCCGGTGCGAGTACTCGCTTAAACTCTTTAAAAACCTTTGGTAAGTCCTGACACCATTGTAGCGTTAAACCTGATATCACTAGCTCAACACTGGCATCAGCAAAAGGTAGATTTTCAACTTCAGCATGAACGTAACGAAACTGTTTATTCCAACGCTGCTTAAAACTACATT
This sequence comes from uncultured Thioalkalispiraceae bacterium, assembly GCA_964605385.1. Classification (GTDB taxonomy): domain Bacteria; phylum Pseudomonadota; class Gammaproteobacteria; order UBA6429; family Thiohalophilaceae; genus JAGLTQ01. The sequence continues at coordinate 1,036 of CAZSCK010000062.1, forward strand.
TGCCTTTAGCTTGTTTTAACATATTAAACGCGAGATCTAACGCGGTAATTTTTGCTTTAGGATAACGTGCCGCTAATAATTGACTAACAAATCCTGTACCTGATCCCGCATCTAATATACTGACGGGTTTCATTGCCATTAGATCCATACGTTCAACTAAACGATCAGCCACTTCTTTTTGTAATACTGCAACCGCATCATAAGATGTTGCTGCTTTTTCAAATGACATACGCATTGCTTGCCTGTCGATCTCTGCAATGTCTAACGGTTTATTTTCTTCAGTACTACTACTCATACACTACCTACATAGATTCCGGTTCAAGAACATACCGGAATGACGATCAAAGGATAAAATTTTTTATTTTTTCTGCACAAAGTTCGGGGTTGGAAATAAATGGTGCATGCCCTGTTTTTTCCAAAATTAATTGTTCAATGTTAGGGAACATTTTTTCAAATTTATTTTTTACTGATAATGGTACTAACGTGTCTTTTTCACCTAAAATAATCATTGCGGGTATTTTGTTTTTACTTTCACTTCTTAAATCTGTTTCACTTAAAATTTTCAAACCATTTTCTAAGGCTTTAATATTTGGCTCGCCACGTTCATTTAATTTATTATTTAGCTCTCTTAGAGCTTCTCTGGCTAAATCACTGCCGCGTGTTTGCAATGATAAAAATCGTTTTAATGTTTTTTTATAATCTTCCTTAAGATCATTAGAAAAATCATTAAATACCGATTGTTCCATTGCAGTATCCCAGCCTGATTTTTTAGTAAAGCTCGGTGTTGTTGCAACAAACACAACTTTTTCTAAAGTAATATTTTTTCTTTTTAAAAGATTAAGTGTTATCAAACCACCTAGTGACCAGCCAATTAAACTAACCGGCGAAGTTAAATTATTAACATACTCTTCAACAACCTCAGTAAGTGCATCAAGGGTAAAGTCATTTTTAATATCTTTGCTATAACCAAAGCCAGGGAGATCTATTGTATGTGTTTGGCAATAATTAGAAATCAAGCCATTAAACCTCCCCCATAGGCCTCCGTGCATACCCCAGCCGTGTAATAACACGACGTTATGACCGCTGCCTTTTACTTCGATGTAGAGCTTCGAAGTCACTTAACAATGACCTCATATTTCATTTTCGCATTGTCATTGCGATGAGACATTATAAAACATCTGTTTTTTAATGTTGACGCGGCAATCTCATGTTCAGAACGATAATTCATGAGATTGCTTCGGTCACTTTGTTCACTCGCAATGACAGGGGCATTATTATTACACTCATTTTTCTATTTAAGATCATCTAATACTGTTAATAATGTGTTTACATGATTTTCTGTATGCGTCGCAGAAAAAGTAATACGCAAACGTGACGTGCCTTCTGGAACAGTCGGCGGACGAATTGCGCTTATTAAAATATTTTTTTCCAATAGTTTTTCACTTAAAACAAGTGTTTGTTCACTTGAACCTATAACAACAGGTTGAATAGCGGTCATGGAATCCATTAAATCTAAACCCAATTCCTCTGCACCTTTTCTGAATTGACGAATAAGACTTTGTAGCTTTTCTCTTCGCCAACTTTCTTTTTCTAACAACTGCAAACTTGTTCTTGTTGCCGCCGCTACTGCGGCAGGCATTGCGGTAGTGAAAATGTAACTGCGAGATTTTTGTATTAAGGTTTCAATCAAAGCTTCACTCCCGGCAACAAAAGCACCTGCTGTTCCAAACGCTTTTCCCAGAGTGCCCACTAAAACAGGAACTTGTTTACTATCAAGTCCAAAACATTCAACGATGCCTTTTCCTTTTTCACCCAAAACACCAATACCGTGTGCATCATCAATCATTAATGTGGCATTATTTTTTTCAGCAGCATCTACCAGCTTATCTAACGGCGCAAGATCACCATCCATACTGAATACACCATCACTAATAATAAATTTACTCGTTGTATCTGAATTTGCTAAACGTGTTTCTAAATTATTAGTATCAAGATGGGGGAAGCGAAATCGTTTAGCACGCGACAATAAAGCTGCATCTAATAATGATGCATGGTTAAGCTTATCGTCATAAATTTCACTATGCCGATCACACAAAGCAGAAACCACACCAAGGTTTGCCATGTAACCGGTTGAAAATAATAAAGCACGCTCAGTGCCCATAAATTCTGCCAGCTCTTCTTCTAAAGCATGATGCTCTGCCGAGTGACCCGAAACTAAATGAGCAGATCCACTACCAACACCATAGTCGTCAGCCGCTTTTTTAAAACGTTGAATAACATCAGGGTGATTTGCTAAACCCAGATAGTCATTACTGCAAAAAGATAAAACTTTTTTTCCGTTAATAAGTGGTTCAACAGATTGTGGTGATGCTAAAACTTTACGCGAGCGATAAAGATGATTCGACTTTTTATCTTCTAAATCATTTTTCAGTTTTGCGTCTAAACTCATCTTCATAATTGCAATCTAGTGGCCATGCATATATTAATGTTGGGTTAAAGCTACCGCATCCCTGCTATCGCCCCTTACCTACGTCCATGTAGGTAAAGCCCAACCTACAAGTTAAATTGCTTTAATACCTAATCGTTTAAATAAATCCATATCATCATTTGTTTCTGGATTAGGCGTGGTTAATAATTTATCACCATAAAAAATAGAGTTTGCACCAGCAAAAAAACACATGGCTTGCATTTCATCACTCATTTTTTCGCGGCCTGCAGATAAACGCACATAGGATTTCGGCATCAATACCCGTGCAACAGCAACGCTGCGAATAAATTCTAATGAATCCAGGTCGTCTCCATTTTCCATTGGTGTTCCACTAACACGCACTAACATATTAATCGGCACACTTTCCGGATGTTGTGGTTGGTTAGCGAGCTCTTGAAATAAACCAACGCGATCACGGCGGCTTTCACCCATACCTACGATGCCACCGCAACAAACATTCATTCCGGCTTTACGAACACGTTGTATAGTGTCTAATCTATCTTGATAAGTTCGCGTGGTAATCACTTCACCATAATATTCTGGCGAGGTGTCGAGGTTATGATTGTAATAATCAAGCCCGGCTTCTTTTAACTCTTCCGTTTGTTTGTCGCTCAACATACCTAAGGTTACGCAGGTCTCCATTCCCATGGCTTTAACTTCTTTGACCATTTCAATTACGGGGCCGAGATCTTTATCTTTAGGACTGCGCCATGCTGCGCCCATACAAAAACGGCTTGAACCATTTTCCTTAGCAATTTTTGCTGCGACAATAACTTCACTTAAAGGCATCAAAGGTTCATTTTCTAACTCAGTGTCATAACGCGCACTTTGTGGACAGTAACCACAATCTTCTGAACACTTACCGGTTTTAATGCTAAGCAGGGTACTTACTTGAACCGCGTTGGCATCAAAATTTTTGCGATGTGTTGTTTGCGCTTCAAATAATAAATCGTTAAACGGCATATCAAATAATGCGGCAATTTCATCGACTGTCCAGTCATGACGTAATGTCTCATCGTTTTTATTTTTTTTATTCATTACCGCACACATGTTGTTTCTCCCGTAGTTACATCTATCATTATTTCAATATCTTGCCAGTTTTCTTTTTGGCTTTTGATTAATTCCCAAATCGTCCAGGGAATAAGAACTAAACCAACCATGCCACCCATTAAGATCCAGAGCTTCCACTCTGTACCAAAGAAAGTTCCAACCGGTATAACAACACCAATCATGCCGTAATATCGATATGCAGCTTGTTGCGTATAGTGGCCAACGAGTTCATTGGGGTGATGTCGCGCAATAATGTAAATCATGATCGAAAGTCCAAACCATAAAATAGGCGGCACAATCATAGCGATAAACATGAAGATCGTTGTTAATTGTTCTTGTTCGGTTAAAAGTATAATAGGGGCAATAATTAATCCTGGCGCTAATGACAACAGATTACCAATATTAAATAAACGGGCAAACATTCGTGCATTTGCAGCAGGAATAATTTTAGTTTTTTCGACGGTATTATTTGAGCTTTCGTTTTGGATTGTCATATTTTTCGGCAACAGGCAGGCGATTCAGTTACAATTTGGTGCTTTCAGCAGTAACGTGAATGATAAACACCTTAGACGAGGTGTCAACTGATATGGATATCAATGATTTACAATTGGTTAAAAAACAACCTTTCTGGCTTAATCTCGAAACAATGTTTATTGTGCCTAAGCCCTACTCTTAATAAACACTTACTTTGCGCAGGCTGCGAGACTGATTTACCCCTCAACTCTGCTCACTGTGTTCTTTGCGCTATTCCCTTTTTTGAAACGCAAACCTCTGAAAATAGCCTGATCTGCGGTAAATGCCAGAAAAACCCGCCGCATTACACAACCAGCTTAATTCCCCATTTATACGCTTCACCGCTTAAGGAATTGATTGGCCATCTAAAATTTCATGGCAATCTCTCTTATGCCCCTTTATTGGCACAAACTTTTGTTGGCGCACTAAAACATCGTAAAAATAACCTGCCCGAATGCATTATTCCGGTCCCATTACATCAACAGCGATTACGTGAGCGCGGCTTTAACCAGGCGCTTGAATTAGCCCGAATTGTAGCCAAACAACTCCATATCCCGGTGGATTACATGCTTTGTCAGCGAAATAAAGCCACACCATTTCAAAGTGGTTTAAGCGCAAAACAGCGAAAACAAAACCTGAAAGGTGCCTTTAGCGTGGAAAAAACACAGGCCTACAAACATGTCGCTATTTTTGATGATGTTGTTACCACCGGCACAACCGTAAATGAATTGGCAAAACAATTAAGACAAAATGGAGTGGAAACGATAGAAGTGTGGGCAATTGCCCGAACGCGTGATAAAAATAACTAGGGGCTGTTGATCTTTCAGATATTGAGCTCATTTTAACAAAAATAACGCACCGTCATTGCGAAGGAATAAAATGACTGCGGCAATCTCATAGTAAATGCCACTTTTATGGAGATTGCCACGTTTCGCTTTGCTCATCTCGCAATGACGTGTCCCTTTTTAGGTTTGGATAGGCTATAAAATGAAAGATCAACAGCCCCTAATAAATTTTCAGCATATTTGTAAAATTATCACACGAACACCGGAGAAGCTTGAGAGCAAGGCGAAAACTGACGAAAAAGCGGAATGTACACGCAAGTACATGAGCATTTTGAGACGGTTTTCAACGCCGCTATCTAGCTTCTCCGTTGTTCGTGAGGAGATTTTTAGAAGTTTAGGTAAAAATCCAGATAGAGCCCCTTTTTCTCAAAATTAGCCCCCGAATTTGTCGCATTATCAAGGTTAAACTGCTGATGCTGCCAACCACCTTGCAAGCCAAAACCCTTACGCCATTCGTAAGAAACTTTAGCTCGGTAATCAAGGATTTGGTTATTGTCTGAATCAAGGTGACTGCCTTCAATACCCGCCGTTAGTCCTTTTAAAGGAAGTGAAAATAATGCCGAAGCATGCACTAATGGCAATACTTGCTGAAAATAACGGTTACCAATATTTTCGCTGGAATTTTTAAATCCAGACAAGTGGCGCAATGTCACACCCAGATCAATATTTACATTTTTTGCTTCGCCGGTATATGTCCGGTATGTCCATGTTGCATCGTATTGTGCGAATTCAAGTGTATCGGTAGTAATAGATGAGGGAACCTGAAAAATTGAATCCGTGTGTTGAATATTTGATAAGTGGTTAAACTTAAAATTAAGTAAGGACTCACTTTGCTGCGCCAGTGTATAGCTCGCATGACTGGAAAACAGTAATACTGCCAGCGTTATAAATTTTCCTGTTTTGCACATATTCACGGACATAAATTAGATAATATTGTCTATGTTAAAGTAAGCTCATCCTTAAGCTAGGCAAACTTGTGGGGGATGATTCAGTCTAAAAATTATAGCTGAGTTTAGACCATGGAACTAGCAAGACACGCTAGCAAATGTTATTTTTTGTTAACTACTACTTTTCTGGAAAACCAATTTCCTGCAAAGCTGAAACCCGGTTGTTAGTAAATTTTGCTAACCCCGCTTTTAAACTCCCTGTTTTTTGTGCACGTTGATAAGCTTCTACTGCTTCTTGATTTTTTCCTGATTTTTCTAAGGAAATACCTAAACCTAACCACCAAACGCCCACGGCAGGACGAACTTTTACCAACCGCAAATATATATCAACCGCTTTTTTATGATTTTTAACTCGCTGATAGGTTGCTGCCAATAAAGCATAATAATCTGGCTCAACTTTCATTCTCGCAGAGCCCTGCTCCAGAATTTTAATCGCCAGTTGCGGGTTACTTTGCTCCAGTAAAACACGCGCATATAACTGAGCAAACAACGGATACTCTGGTACAACTTTAACGCCTTCACTCAATAATTCAGCTGCATCAATATAGCGTCCTGACTTAATATAAATTCCGGCTAACATTTCGCGTGCTTTTATATGCGGAATGTAGAGTGATAAGGCATTGCGTAAAGACTCTTTACCCTGATGCATTCGGCCTTGTTGTAAAAATCTGTAACCTTTTTTATATGCAATTTCAGCTAACTGCTTACTGTTAAGCGGGCGATGTGTTTTCTTTAACTTTAATGGTGGGGCATTATCAAGGTCTTCAACATCAACCGAATCATCAACATCAACAACTTCTTCAGAATTATTTTTTATAATAATTTCTTCTTTAACTTTTTTTCTAACCGGCTGTTTTTTTACAACAACTTTTTTAACTTTTACTTTTTGATTAGTAACAACGGTTTTTTTCTCTGCTGATGAAATCATCGTATTTTGTGACGTTCTTTCCCATAGCAAATAACCTATTACACTAAGTAATGCTGCAAGAGTAAAAATAATTGAAAGGCTTAACCAGTTAAATGTTTTTTTATTTGGGCGAGATTCCCAGGTGATATTTTGGCTTAATGTAGATGATGTTTCCAAATCCCGCGAGCGTCTTTTCTCCAGGTCTTTTAACATTTGGTTGATCAGACTCATACTTAATACCGCAAAAAGTTAACGCAAGAAAAAATAAATTATGAGAGCGGCTGAAAAAAAACTTGCAGCAACAATCAGCCAGATAACTTTATTTTTCCCTGTATGAGAAAGCTGTGCATCTTCGGTATCTTTAATTGCTGCACGCATATTTTTATTATCCACATACTTAATGCCTTCGCCGTAAGCTGACATCATCGACTTATGTGACAAAATATTAATTAAACGAGGTATGCCGCGGCTGGCTTTAAACAAACTTTTCATAGCCTTTTCTTCAAAAACATTATTACCTTTATAGCCTGCCACGCCTAATCGATGTATCAGGTATAACTCCATGCCCTCTATGTCAATCGGTTTCAACTTATACGAAAACGTAATTCGTTGTTTTAATTGGCGAACATTTTTTTCATTTAAACGCTCATCTAACTCTGGCTGACCAAACAAAATAACCTGTAATAATTTTTGTTTTTCTGTTTCCAGGTTCGTTAGCAAACGAAGTGCTTCCATAGTTTCAATTGGCATAGCCTGCGCTTCATCAATACATAAAACAACATTTTTTCCCTCTGCTGTTAATTCAAGCAAACGACTTGTAATCATTTTAAGTAACTGATGGTGACCGTAATGCCGGCTCATATCCAAACCTAGCTCGTCTGCGACTGCACTTTGCAAACCGTAAGGGGTCAACATTGGATTGGGAATATAAGCAGTAACAAAACGTTCTTCAACTGTATTTAATAACTTTCGGCATAGTAGAGTTTTGCCGGTACCAACTTCACCGGTGACTTTGATGAAACCTTCACCCGCGCGTAATGCAACCAGCAGTGTATTCAATGCCTCTGAATAGTGCCCATGCGCATAAAAATAACTGGTATCAGGTGTTATTGAGAATGGAGCTTCTGTTAAACCAAAATAAGCCTGATACATAATTTTATTATCGAGTTCTTATTTGTTTAAAACGTGACTTTACATTTCGTACATATTCATCCATTTGTTGCTCGCTATCCATAACAATCGGTTTCAATAAAATAACCAGTTCACTCTTTTTCTTAATCTCTTGAGTATGCCGAAATAATGCGCCCAGTAAAGGAATATCACCCAACAAAGGAACCTTGGATACACGCTCTTCAACTGAATTTTGCATTAAGCCGCCAATAATAACCACCTGACCACTCCTGGCGCGAATAATACTGTCTGATTCCCGAATAGTACTCACTGCTAAAGGCACACTTAAAGACGTGCCGGAAGATATACTAATATCTTTTATTTTCTCTGTAACCGTACTCACGGTAGGATGAATATGTAAAATTATTTCTCCACTTTCACTGATTTGCGGAATTACATCCAAAGCAACACCCGAAAAGAAAGGCGTTAATTCAACATTACTTTGTGTTATTGCTGTTGCCGTTGTTGTACTGGTGTTACTTTTAACATCTGTAATAAAGAATTCATCCTTACCCACTTTAATAACGGCTTTTTGGTTATTTACTGTTGAAATCTGAGGGCTGGATAATACCTGAACATCGCCCTGTGTTTTCAATAATTCAATAAACGCACTAAAATCATTGCCGACAGTTAAAGCTAAAGAAAACACACCGCCAAATGCACTGGCTGCGGTGCCGGTAATTTGTGATAAGCCGCCAGGATCTAATATTCCTGTATTGCCCGCAATACCTGTTACTCCGGAGCCGCCAAAAATACTACCACCTCCAGTTTGGCCAATAAGCGCACTGTCAGCACCTGATGTCTGCAATGCTGCCCAGTTAATGCCTGTTTGAAAACGCTCATTCAACTCAACTTCAAGAATTTTAGCTTCTATAATTACCTGGCGCTGAACAAAACTTTGTGTTTTGTTAATAAATTTTTCAACTGCACGTAATTCATGCGGCATTGCACGCACAACCACCATGCCTGATTGCGGACTAACAACAACATTACGCCCTTTTTTATCACCCACCAGCGCGGTTAAACTTTCTCTTAACTCAGCCCAAAAATCTGACTTACTTTCAGTATTAATACTGCTGCCTGAAATACTTTGTGTTGTACTTGCCGTTTCACCACTGCCCGTTACTGACTCCGTCACTTGTCCTGAGCTAACACTCATTTTTGAACCACCGCTGCGATTTACATTCAGGTAATTCATAGTGAAAATGCGAGTACGCATGGTATTTGGAAAAACACTAAATGCTGTCTTAGTTTGTTCAAAATCATAACCATATACATCACGTACAACGTCCATTACCTCTACAACGCTGACATTTTTTAAATCTAAAGTAATTCGTCCCATTACCTTTGGATGTAAAATCATGTTGTAGTTACTGTCGTCTACCAGACCCATGAAAAACTGCCGGATTTTTGCCCGGTAAACTTTAATATCAAAACGCGGTTCAACATCAATACTACCTGCACCGGGTGCACTTAAATTTATGTCGGGTAATAAAGCAGATGCAATTTCTTTTTCCGATGCTGTTTGTTCTGCACTTATTGTTGCCATTTGCTTGCTCTGAAAAGCATCATCAATCATTTGATCTAACGCGCTAACTTTTTTCGCTTCAGATTGACTGGCACAGGCACTTAATAACAGGCAAGTCATGCTCAATATTATTAAATGAATTGAATTATTGTTTTTCAAACCGCTCTCCGCCTGTATCTATAAAATATAATTAATGTGTTCTTGTTTTCTTCATAATCTGTGAAACCAATCTAACAGTAAAAATCTTGCCTTGTTTTTTAAGTTTTACTGATGACGGGTAAATGGCTACCACTTTAGCTCCATTAACCATGTCGCCAGACTCAACTGAACGGTCATTAACAATAGCTGAACGTCGTGTTGATGAAATACGAACTGATGACAATGAAAAACGGTCTGTTGTTGCCGCCTTTTTTCCACCAGGTAAAACTAAATGATGCCCTGGCGGACGTGTTGGATCATCTAACTGCGCTTGTATAGCTATAGGCACAGCAGAAAACAGCATTAACATTAACAGGCTGAAAAAGATTGTTTTTTGTTTAAACACCAATCCAGCCCTCATGAAAACTCAAGGTATGCACCGTGATCACAATAGTCGAAACAGGATATTTATCGACATTCAGCTCCAATACATCCCAGTAAAAATTCCACGGTAGCTCATCGAGTGCTTTAAGGTATTTTAAGGTACTTAAATACGAGCCTTTAAATTCAATTTGTAAACCGTGTCGATAAATTCCTAATGCTTGCGGATCTTCGCCTTCTTTTGTTTTTATCGGTGATAAAGGTTCAGCTCCTAAACTTTGTACTCTTTGTAACTTTAAATCAGTGTTTTGAGCAAGCACAACTTCCAGCATTTTTGCCATTTGTTTGGGTTCAATCAAACCGTGCATTTTTTCTTTTAAGCGAACATTTAAATTCGTAATTTGCTCATCAAGTAATTTTACTTTCTGTTTTTCCTGAAAATCCGGATCACGAGTTCTTTTACTTTTTAATAGCGTTACCTGGCTTTCAAGTTGTTGCGTCTGCGTTGTTAAACTAATAATTTGCTTATCAATCACATCATATTTTTGATTTAACGGTGAAATAATCAGCTCAATAAAAACAATTATAATTGCCACAACAGACAACAGCATCACCGAAAGACGTTCACGCTCATTTAACACATCAAATTTTTCAAATAATGGCTGCATATTCACTAAAGGTTTGCCTCACTCGTTTTTTTATTTTGCAAACTGAAGTTTAACCATTGTTTTTTCTTGTCTTGTCTCTGCATTAACAAACTTTGGAATTTAGTGCCGGCAAAGGCTTTTTCGGCCGATAACCGCTGTAAATATTTTGGTAACAACGCAGGTTTAGAGGTTGTTCCATGTAAAGCAACATCAGTACCTCCTCCTGCAATACGTATTTGTGTTAACCACAAGCCTTCAATACGTTGTCGCGCCAGGCCACTTATATGCTCAATAAAACCTTTTGTATTACCAAACTCATCCTGACTTAATATCCCTAGCACTTTTTGTTTATTTGTCAGTTCTTTTGTTTTTGCAGTTATTCGTTTTGCTAATGTAATATCTTTTTTTCTTAGTGAAAGCTCAGCTTGTAGCTTTTGTAAATCAGCCATCGCTATTTTTTGTTTTTGTTGCTTCTCAACCAGGCCTGATTGATGTTGTTGTAACTGAAAATATCGAAAACCCGCAGCGGCAGAAAACACAACAACAAGAATGATACTAAGTTGCAACAACATCAACGCAGAATAATTTAACTTTTGCGTTTTTAATTCATCCTGGTATAAATTAACTTGCTGTAAACTCACGCGGCTTTACCTTGTTTTTCAGCTTCTGCTGCAGATTGTTTTAAAGCAGTACCAATCGCAAAAAAACAATTAGCTTGCATTTCCTGACTCATTGGTGATGCTGTATCTAACAGCATATTTAAATCAAGCATGCGCACTTGTAAACCGAGTGCAGCTGCAAGGTGATTTATCACGCCTGGTATTTCATACGGTAATGGTGCGAGAACCAAACTATTAATAGCCGGTTTAGCAAAATGACTTTCATAATAATCGAGTGAGCGCTGTACCTCTAATACAACGGCATCAAGTGTTCGTTGCTGATCAGGAGAGACTCCTTCCTCTAATGCAAGACCATCAGATTCAGCCGGCGGCTCACCTAACATAGAATTTGTGTCCGCTATTGAAGCAAAGCCAACATCGATATTTCGTGTTAAATAAAGTGATGAATCCTGAGTTAAGGTCATTAAACCTTTTGCGCCATCTAATTTCAGTAACGCTACACCATGCAGATCTTCGGGTAATAACGCTGCAATATTACGCATTGCCAATTCAGCAATATCAATACTTTCTATTTCAAGATCCTGTTCTTCTAAAACCTGAATCCGCTGTTTTACCAGCTTCTTTTCTGCCGCAACAACATAAACCAGGGGAGTACGTCCACGTTCTTTTTGATCGGGAATTTCAAAAACATCAACAATGGCATTATTAACATCAAAAGACAGGCTATCTTTTATTTTCCAACGCGCTGCCTGACATAATTCATTTTCGGCAACTTCAGGTTTTTCCAACATTTCCAAATTATAGTCAGAGGTCAGTAGCGTGGTAAAAATAGAACTCCCTTCCAGCTTATTCTCCTGAATAATTTTTTTAAGTATTGTGCTGGTTTCAGCTTTGTTATCAATTGCAGAATAATGGAATGACTTAAGGGTAGGTGGTTGACCAGGATCACGAATAATACATGCATGAGCAATACCTTCATTAGAAAGTACCACTGCATTCACTCCTTGACTGCGTTTTTTCTTTTTAAAGAATCTTAACACTCAGCCTCCGACTCTCAATTCACCTTTTTCGACAAATTGGGTGTCTTATATTTAATGATCAACTCTAGCTTTCTTTCGTAAGCCTATGTTTTATAGAGATTATAGAACAAAATTTAGCTATTGCCTAATATGTGATGGCCTTCACATATTAAGTGTATTATTGGCAAAAATATAACTGAGAACAATACCGCCAAAAATAGCTGCACCGAGCCAATTATTGTTCAAAAAGGCACTAATACACAGGGCTGGTTGCCTGTATCGAATTAAATATTGCTGATAAACCATCAAAATCGCAGCTATAGCAACAGCGATGCTGTATTCACCACCTAATTGCGCCTGTTCTCCTATCAAATAAAGCGCAAAAAGCATCATTGCCTGCAATATTCCGATAATCACACGATCAGCATCCCCAAATAAAATAGCGGTCGATTTCACCCCAATTTTTAAATCATCTGCACGATCTGCCATGGCATACATAGTGTCGTAAATAACCGCCCAAAGCACCGTGACCACGTAAATGAGCCAGGCAATTTTTGGAACATTATTGGTTTGCGCGGCAAATGCCATCGGTACTGACCAGCCAAATGCCATCCCTAAAACAATCTGTGGCATGTGTGTATAGCGCTTCATAAAAGGATAAATCGCAGCCAGCATAACGCCGCCTAGTGATAATAAAATAGTGAAGGTATTCATGGTCAACACGAGCAAAAAGGCACTAAAACACAAGGCCATAAATAACAACATGGCTTCATCAGGCGATACCCGGCCTGCAGCAATGGGGCGATCTTTGGTTCGGTTGACCCGGGGATCGATTTCTCGATCGGCATAGTCATTTATCACACAACCGGCCGAGCGCATTAAAATAACACCAAGACCAAAAACAACTAAAACGCCAGTTCGGGGCATTCCTTCTGCGGCAATCCACAATGCCCATAAGGTAGGCCACAGTAAAAGAAAAATACCAATGGGTTTATTTAAACGAGCTAAAACAGCGTATTGATAAAGACGTTCTCTAATATAGGACCAATTGGTGCCTTTTTTTAAATGATTTCTCATATTTATTTTTTATCTTATGAAGCTATTAAAGTCATAATTATCTAATACATTCGATTTTTATACAGCACCTTTCAAAAACTAAATATAGATATAATCAGCCTCTGCTTTTTGCTTTTATAATACGGCTAACCCTGGAATAATGTATTGCAAAATAATCACCTATTTCTTTCATACTATAACCACCACTCGCATAAATATTGACTATAGCCTGGTCTCTATCTGGATATTTTTTTTCATAATAGCTTAAGGGTTTTGCAACTTGCCTTCTTTGAGAAGAAGGTACTTCGCTAAGATTAGTATCAAGTGATATTTTACATTGCATCTCATCAACAAATTTATCACTTCCCAAATAGATTTGGTTCTTTAGCTGTTGCCATATTTTATTAGGTTGATTTCGACCTTCCGAGACAAATTCTCGATACCGTTTTACGGCTGTTATCTTTTTTGATGAAAATACAGATAAAATCCAATCAACAGTTAGCCATTTATCAGGGTTAATAAATCCCCCTGTCGCTCTATAACTACTCCAGCGCCAGTCCTTAGCCGATCTAACCATTTCTGCTCTTACAGGATTTAATACAATATATCGCGCCAACTCTAACAAATAAGATTCTTTCTGCACCAAAATTGCTTTATAACGTCCCTGAAATACATGACCGACTCTCTTGTGGTTTCGATTAAATCGCTGCGTAAACACGCCGTTTAACTGTCTCATAC
>CAZSCK010000063.1:0-3306 GCA_964605385.1 uncultured Thioalkalispiraceae bacterium
ACCTTATGTGCAATATCCGTTAAGGTATTAAACATACCACTATCCGCGTTATAAACAAAAACCAGTTGTTTACTCATATCTTATCACCTCTATATTTTGTCACCTACTTACTAAAGTGACGAACGCTTTTAAGACCTAACAATACCCAGGGAGTTCCGTGCATAAATAAATCAAAAATATCAATCGGTTTAGCAAGGCTACCATCAAACAACATTTTTAATTTTTCCCAAACATGAGGTTCTGGTACAAAGGGTGCTAAACCCAGCAACAGTGAAATTATAATCAATGTTACAAATGGGATTCTATCTAACCAGTTCATATTACTACCTTTTAATTAAGTTCATTTAATAAATCTTGATAACGATGTAAATCTTCAGGTCGATCAACATCATGTTTTGTTTCCAGCTTATGCGATGACCAGCCAAGCTGATTTAAAGCATCCTGAGTTTGTTTAAACACAGAATCCTTACTCCATGAAATATCTTTAAATATGTCAGGAGAAAACTGTTTCAAACCAAGCAATACATATCCCCCATCAGCAGCAGGGCCAATTACGGCATCAACATCATTCAGGGCATCAAATGCTTGCTGAATATAGCCCTTATCTATATCGGGGCAGTCTGTTCCAATTACAACCACCTTTTCATAAGTTTGTAATGTGACTGAAAGTGAAAAAGCCATTCGTTCACCCAAATCTACACCTTCCTGATTGCTTAACTGTATTGGAAAATTATTTTCACAATTTAAAAAAAACGATGTATTTCTATCGGGGGTACAACAAAGCTCAACATCAATATCATCTAATTTTTTAGTTAACTCTAAAGTGTTTAAAAGTAGTTTTTTATGAATCTTTAATGACTCTTCAAGCGAATAGTCTGGTTGTAAACGTGTTTTCACTTCGCCTAAAACAGGTGACTTGGTAAAAACCAATAACTTGTTAATTTTTTTAACCATTTCTATATTGAGCCTCTAATTTATTAGCACTCACACCTACCCAATATAAAAAACGTAACCGCCACATCAATAACACAGTTGATAAAATTCCTTTTTCTTCCCAACGTCGACTGGATGTTGTTAATATTTTCTTAATGAAAACCGGGCGGGAGATTAATTTAAGTTTTTTACTTATCTCAATATCTTCCATTAATGGTATATTTGGATAACCATTTACCGTATTAAAAACATGTTTCTTAACAAATATTCCCTGATCGCCAGTAGCAATGCCCGTTAGGCAAGATCGAATATTCATCATTTTTTCAATTAAACGAAATAAAATATGAGATCCAGAAAGCTTCACGTTAAACCGACCCCAGTCATTTTCATTTAAAGCTTGCTGAATCTTTTCAATAGTCTTATCAGAAATTAATGTGTCCGCATGTAAAAACCATAAAATATCAAACTTTGCCTGCTTCGCACCATTATTCATTTGTACTGCACGTCCTGCTTCAGATGAAATGACTTTATCAGATAATAATTCAGAAATAGAAACTGTTTTATCTGTGCTACCACCATCAACAACAACAACTTCGTGCCCTTGCTGTCGGTACACTTGTAATTGTTGAAGCAGGCTCTTAATAGAACCTTCCTCATTTAATACAGGGATAATGATTGAAACGAGCATGTCTCTCATGTTGTTTTCTCACAAAAACATAATACATATTATTTCACGGGTAGCATGGAGTTAGAGAGCAAGGCAAAAAGTTATGAAAAAGCAGAGCTTACACGTAGTAAGTGAGCATTTTAAATAATTTTTTTGTCATACCCAACCATTTAATTTATATAGAGGGTGAACGCCATTATCTAGCTCCACGCTATTCGTGAAGGGCGCCACCGCAGCTTGAACCTTGGCCAGCCGTACACCCATAACAATGATCTGCAATCATAATGTCACGTTTATCCAGATTTTCATTTGTAATATCATTTAAATGCATTTTTTTACCTTTTTCTATCAACGGTAAATCTAACATCTGATTAAAATCACAATCATAAACATAACCTTGCCAATCTATACTTATCAGGCTTCGACACATAACCGTTTGTAAATTTTCTGTTTGATATGCATCTTTTAATAAACCCATATAATTATCAAACTCACGTTTTGATATTAAGGTACTACCAAAACGTTTAATTGGCATGTTTGTTAATGTGTAGAGATTATTAAAAACAATATCATAACGATTATTTAATTCGCGTTTATAATCTTGTTCTAGCTGGCATTGTGCAGGTGGCAAATGCGCGCCAACAGGGTTGTACATTAAATTAAGCTCTAAACCACTTTCTTCAATACCATAACCTGAAATATTTAATAACTTAATTGCGGCAATACTTGTTTGAAAAACACCATCGCCGCGCTGACCATCAACATTCTCTTCTAAATAACAAGGTAATGAAGCAACAACTTCTACCTTATGCTGCGCTAAAAAATCTGCTGTGTCTTCCTGTCCTTGTTCATGTAAAACGGTTAAGTTACAACGATCAATAATATGAATGCCCATTGAATTAGCTTCAGTCACAAGATGTCGAAAATAAGGATTTAACTCTGGTGCACCACCCGTTAAATCTAATTTCTTAATATTACTATCTCGTAAGAAACGAAGAACATCTTCGACCGCTTCTTCTTGCATATTTTCTTTACGTGTTGGCCCTGCATTTACGTGACAATGCAGACATGACTGGTTACACAGGTAACCCAGGTTGACTTGTAAAGTTTCAAGTTGGTCGCGTTTAATCGTAGGGAAATTGGTTGTTTCTAATAAAGGTAACGTTGCGTGCATATTTTATCCGTTTGTTTTCTTTTCAATTTCAACTGCTAAAAAACTGGCATAAGGAAAATAATAGGGTACTAAAGACTCGAGAGACCGTGCAATTATACCAGCAGAGGGAATCAATACTGCCGATTTAATCATTATTTTCATTTCAGGTTTAATTTTGTGACACCATTTTTTTATTTCAGAAACCGTATCCCAACGTGCGCCTTGATAACCTGTGCTATTCTTTTTTAAAATATGGAATAAACTATGGCGGTTTAATAATCCAAGTATTACGCCACATCGGCTGACCCGGAGCATTTCAGCTATTGCTTTTTCCGGTTCAGCAATAAAGCACAAACTTGTAATTGCAGAACAGTAATCAAATGAATTATCTGAAAATGGTAAAGCCAGTGCATCACCTTCAATATACTTAACCTGACTTTCTTTTGTTTGTGAAAATTCAATCATTGCTGAGTCAGTATCCAGCCCCGTCACTTGTAAACCTGCCTGTTGAAAACGTTGCTGAAATAGCCTGTACCACAACCAACATCCAATA
>CAZSCK010000063.1:3406-14860 GCA_964605385.1 uncultured Thioalkalispiraceae bacterium
AACATCCAATACTATTTTTTGCCGAAATACATCATAAGCAATCGGAGTTTTATTTTCATAACCAATACGTTTGCGTCGTTTTTCATCCAGTAAATGGTAACGCACCACAGCCTCAACGCTTACGGCTTTATCCGGCTCAGAAAGTTCAATTTGATAGTGTCGCGGTTGCCAACGTGGCAAACGTGTATCTTTCAAATCAATAATAAAAGGCCGCCACATTACATTGCGCCTTATGATATTTATATTTTCATTAAGTACATTATTTTGCTTATCCAATACACGCAACTGAACTGTTAAATGGCGAACCGGTGTTCCGGTTGGAACATAATGCGCAGCACCAGTATTTTCTATTGTCAGAGTAAATTGTCGTTTACCTTTATTTGATGAGTCTTTATTTATTAAATAAAGTTCAGAAAATTTTATCGTTAGTGCTTTTTTCACCATACCTGGATCATGTCCACCGCGCCATAAATGCTGTCGTGTTTCTCGAACCTCGCCACCGTTTACTAATGCTCGTTTAAGTAATGGCATATGACATTCAACACAACCTAATGATGAACTATCAGATACAAGATGTTCACCTGTAATTCCTTTAACTGTTTTTTTGTTCGGTGATTGAGAGCATGAACTTTTAATTTCTGCCACCGTACCGCAAGGTGGAAAACAGAAAAAGGTATCCCACTTATCCCCTTCAACAATATGACATCGCACACACACCTGGTTAGGATCGTCCAGTTTTTTTTACGGGATGAGGTGCATTGGTATTTCCAATCACACCAACAATTTTTCCATCGCGATAATGACAGGCAGCACACGTTACCCCTTCATGTTGCAGCTTGGGATCAAAATCCGGATTGTCTTCAAGAATAGGATCCCATTTATCTGTATCACGGTATCCCAATACTTTATGAGGTTGCTGCCGATCTAGCGGGGTATGACATAAACGGCAGGAGTGTTGACTGCCATCAAACTTCCAGTCTGTTTGAAAATAAGGTTCAGTCCATGCCTGGCGCTGAATCGTTGTTTGCCATTCATCATAAAATGCCTGATGACAGGTCGCACATTCTTTTGCGCTTAATTTTCCTAACAGCGCAGGTGTTAAAGAAGTATCAATCGGCCATGCGAAGCGATCATCGACGATAAAGATATTCATCGGGCATATAAAACGCCATGCAAAAAATACAATCACAATGATGACAACGACTGAAACAACAAAGGACTTTTTTTCATACATGTTTCTCACGCATAGTAATAAGAGCATATTACTTACATATTTAAAACTTAACGAAAATCAATAATCGCATCTACCAAATCTTCGGCATAAAGATCCCTGAACGAATGATCAGCACCATCAATCACAACTAGTTTAATCTTTTTTCCATCCGCCATAGGGGCTACAACTTTATCTAAATTTTTTACAACCGTATCCTCTGTGCCGACAAAAACAAGCACTGGTTTTTTAATTTTGTTTAGCAAATATGGCGTATCCATACGTTTATCGGGCTTATAATAAGATACAAACGATTTCGCCATAACTTTTGCATCCTTACAATAGATAAAGTCAGTATGTTCCATCCATGCTTCTGGCTTACCTGCTTTTATGAATGCCTGAGCTTTATTAAGAATCGGTTGTAATGCTTTTTTATAGAGACGCTTATAATTTTTTTCTGCGTAAGTTTTGCTCCAGGTCTGTGGAGCAATCAATATCACCCGTTTGATTACAGGATCATCATGTTCAGCTAAGTACCATGCTATCTGATTTCCACCTCTTGAATGGCCAAGTAGTGTAAGATCTTTTGCACCTTTTGACTTTAGCCAGTTTACCCAACTATCAATTTCCAGAATAGCATCTGTATGTAAATGCGTATGTGGTGTGGCACAATCATAAAAACCTTTTCTATCTTTTACGCCTAAATCAAGATTGATGGCTAAAGAACTCAAACCTCTGTCACTTAATAACTGCTGTAATGTGACCATAATCTCCATTTTGTTATGAGCCAGTGTGCCATGCGTCATAACAATAATGCCATCCTTTAATGTTTTATTTTCCGCCAAAATAAGATTAGCTTTTAAATTAATTCCTTTTTGTGAAATTTTAATTTCTTTAGCTAAGGAAACAGAGGCATTGCTCAGCAGTAAAAAAAATATTGTTAAAAAATAATATCTAAATTTAAACATGTTTTATTCCTTTGTTATTCATTTATAGCCATATCCAGCTTATTGCACAATTATTAAAAAGCAATAACGTGATCACTCGCCTTTACCCAACCTGCCAAAGCTTTCATCGATCCTTTTTCAATACCATCGATTAAATCACCTTCTGCAAGTCCACAATCGTCGACGGCCATACCACAGGCACGCACTTCCAGACCACATTCAATAAGTTCAGAAAGCAGTTCCTCGAGGTTCGCTTTTCCTTCAGGCACCTGATGTCCTTTTTGACCAACAGAGACACCATCATCTAAAAGATGTAGCTGCACCGACATCTCTTCAGCCAATGAGGCACCCGCAAAGCGCAACGCATGCCATGCTTTGTTATCATCCTTATACGGTGCATTTTGAATAACAATTGTGATGGTTGACATACTGTCCTCCTTATTTATTCAATGAGTGCTAAAATTTTTTGTGTTTTAATTTATCATGTTCAACACATTACTAATTCTAGATAGCTCTCTTTTTTAAGGCTTTCAAATAGTTTCGAATTCGTTTTGCGTTTGTTCCACGATCAATATGTCCAATACGCGATCGAGAACGAACGTCAACGATAGCCCCGCCATTCGAAGTGGCAATGCGCACAACCACTTCGTCTTTAAAACCATATAATAAAGATGATACCTCGGCTTCAATTCTTCCTTCTCCCGGAACCTTTGCGACAACATCCCAGCCCTCATCGGTAATTATAGCTAATGCATGTTTAAAAGCTTGTTCAGAAGTAACCGGTAGCAGAAGCGGAACTAAATCAGGATAAGCTGTCTGCTGAAGCTTAGCCACTCTCTCTTCTGGATATTCCATCGGTTCGTCCACGTCCCAAAAGGATGGGGGATCTAAAGTATCCGTGGAGATATCATTAATCCGAGGATAAATTTTGGCATTATATTCAAACAATCCTGATGCGGTAATAATGGGCAGACTCAAAACCATGCCAATGATAGCTATTAGCAGGCCGCGCTGCTGACCTTGAGGGCGTGTTTTGAATAAGCCATAAGCTGACAAGGTTAATGCTACAATTGCTGCATAGCTCGCCCATCCAAATAGTGAAAAAGCTTCAGGATGTCGCCACCAACCTAAACGATAACCAGCAACGGATATAATAATAGTTACAACCGCGGCTACAGCTAAAGCGAATCCAAGTAAAGCCATCCTGGAAATAGATTTACGGGTATTTTGATCTACTACATTGTTCTTGCTCATTAAATATTTACTCTTTAAACCATTTTCAATGAAACCACTGATTCCATGTTATTTTGCTGACATTCTTTCCAGACAGAAATTAAAATAAAGGTAACAAGGATTAATTATTTATTTCTATGTAGCTCACCTATAAGTCCCTTAATTCTTAACAAATCACCATCCAGTGCCGGCTGACCGTGCCACCATTGATAGTCCGGTGATTGATGTCCAGCACCAAGGTACACATTTCTTAAATGCAGCTGCATTGATTTCATTATTTGTCTGGCAGGTTCAAGTTTATCACTACTGAATTCTACTGATGCCTGCTCGATAAGCCCTGTACCTTCACGCACTTTTTTGCGCGCGATCTCCAGCATGCTTTCACCATTAGCTAATAATTGTCTGATGTATCGAGGTGCGTGGCAGTCCTGACAAACACTGCTTATTCTGCTTTCAATTTTACCTGTTGCATTATTCTGCATTAATGAATCTCGCGTCATACTACTTACATTATGTTTCGCTTTATGCATATGACAATAACCACAACCAGGGGCGCGGTAGTTTGCCAAAGAAAAAGATTGTTGCCAGTCATAACTGTTTTTTTCCAGTTGCATAATGACGCCATGTTTTGAAGTGCTATAACTGTGTACCACCGGTGCTTTTTTACCGCCATGGCAATCGATACAAATTGAGTCACGACGTGCATGACTGGCTGCTTGCTGGTGAAGTTTTCCGTGGCATGCAATACAGTTCGTCACAGGTTGCGTACTGGCATGAATACTTTTTTTCCAGTCTTTTATCAACTGGGGATTATCTTTTTTATGGCATTGAATACAGTCTTTATTTTCTATAATACCTGCAGGGGCTGATTTATTCGCGGCATGTACCTGAATATTGACAAGACTCAAAATAAAAATGAAAAAGTATTTTTTAAATAGCGCGAGCCTCATTAGTTATGCTCCCGGTTAAAATCAGTATATTCACCCTTAAGCCAGATATTTTTAATGATGCTTTCATCTACTTTAATTTTTCCCAATGCACGCTGTTTTTCTGCTTTGAGTTTTATTTCCTTGAGACTTTTATCCATTTTTTCATGTCCTTTTTTAACAAAGGACATATCACCATGGGCAGAGCCCTTGTAGGCACCGAGGTTACCGAAGTACCACATTTCAAAATAGTCCCGTTCGATGGGCGACACATTATAAAAAGCAGAAGCCTGTCCTTCAAAAAAACCAATACGTTCAAACTGAAATAAAGTATCAGCATCATCACCCGGATAGAATGGGCGCAGATCGACTGGCGGAAACAGGTTGTTATTTGTACGCAGGTCTTTAAGAATATCTTCAGCTTGATAGAGTTTGCTCCACGTCCGTTTGCGCTCCGTGTCCATGGCTTTAAGTTGCTGTGCTGACCAGTCCTTGTCATGACAATCACTGCACAGTTTTATCCATTTCTTGCGCTTGATTTTATTGCCCGAACTTAAGGGATTAATTTCTTTAAGACCAAATTTCCAGATTGCTTTATCAGCTACCTGATGCTTGCCTTCATCCATATGACAATAAGCACAGGAGGGTGCCGGATAATTCCCCTTTTTAAGGGGTTTTGACCAGTCCCAGCTTTCACCTTCTTTAAGATAAATCTGACCATGTGCAGAATTAAAAAAGGTTTCATCATCAGGGTGTGGCGGTCCACTATGACAGGTAATACAGGCTTCAGGTCGACGTGCTTCGGCAGCACTGAATTTATGACGGCTATGACAAGAGTCACATTTAGTGGCCACCGAATGACATTGCAGGCAGGCTGTTACTTCTGCTTTTGGTTTATCAACAAAATGTTTGGCATCCAGGGCCCGTTCCATCGCCAGTGCATGACTGGGAAAACCATAACGCTTTTCATCTTCAAACTGATCATGCTGTTTAGCATGACATGTGGCGCAGACTTTTGGTGTAGGTAAATGCAAATTTTCATGATCACTACCATGACAGTCATTACAATAAACTTTTTTATCCGCTTTTGAATGACGTGATGCCTGCCAGTCTTTAACAATACCTGGCGTTACTCCGCTATGACAACTGACACAATCTTCACCTTTATAAACACCCCCAATTGATTTTACCGGTTTATAAAATTTGTCAGGATTCCAATACGCAAAAACAGCTTCAGGCAACCAGTCTCGTGAATATAAACCGGCACCATCACCGCTTTTGCTCCAGTTAACATAATAAAAACCAGCTGGAATTAAAATGAGGGAAATCAATACAGGTATCCAGATATATTTAACCCGTGTTGTTTTTTCCTTCAATTTTTTTGCCTCAGTAATTTTCATTGACGGGCCTTCATCTGTTTATTGTGGTTTTTATGTGCGTGGTGTTTATTATATGAATGCAACCACCATCTCCCAAAGCCAATGATAACCAGTAACAGAAACGGGCCAAGTGCCAGCCAACTTTCAGGATAAAGCATGGCGACTTTCGCTTGTCGAATTTTATTTACAGCTTTAGATTTTTCAATTGTTGTTAAGGTGATCGAGTCATTAGTCATATTGGACTGAAGATAATGCTGAATTTGTAGCATGACCTCAGCAGATGGTGGTGTATATTTCATCACGGTCATATTGCGTTGCATTCTTTTCAACAGCACAGGCCATTCATCATGATTGTATTGTGACGGATCAGGCGTGGCATGACATGCACTGCAATGATTATTAAATGCCCTGGCGCCCAGTCCAGCAGGAGTTTGTTGCAGGGGCTTTAACGCATAGCGCGATAGATATAGCTGCAGTTGTTGACGTTCTTCATTACTTGGATTTTTGATCTTGCCCAACAAGCCGCCAAAGCGATTAGCAACATCCATCAAGGTCAACATGCGTTGCAGAACAGATGGCCATTCTTCAGCAGTATGCCGTCCAGGCCCTGGTAGTTCATGACACTGGGTGCAATATGTTTGCATAAGCTGAGCTGGTTGACTATTTATATCTGGAAGCTGTTCAACGGGCAGTCCGGGTGGCATCACTTCTGGATACAGCGCACACATATCAAGACCACCAAAGCTGTGGCTGGCAAAAACATGTGGGCTTAATAACAAAATAATCAAGCCCAGCTGTATTTTATTTATTAACATGCGCTTTCCACGACTGAAGGCGTCGAGCTATGCCGAGGATTGATAGCCTTGTTAACATGCTGAATAATTTTCTGCTTAAACTGAAAGCTTCCTAACATACCTTTAGCCGCTTTGCGGCCAGCAGCTATTGCTGTAACGACTAAATCAGGTCCGTTAGTATTATCTCCACCGGCATAGATTTTTTTATTACTGGTTTGACCTTGTTGATTAATTATTATGGTGCCGCGTTCATTGGTTTCTATACCCATGCACGTCATCCAGCTTTCTATTTTGTTAACCTGTCCGATGGCAAAGATAACTGAATCACAATCTATACAGGTGTCAGCATTATTATTTTTAAAACAGATACTACTGACTGTTTTATCTCCCTGTATTTCTACAGCTTTATACTCAAATATAAAATGCACACCTTCATCCAATGCCGCTTGTTTTTCTTTAGCTGAAGCGCGCATTTTTTCTTCTGTACTACGATAGGCAACAACAACTTTTAATGCACCCTGACGAATGGCTGAACGCGCGCAATCCATCGCACTATCACCACCACCTAAAACAATAACCTGTTTACCGTTCATCGCAGTGTGGTTCTGTTGCAGATTTACTTTAGACAAATATGAAAGTGCATCTGTTACACCTTTGAGTTGCTGCCCTGGCAGGTTCACATCACGTGAACTTTGTGCTCCGGTGCCAAGGAAAATAGCATCGTGATCTTGCTGTAGTTGTTGTATGCGTTTCTCATCTACCTTTACGCCAAGCTCAAACACCACACCTTGTTGTTGTAGTAACGCATAACGTTTTTGCAGCATACTTTTATCTAATTTAAATGAAGGAACACCCGTTGCCAGTAATCCACCAATCACATTTTCCCGTTCATAAACGGTTACCTTGCATCCCTCTTTACTCAATTCATCAGCACAAGCTAATCCAGCAGGGCCCGCACCTATAATGGCAATTTGTTTTTTAATAGCCGTTGCTTTTCTTTGTGGTTGCCAGTTATTTGCTAATGCGGTGTTTGTCAGATAACGCTCAATTGCACCAATGGTGACTGCACCATCTGGCTCTTTCGCTTTAGTACACGCGCCTTCACAGAGTCGATGTTGCGGACAAAGCGTTCCACAAATTTCAGGCATGTTGCTGGTACTTTGTGCAATAGTCGCAGCTTCTTGAATGTTGCCAGCAGCTACCTGTTCCAGCCATTCCGGGATACGGTTTTGTAAAGGACATGCATTACTGCAACCGGGCAGTCCGCAGTCTAAACATCGGCTGGCTTGAGCCTGAATGCTAACAAGACCTGGTGTTGTAACAATTTCTGACCAGTCTGTTTTACGTTCAACGGCGGGACGTAGCTCATTGTCTTCACGATTGATAACAACGGGCTTATTCTTTTTTTGTAAGTAACTCGCATTTTGTACCAGCGATTTATTAAACAGGTTACGCACATCTTTAATCTCCAGTGCATCTGTCGGACAGGACACAACACAACGTGCACAACCCATGCAATCTTCAATCGCAGTTATACGACCCGCATCCTTACCCTGACGCCATACTGGTATGCCCATATCACAAACCTGTTCACAACGCTGGCAATCATTGCACTTGTCCTTATCCATTTTAATGCTATAGAAACCGGCATGATTAAGCAGGCCAAAGGTCGCACCATAAGGACAAAGATAACGACAATAAAAACGATTACCCACTAAAGGGGCAAGATAGAAACTACCAAAATAAGTCATGGCCACGACAAGATAGAAACCACCAACAAAGCTCACTGTCCATGAGTTCGGTGGAAACTGAGTCACTACCATCACGCCGACATAGTAGATAAAGAAAAACCACTTGGAATGACGTAGTGCCCAGCTCCAGTTTGAGCGCAAGGTACGATCGCGAAAAGCAAAACCTACGGTTTCACGTATGCCAACACAGGGGCAGTTGAAGCCACAAACTATACGCCGCCCAAACAAAAACACGGCAGTCAAAATTAAAAAGAAAGTGATCGTGCCAGGAACATGTATCGATGGAAAAACCGGTTGCGCCCAGAGAAAGCCCACATAAGATTCATAAAAAGGATAAAACCAGGGAACCAACCACCAAAACGCGGTCACCATGGTAACCAGAATGATTAGACGTTTTCGTGTGTAGTAATTTTTTTCTGCAACAATTCGCCAGATGCCAAAAGCCAGAATAATGCCATATTCCGTATAACGATTAAGCCAGATAGGATTTTCAAATAACATCAGCCAGGTTTCGTTAAGCCAGCCAACAAAAGCCAACGTGAAAGCCGCCATACTCAATATCTGAACCGGCAGGCCATAACGTGATGGCATGAGATCCTGTTGCGTGCTGTTCAGGACGCGGGGCTGATGGTTTATTACATATTTACTTTGCATCATGTTACTCATTACTCTGTGGTAAATTTTTTTATAAAAACACGACCTGATAATTTTTCAAAATTACATCTTTTTTGTATCAATTCATTGAAACCAACGATTGCATATTGTTTTGCTGACACTCTTTCCAGGCAGAAATTAAAATAGTTGCAGCCCACTTTATTTCTTCCTCAGTTGTAAGGTGTCCAACAGATAAACGTACCGCACCACGTTGCCTTTCATAATTTATATTCATGGCAGTTAATACACTGCTCGCAGTACCGTTATTAGCATGACAAGCTGACCCAACTGAAGCCGCCACATAAGAAGCTTGTTTTAAAAGCTCCTGACCGCTCACGTTAGGAAAAGATAAATTTAAGGTATTTGGTAACCGCATATCAGGATGACCATTTAACTGAAGCCCCTTAATTTCCTTACTTAATAAGGTATGCAGCATATTCCGTTTATAGGTTAAACGTGCTTCTTCTATATCCAATCGACTCTTCGCTAAATAAGCCGCTGTACCTAATCCAGCAATAAAAGCAACATTTTCCGTACCTGTACGACGACCATGCTCCTGCGAGGCACCAAACGTCAACGGTAAAAGGTCGATATCTTTTTTTATAAATAAAGCACCTACACCTTTTGGTGCATATAATTTGTGTCCTGCAATGGTTAGTAAATCAGCACCCAGTATATTGACCGATACCGGTATCTTGCCTATAGATTGAGCCGCATCAACATGAAAGACGATGTCCAACGGACGTAGTAAACGAGAAATATCTTCAACCGGCTGAATGGTGCCTACTTCATTATTCGCATGCATAACTGAAACCAGGACTGTATCGCGGCGAATTGCCTGACGCATATCACTCAATTTAACCCGACCATATTGATCCACAGGTAAAATCGTAATGTCCCACCCTTCTTTTTTCAGCTGAGAAAACGGCTGTAGAACTGACGGATGCTCTATAGCGGTTGTAATAAGATGACGTCCTTTGTGACGTAAAGCACGTGCTGTACCTAAAATTGCCATGTTATTGGCTTCACTTGCACTGCCTGTGAAAACAATTTCATCTTCTGTTGCATCAATCAATCCTGCAACTTGTTGCCTGGCCCATACAACACCTTCATAAGCTTGTTGACCATAGGAGTGAGAAGATGAAGGGTTACCAAAGTGATTTGTTAAATAAACACCAATGGTTTCAACCACCTTAGGATCAACAGGGGTTGTCGCGTTGTAATCTAAATAAATCGGTGTTTGCATTTTAGACTACACTCTTAAACAGAATATAACTGGCAACAAAAACTAAAAATGTACCAAAGCCTCGCTTCAGTAATGCAGCTGGCAATCGATTACTAATAAGACTACCGATAATGCTGCCAACTATAGCGACACCGGTAAAACTCGCCATTAGCGTATAGTTAATTTCAACAGCACCGGCATAACCCGCAAAGCCAGCGAATGACTTAAGAGCAACAATACTAAGTGAAGTACCGACCGCTTGTTTCATCGGCAAGCCAGATAACAAAACTAAAGCGGGTACGATAAGAAAACCACCACCCACACCAACCACACCGGTTAATATTCCAACGACAATTCCATGGATAGCAATATGCGTATATTGTAGTTCATCACTATAACCATCAAGGCAACCTGTCACAGCAGCTGCACCGAGAGACTTATGTTGTGGCTTTAACATTTTATAAGCCGCGGCATACATGACGAGTGCAAAGATTGTTAATTGGATGACAACGGGGGTGATAACGCCTAGCAATGCACCCGCATAGGTACCCATAACACCAAAAGCACCAAATACAGCAGTAATTTTTAAATTCACATTACCCCAGCGCCAGTGCTGAAGTGCGGTAATGGTTGCGGTGACCGCTACAATTCCCAGGCTCATGGCAATGGCCGATTTTGGCTCAACATCTAATAAATACAGCAAAGCCGGCGTAGTAATAATCGAGCCACCACTACCAAAAACACCGAGTAATAAACCGGTAATCAAACCTGAAATAAGTATAGCTAACGACATAATATATCCACTATTCAATTAAGTAATTGAATACTAGAATAGCCTATACAGAACAATAGTCAAGTTATTCCTTTGTGCTGTTAACTGTTACTACTGATTTTTACTGTAACCAATTGAATAATAATGG
Source organism: uncultured Thioalkalispiraceae bacterium (assembly GCA_964605385.1). Taxonomy (GTDB): domain Bacteria; phylum Pseudomonadota; class Gammaproteobacteria; order UBA6429; family Thiohalophilaceae; genus JAGLTQ01. The sequence goes on from CAZSCK010000063.1 coordinate 14,446, forward strand.
AATTATAAATTATATCATAGCATTCCAGAAAAAATACTGGGGGAGAGGATAATGCCGTTCACTTAAAGTATTAGATTTATGTAGGTTTGGATTTATTCGAACACGGTGTCAATATTGACCTATGTGGTCATTTTTCACCTCTGCGTGTGAATTCGCACCTACAATTTCGTAACTGATCGGCATTCAGGGGAGAAGATAGTTTAGTATTTTCACGAGGTGCTACATTTAGGATAAATAATACAAAACCTGATTTTTCTAGAGAATTCTGGATTAACATGATATCTGTAATGATATTGCTCCCTACCTGCCAAAAGGGACGACTCCATGGATGGAGGAGGTACGAGCTCAAGGATGAGCAAAGGTAGAACAATGCTCGAGAACGAAGTTTGGAACCCGAGTCGAGGGATAATTGATT